>RDYJ01000014.1 GCA_004293145.1 Nostocales cyanobacterium | reverse complement strand
TACCTTGGGTACGTTGGTGGGATGATGGGGGGAATTTGTTGTTAACTGGTGATGAAAGAGCTATTGTTGAAAAACAAGCCCGTTTAGAAGCTGAAGAAATTGCCCAACAAGCAAAATTAGCACAGCAACAAGCGGAAATAGCACAACAACAAGCGGAAGAAATTGCCCAACAAGAACGACAACAAAAGGAGAAGTTAGCAGCGTATTTAAGGTCTTTGGGTGTTAACCCTGATGATATTTAAAAGATAGGATTTTGAGGTTGGGTTTTTGGGTGACAAATACCTTAAAACTCAGATCCCCGACTTCTAATAAGAATTTTTCATTGATGAACATAATTAAAAAAAGAAGTCGGGGATCTAAAAAACAAACAATTTAATTACACAGAAACTACCGCTTCTTGTTGATAACAAATTCCCGCTTCTTTGAATCTTTGTAAAGCTTCACCCAAGCGATCGCAATCTGCTATTAAACTAAATCTCACATACCCTTCACCACCAGCGCCAAAAGCATTACCAGGAGTGACTACCACACCTGTTTGTTGCAGTACATTCAGAGCAAAATCTGTCGAACCCATACCCACAGGACATTTTACCCAAAGGTACATTGTTGCTTCGGTTTTGGGAATCTTCCAGCCTAATTTCCCTAAACCGTCAATGAGAAAATCTCGACGGGTGCGGTAACGGTTTTGAACTTCGTGTAAATAAGAATCTGGTAATTCTAAAGCCGTTTCTGCGGCTGTTTGTAAAGCGGAGAAAATGCCATAATCCAAGTTAGTTTTTAAGGTTCTTAAACCTTGGATCACATGACGATTTCCCACCACAAAACCAACGCGCCAACCTGCCATATTATAGGTTTTAGATAGGGTGTGAAATTCTACACCAATATCTTTTGCACCGGGAATTTCTAATAAGCTAGTTGGTTGATAACCATCAAAAGCTAACTCGGCATAACATAAGTCATGCACTAAAAGAATTTCATACTTCCGCGCAAAAGCAACTATTTCCTCAAAAAATTCACGGGGTGCGGTGGCGGCGGTGGGATTACTGGGATAATTGAAATAGAGAATTTTGGCTTTTCTGGCCACATCATCGGGAATTGCAGCTAAATCAATTAACCAGTTATTTTCTGCTTTCAGAATTAAACTGTGAATTACTCCACCAGCAATAATCGGACCACGAAAATGAACAGGGTAGGATGGTGAAGGGACTAAAACCAGATCACCAGGATTGATGTAGGCGATCGCTAAATGTCCTAAACCTTCCTTAGAACCAAGCAGGGGTAAAGCTTCACTATCAGGATCTAAAACCACACCATAGCGGCGATTGTACCATTTAGTAATTGCCTTGCGGAAATTAGCAGTACCTTCAAAGGGTGGATAACCGTGATTAGCCGGATTTTGCAAAGCGGCGATCGCTGCTTCTACCACTGGTTGGGGTGTGGGTCCATCAGGGTTTCCCATCCCCAAATCAATTAAATCCAGTCCTTGTTCCCTGGCCTTTGCCTTCAGTTCATCCAAACGGGCAAAAACATAAGGAGGCAATTTTTGTACACGTTCTGCGGGAGTAATCCAACTCAAACTCATTCTAAAACCTCGATATAGGGGATTGGGGACTGGAAGGGACTGGGGACTGGGAATAGATGAAATTTTACCAATTACCCATTACCAATTAGCAATTACGGATTTTTAATTTTTAATTTTTAATTGGTGTGGTGCAGTGGTAGAAACCATTGCGGCCATTAACTGTTCTAACGCTACGGGAAAAGGTAAGCGGTGAATGTCAGAATTGGGTGCTAAGGTAATTTCTGCTGCTGTTTGCAACTCACTCAAACTAATATTGCCTAAACCCAAATCTGCTAATTTTTGGGGTAGTCCAATCTCTGCATAGAACTTTAATAATTGTTGTCTAGCTGCGTCCGCAAGTTGATTACCTTGGAGCATTTCTTCCAATCGCAGTTGTACTAAAATACCGTAAGCGACTTTTTCGCCGTGAATACTGCCATGTCCAGAGATATGCGTTAACCCATTATGCACTGCATGGGCGGCGACGGTGCGACATTGTGCGCCACCTAAGCCACCAATGACACCAGCTAATAATACTGTGGCATCCACTACTTCTTGCCAAACTTCACTACCAGGAGATTGTAAAGCGGCGGCAGATTTTTGGAACAGGATATCTCGTAAAACTCGCGCTTGTTGGACTGCGGCGATAATCAGAGTATCTTGTAAATGTCCACTGCTAACAGATGCTTCATACCATTTGGCGATCGCATCTCCAATACCTGCAACTAAAGTCCCTTGGGGTGCAGTTTGAATCAAATCATAATCCAAAATCAGCAAATCAGGACAACGCAACAAGCCCACATCATATAAAAACGCGCCTGTTTCTGAATAGACATTTGATAAAGCTGTCCAAGCTGCACAGGTAGCTGCTGAGGTAGGAATTGTCACAACTGGTAATTTTAATTGATGGCCAATTAACTTAGCTGTATCCAGTGCTTTACCACCACCGACACCAATAATCACATCCGCTTGATGTTCCTTAGCTGCTTTGCGTAAGGCTTGCAGACTATCTTCACAGCAATCTGTACCATAGGAAGCGGCCGCAGTCTGTAATTGTGCTGTTGCAAAAATGGGTTGTAAATTTTCTTGGCTAATACTGAGAGTACGGGTTCCTGCCACAATTAGAGGACGAGTTCCCAAATGGGCGATCTCTCCCGCTGCGGAATGCAACACACCCGCACCCCGGATGACTTTACCCGGTGAGACTGTCAGTGTAACTAACGAACTAGAGGTTTGAGTAGACAAGGTTTGAGTAGCAGATGGATTAGGCATAATAAATCTAGTATGTCAAAACTTGATATTTCTTCATAAAATTAGACTAATGATTCAGGGTTCTTGTTGCCACATCCATAGCAGCTTATTGCTGATGGTGAAAATTCTCAAGTTTTAACATTTTAATCTAAAAATAATCTTTATTGTATTGTAAGTCACAAAAAAATTATGGCATCTGGGGATTGGGGATTGGGGAAGAAAATTTTAGATTGTAGATTTTAGATTTTAGATTGGAGTTAATTTAAGGACAATCCGAAATCCAAAATAAAATCCAAAATAAAATCCAAAATTGAATTGCCAATTACCTGATAACTGATGACTGATAACTGATTTAAGCTTTTGGCTGTGGTAATTGAGCGAATTTGTCTAAGTAAACTTCCACAGCCATTTGCGGATCTTCACGAGTTACTAAAGTTCGTTTTACCTCACCCAAGTAAACTGGTGCGGATATTCCTGGTTCTGGGTGGATAATGGTACGGGCGCGAATTGTCAGTTGGTTGTTTCCCATTGTGCCTAAACGGCCATAAGAATAAAGATTACTAGCAGCTTGGCGTAAAGTTGCTTCTAATTCTGTAGGGGTAATTTGGGTGTTAGTGGCAATTACTGCTTGGTTAGAACCGTTGTCAAAAACTAGGGTGTATTTGACTGCACCGGGAATCACAGTCCGACTCAAAGGTACTAAAGACAGGGAAAATAATCCAGCTGTCAGCACTATCATAAAGCCTGTTGTCCCCACCAACCGAAAGCGGAAGCCCCATTTGAGAATGAAAGCTAAGATTGTCAGGACTGCGAATAATAGGGTAGCAATTCCTGACCATTGGGTGTATTGGAGAAAATCAGCGGTACTAGGCATAAGGTTTTAATTACGGACATAACCATTTTACAGACTGGTGCGATGCTCTGATCTTTATCTCCTTTTGGGGACTATTTCAGTTTGCTGACTAATTAGGGTTTGCTAAAAAAGTTTTTTGGTGAAAAGCAGGAATCAGTAGAGACGTTTCGGTGAAACGTCTATAAAACGTATATGAAACGTCTATAAGGGTTTCGTGAAACGTCTATAAAACGTATATGAAACGTCTATAAGGGTTTCCGTGAAACGTCTATAAAACGTATATGAAACGTCTATAAGGGTTTCGTGAAACGTCCAGGAAACGTATATAAGGGAGTCAGCAGCTAGAAAGAAGGAAGAATCATCTAGAACCTGAAAAAGTGCTTGAGTTTTTATGGTGTCAAGACTTATTTCTGGAACATGATCAAAATTGAATAGCCCTATGATGAATTACGAATTACTAATGATCTATCCTCACAACTTCCTCAAATTTTTTGCGTACAAGTATAAATGCAGAACATAGAGCATTAGTAACAATTTAACGAATTATTAAGATGAATGTAAATAAGTCTCAATAAAATCAACGTATTTTTGCCAAAGAGAAATCTAGAGAGCAGAAAGAAATACTTTCAAGAATTAATGAGATGAAATGGAGGTATAAATGTTTAATAAAATTTTAGTGGCATTAGACCGTTCTTTCATGGGTCAGCAAGTTTTTCAGCAAGCCATTTCTTTAGCAAAATTAACAGGTGCTGACTTAATGTTAGTCCACGTTTTATCACCAGATGAAGATACCACCCCTGATATCATGATTCTTTCCCAGATGGATTATTACCCAGGCTGGGGAGATGAAAGTATGAAAAGATACTTTACAAAACTGGAAGCTAATAAAAAAGAGGGTTTGCAAATGTTACAGACATTCTGCGCCCAAGCAAATACTGAAAACATTACTACGGAATTTACTCAAAATGTGGGTAGCCCTGGTAAAGTAATTTGTACCATTGCTAAAGACTGGAAAGCTGATTTAATTGTCATCGGCAGACGCGGACTTTCTGGAATAACCGAATTATTAACAGGTAGTGTCAGTAATTATGTTTTACATCACGCTCCTTGTTCCGTGCATATTATACATCTAGTTTCTAGTGCTAAAAATGACGAGAAACAGGTCATAGACAACAGGGAATAAGTAGCGGGTAAGGAGTGATTTTTGAAATATTCTACCTTGATCAATTAGTCCCTCTGACTAATTTAGCCAGAAGATCATGAAAATGTTACAAAATGGAAAATTTCAAGCCTACGCATCTTTAAAAGCAGGTGAAAAACTCCAACAATGGGAAATAGATAGGCTCTAACTTTTTTTCTATTCCCTATTCCCTATTTCCTCCCGAAGTTGATAACTCAAATATGACTACTATATCATCAAGAATAGGCAACCAGAATTGATATCAAGGATGAAATTAGAGATTTAGGTAAGGAAAGATATGAAAACTACAATCTCAACTCCTGTAAACCATCCCAGTGGAGATAAACGTTTGCAGATGTTGGATGCAACTATCAAACGTCATCAATATCAACAAGATGCACTAATTGAAATTCTCCATCGGGCGACGGAACTATTTGGTTATTTAGAACTAGATTTGTTACTTTACATTGCCCATAGTTTGAAATTACCACCTAGTCATGTTTATGGAGTTGCAACTTTCTATCATTTATTTTCCCTTACTCCCAAAGGTCAACATAACTGTGTAGTTTGTATAGGTACGGCTTGTTATGTGAAAGACGCACCAGCAATTTTAGCCAGTTTAGAAAACTCTACCCATATTCAAGCTGGAGAGACTACACCAGA
Organism: Nostocales cyanobacterium; assembly: GCA_004293145.1. Taxonomy (GTDB): domain Bacteria; phylum Cyanobacteriota; class Cyanobacteriia; order Cyanobacteriales; family Nostocaceae; genus RDYJ01. The sequence goes on along the minus strand of RDYJ01000014.1, from coordinate 37,372 downwards.
TGGACAAATTTCTTTATTAACAGCCAGGTGTTTAGGTGCTTGTAGTATTGCACCAGTAGTAGTTTTTGATGGTGCAGTTTTAGGTCATCAAACTCCAGAATTAGTCTGCAAAAAAGTAGGAGAATGGCAGCACAATGGAACTAAATGAATTATTAGAAATTGCCCAAAAAGAACGTTTTCAAGCTAAACCTGTGCAGATTCGCTGTTGTATCGCTGCGGGTTGTTTATCTTCTAATTCTCAAAGGGTGAAAGATAATTTAGATGCGGCTGTAAAAGCTGGGGGTTTAGATGAACGGGTACAAGTTTCTGGTGTGGGTTGTATGCGTTTGTGTTGTCAAGGACCATTTGTACAAGTGGAAAACTTTGAACATCCTCCCGCCTCCAAGTTATATCAAAAAGTTACTCCAGAGAATGCGATAGAAATTATTAACAAGGTAAATGGAGGAGAAACAAATTTACAAGAAAGCGATTTAAATCAGCCATTTTTTAGCCATCAATTGCCGATTGTTCTCGAAAACAGTGGTAAAGTTGATCCAGAAAGGATTCAATCTTATATCGCTGCTGAAGGTTATCAAGCCCTTTATCAAGTGCTGCGGGAAATGAAACCCAACGAAGTAGTAGAAACTATTACGAAAAGTGGTTTGCGGGGCAGGGGTGGCGCTGGATATCCAACGGGTTTAAAATGGGCGACAGTTGCAAAATCCAAAGCTGAAAAAAAGTTTGTTATTTGTAATGCCGATGAAGGTGATCCCGGTGCATTTATGGATCGGAGTGTATTAGAAAGTGATCCCCATCGGGTTTTAGAAGGAATGGCGATCGCTGCTTATGCTATCGGTGCAAGTCAAGGTTACATTTATGTTAGAGCAGAATATCCGATTGCTATTAAACGGCTAGAAATTGCTATTCATCAAGGTCAAAGACTAGGCATTCTGGGGACTAAAATCTTTGAATCACCCTTTGATTTTAAAGTAGAAATCCGCATTGGTGCGGGCGCTTATGTCTGCGGTGAAGAAACGGCGTTAATGGCTTCAATTGAAGGTAAACGCGGTCTACCTCATCCCCGTCCACCTTATCCCGCTGAGTCTGGTTTATGGGGTTATCCAACGTTAATAAACAACGTAGAAACTTTTGCTAATATTGCGCCAATTATCTGTAATGGTGCGGATTGGTTTGCTAGTATCGGTACTGAGAAAAGTAAAGGCACAAAGGTTTTTGCTTTAGCTGGAAAAATCCGCAATACGGGTTTAATTGAAGTGCCGATGGGGACAACCTTGCAAGAAATAGTTGCGGACATGGGAGGAGGTGTTCCTGATGGCGGTATTGCTAAAGCAGTACAAACAGGCGGACCTTCCGGGGGATGTATTCCTGCGTCGGCTTTTGCTACACCTGTAGATTATGAATCCTTAACCGCGTTAGGTTCAATCATGGGTTCTGGCGGGATGATAGTTATGGATCAAACTACAAATATGGTAGATGTCGCCCGCTTTTTTATGGAATTTTGCATGGATGAATCTTGTGGTAAGTGCATTCCTTGTCGGGTGGGAACTGTGCAGTTACATAGTTTATTGACAAAGATTAGTCAAGGAGAAGGTTCACTAGCTGATTTGGATTTATTAGAGGAACTTTGCGACATGGTAAAACATACCAGTTTATGTGGTTTAGGACAGTCTGCACCAAACCCAGTTTTTAGCACTTTGCGATATTTTCGAGACGAGTATTTGGCTTTAATTAGGTAATAAGAAAGAGGAAAGAAGTAATTTTTTATTCTTACCAATTAGCAAATTATTATGGCTGTAAAAACTTTAACAATAAATGGCGAATTGGTGAGCGCCCGTGAGGATGAAACTTTACTGGAAGCAGCGCAAGATGCTGGTATTCATATTCCTACATTGTGTCATTTAGAAGGTGTGAGTGATGTGGGTGCTTGTCGATTATGTTTAGTAGAAATTGTTGGTAGTCCTAAATTACAACCTGCTTGCGTTACCAAGACTATAGAAGGAATGGAGGTGCAGACAAATAGCGATCGCCTGCAAAAATACCGACGCACAATTGTAGAAATGCTCTTCGCTGAAGGTAATCATATTTGCTCAGTTTGTGTTGCTAATGGTAACTGTGAATTACAGGATTTAGCCATAGAAATGGGTATGGATCACATCCAGTTAGAATATCAATTTCCGCACCGCACTGTTGATACTTCTCATCATCTTTTTGGTATAGATCATAATCGTTGTGTACTTTGTACCCGCTGTATACGGGTATGTGATGAAATCGAAGGCGCACATACTTGGGATATGGCGGGAAGAGGTTCAAAATCTCATGTAATTACTGATTTAAATCAGCCTTGGGGAACTTCCCAAACCTGTACTTCCTGCGGAAAATGTGTTAATGCTTGTCCCACGGGATCGCTGTTTAATAAAGGTTCAAGTGTTGGCGAAATGAAACATGAACGCCGTAAAATTGAATTTTTAGTAACTGCCAGACAGAAAAAACAATGGAATTTTTAGTCATTATCAATCAACATCTACATGATTATGAATCACACACTCAAACATCAAGCTTATGTTACACCATATTCGACAAATATTTGGACGAGTTCTGTCAGTGGTGATCTTGACAACATTTATATTCCTGGGTTTAGTAAACCTCACATCCTTAACAGTAATTGCTGCTGTCACTCAGTTAGGAAAACCACCAGGAGAAGTTATTTATCGCTCACAAGTAAAATTAGATGATCAATCAGGAAAAGTTTGGCAAGTTGTCTTATTTAAACAGGTCTATTCTGAGCAACCATCTCATATAAATCTTCGCTTAGTTGGCTTTCCAGGTTATGCCGAATTAATTCACCCCCAACCGTTAAGAATTACTTCAAATATAGGTAAAGTTTGGAATGCTAATGATATATTTTTAGATGAAGCCCCAGCGCCCACAATTGGTCAATATGATTTCACCGAAATCTTACCCCAATTACCTCCAGAATCTTTAACTTTATCCATACCTCTTCCCCGGCAAAACTTCATTAATATCTCAGTTCCTGCTTTTGTAGTTAAAGAATGGCAATCGTTAATTGCAACTGAAAAGGAAAAAACATGACTCGGATTAAACTCGCAACAGTCTGGCTTGGTGGGTGTTCTGGCTGTCATATGTCCTTTCTAGATTTAGACGAATGGTTAATAGATTTAGCTGCACAAGTAGATATAGTTTATAGTCCCATTGTTGATATTAAGGAATATCCCGAAGGTGTCGATTTGGTATTAGTTGAAGGAGCTATATCCACTCAAGAACATCTGGAATTAATTCACAAAATCAGAGAACGGACTAAAACAATAATTTCCTTTGGTGATTGTGCTGTTACTGGTAATGTTACTGCTTTACGCAATCTTTCCGGTGGTGCTAAAGCCGTTTTACAATTAGCCTATGTTGAACAATCCGATGTTAACCCACAAATTCCCCATTCACCAGGAATTATCCCACCTTTATTAGATCAAGTCGTACCTGTTCATCAAGTAGTATCTGTTGATATTTATTTACCTGGTTGTCCCCCTTCTGCGCCTCGAATTCGCGCCGCGTTAGAACCACTATTAGGGGGAGAAAAACCGGAAATCGTCGGACGAAAAATGATTAAATTTGGCTAATACCATTTTTTTCAATTTTCAATTTTCAATTTTCTCAGAGGTGACTTATGTTAACAGCAGCAGATGTAATGACAAAAGATGTGGCAATTATTCGTAGTTCCGCAACAGTAAAAGAAGCGTTTGATTTAATGCGGGCTAGAGATTGGAGAGCATTAATTGTAGATCGTCGTCATGAACAAGATGCCTATGGAATGATTACAGAAAGCGATATTGTTTATAAAGTTATAGCCTACAGTAAAGACCCAAATAAAGTCCGTGTTTATGAAATCATGACTAAACCCTGTATTGTCGTAAATCCCGAATTAGGTTTAGAATATGTAGCCCGATTATTTGCTAACCATCATCTTCGTCGTGCGCCTGTAATTAGTGGTAAACTATTAGGAATTATCTCACTTACTGATATTTTAGCGCGAAGTAGTGTTCTAGAAAAACCCCGATCAATTTTATTAGAACAAGAATTACAAGATGAAATAAGAAAAGCTCGTCTTGTTTCTGCTGAAAAAGGCATCAATTCCCCAGAATGTGCAGCAGCTTGGGATGTGGTAGAAGAAATACAAGCGGAAATTGCCCACCAACGCGCCGAAAAACCGCTGATAAATGCCTTTGAAGATTACTGCCAAGATTATCCAGAAGCACCAGAAGCCAGGGTTTATGATTTGTAATTCATAATTCAATAATTCATAATTGGGGATTGAGAAAATAGTCATTCCCAGTCCCCAGTCCCCAGTCTTTTATGAAAAAAATCATTATTGATCCCGTTACTCGTATTGAGGGACACGCCAAAATTAGCATTTATTTAGATGATGATGGTCAAGTAAATGATGCGCGTTTCCATGTCACTGAATTTCGTGGTTTTGAAAAGTTTTGTATTGGCCGTCCCTTTGCAGAAATGCCGGGAATTACTGCGAGAATTTGCGGTATTTGTCCAGTGAGTCATTTGTTAGCATCAGCCAAAACAGGCGATGGTATTCTTGCTGTCAAAATCCCCGAAACAGCCACTAAATTACGACGTTTGATGAATTGGGCGCAAATTATTCAATCTCATGCCCTCAGCTTCTTTCACCTCAGCGCCCCAGACCTATTATTAGGTATGGATAGCGAACCGAAAAACCGGAATATTTTTGGTTTAATTGCTGCTGAACCAGAATTAGCTAGAGGTGGAATTCGTTTACGGCAGTTTGGACAAGAAATTATTGAATTATTAGGAGGGCAAAAAATCCATCCTGCTTGGGCTGTTCCTGGTGGAGTTCGTAGTCCTTTAACCTCAGAAAATCGCACCCATATTCAGCAACGAATTACCGAAGTCAGGAATACTGTTATTAATGCCATAGTTTTATTTAAACAACTGCTGAAAAAGTATGAAAAAGAAGCCCAAACCTTTGGTAATTTCCCCAGTTTATTTATGGGTTTAGTCAGTCTAGAAGGATTATGGGAAACATACCACGGAAAGATCCGTTTTGTTGATAGTGGGGGAAACATTGTTGCTGATCAACTTGACCCTACCAACTATTGGGAATTCATTGGTGAAGCCGTTCAAGCTGATTCTTACTTAAAATCACCTTACTATCGTCCTTTAGGTTATCCTGATACTAGGAATCATTGCCGTTTAGATAGTGGAATGTATCGCGTTGGACCATTAGCTAGGTTGAATATTTGTAGCAGTATTGGTACATCTTTAGCCGATGCAGAACTAGAAGAATTTCGCAGTCACGAAAATGGTACTGTTAAATCATCATTTTTCTATCACTATGCCCGATTAATTGAAATTTTAGCCTGTATTGAACACATAGAAATTATTCTTGATCACCCCGATATTCTATCAACTCGTCTCCGTGCGGAAGCTGGTATTAATCAATTAGAAGCAGTTGGAGTTAGTGAAGCACCAAGAGGAACTTTATTTCATCATTATCAAGTTGATGAAAATGGTTTGATCTTAAAAGTAAATTTGATTATTGCTACTGGTCAAAATAACTTAGCCATGAACCGTACAGTTTCCCAAATTGCTCGTCATTTTATCCAAGGTGATGAAATCAAAGAAGGAATTTTAAACCGGATTGAAGCTGGAATTCGGGCTTTTGATCCTTGTTTAAGTTGTTCAACTCACGCCATAGGGCAAATGCCTTTAAATATTGATATTTTCGCCAAAAATGGTAGTTTAATAAATCAAATTTGGCGGAATTAGTTATTATTAATTTACCCAGATACCGGACTTAATTTAAGAAATCTGTTAGCTATTAATAGCTATTAATAGACCTGATAAGAAACTTGCAATAACCCAGAGCTATAGCTCTTTACATGGATTAAATCTAATCTTTGACTAATCTGAGAATTCTGCCAAAACAAAGGAATGCCTTCACCTAAAATAATTGGATGAATTGCCAGAATAATTTCATCTAAGAAACCATGTTCTAGAAAGTAGTTAATTAACTGAGACCCCCCCACTAACCAAATGTTACTACCACTAGATAAACGTAAATTTTTGACGAATTTCTCTAAATCTTCACCCACAAATTTGACATGATCATCTTGTTCTCCATGTTGCATCTTGGAAAAAACAAAAGCCTTTTTACCTGGATATGGATATTCACCAAAACCAAGAACTTGCTGATATGTCTTATTTCCCATAATTAGCGTATCTATGCTGTTAAAAAAATCAGAGTAGCCATAATCTTGGTCAGTAAATAACCAATCTACATTACCTGACTTACTAGCAATATATCCATCGAGACTAGCAGCGATAAACAAAAGAATTTTTCTCATGGTTTTCAGTAATTTAAACTAAAAATATAGTAACATAAAATTTTAATTCATTAGCATAAGTTTATGTTACGACTATTAACGCTGCTAAACGCTTCACTATTAATGAATCACTGTTCTCGCGAAGCTGAGTTTTTTTTACAGAAGATGAGAGAGTTGAATTAATTAAAGGTGAAATTGGTGATCGACCCAAATCAACTTTACTACCCAATGAATCAGTCAATTTACCAATTTTCCCTGAATTAAGATTAGATTTAACTAAAGTATTTCCAGGGTAAACATCAAATAAAATTATCTAGAAAAATTTTAAAAAAATTAAATCTCCCCGACTTTTATAATAAATCGGGGATGCAAATCAAACAGGCATTTTATTTATGTTGATACCTGCTTTAATATAGTCAAAATCTGGGGGAAAATGGGTGTTATGATCACAATCTGCTTTTTCTAACTTTGTCCCCTGTAAATCAGCTTGACGCAAATTAGCAGAAAACAACATTGCCCCTCGTAAATCTGCATTTTGTAAATCAGCTTTGCTTAAATCAGCAAAACTCAAATCACAGCCCCGTAGATTTGCACCACTGAGGTTAGCCGTACTCAAATCAGCATAGCTGAAATTAGCGCCTTTCAAGTCCAAATTCTGTAGATTAGCTTCTCCTAATTCTGCTTTTTCAAAGTCTCGTTTTCCTACTGCATATTCCTCTACAATCCTAGCAGCACTACTAATTGGCTGTTGAGAATTCACTTCAGGCATAGAACAGCCTCACAATTTATTTAAATTTTTCTAGAGTTTTATGACACTAACCAAATTGATCATATAACCAATCAGTCCGAAAATAAATGTCATGTTCACATAAGTTTGTGTTTAGCTTTTTTGTGTTTCCTCACAAGTTCCTCAAATTTATATAGTAGATTTAAAGTAAAGAATAAATGCTATTCTCACTTAAAAACCAATGCACAACGAATCATTGCCATCTGCACTACCTCAATTCAGAATCATTAGCAACTGAGATTATGTATACTGAGATGTGTTTGTATTGAACCCAAGCTTGAGGATTTGCCATGACTACTCCAATCTATGAAAGTCCAAACAGGGTCCTTCAAACCGCTTCACCAGCTTCTCATCTATCAGGTCGGATTCACTCTATAGAAACTTGTGGCACAGTTGATGGTCCAGGTATACGATTTGTCATTTTCACTCAAGGATGTTTACTAAGATGTCTTTATTGTCACAATCCTGATACTCGTGATCCTGAAGCTGGGATAGAAACAACCCCAGAGGAATTAATTGCTGAAATTGAGAAATATCGGTCTTATATGCAATTTTCTGGTGGAGGCGTTACTATTAGTGGTGGTGAACCTTTGCTACAACCAGAATTTGTCAAAGAAATTTTTCGCCGCTGTAAAGAATTGCAAATTCACACCGCCCTTGATACCTCTGGATTTCCTGATTTAACAGCATCTAAACCTGTCCTAGAATTTGTAGATTTAGTATTGTTAGATATCAAATCTTTTGCTCCTAAAACCTATCTACATGTCACTGGAGTTCCTATTGAGCCAACATTGAAATTCGCTGAATATTTACGAGAGATTAATAAACCAACATGGATTCGGTTTGTTTTAGTTCCTCACTTGACAGATGACCCTGAAAATGTTATTAAATTAGCTCAGTTCGTGTCTAAATTAACTAATGTAGAAAAAGTTGAAGTTTTGCCTTTTCACAAATTAGGTGAATACAAGTGGCATCAACTTGGATATCACTATGAACTTGAAAATACTCAACCTCCTACTGCTGAAGAAATTCAAAAAGTTAAAGACATTTTTACGAGCTACGGAATTCAAGTTCAATAAGTGAAGTGCGATTGATTCGGAAAGATTTAAATCCAAATACCAAAATTTAACCATACAGATATGAAAGCTCAAGTCACCAACCTAGAAGAACTCAAAGTTATAATTCAACAGGTTAAATCTGCTCAAACTCAATATGCAGAATATACCCAAGAACAGGTAGATCACATCTTCAAACAAGCTGCTCGGTCTGCAAATGCTGCTCGGATTCCTTTAGCCAAAATGGCTGTAGAAGAAACTGAGATGGGCGTTATAGAAGATAAAGTCATTAAAAATCACTTTGCTTCCGAATATATTTATAACAAATATAAAGCTGAAAAAACCTGTGGCATTATTGAAGATGATCAGCAATTTGGCATTCAAAGAATTGCCGAACCAGTGGGAATATTAGCCGGAATTGTTCCCGTGACCAACCCAACTTCAACCGCTATTTTTAAAGCTTTACTGGCTCTGAAAACCCGGAATGGGATCATTTTTTCACCCCACCCACGCGCCAAACAATGCACAATTAAAGCCGCACAAATTATTCTCGAAGCAGCTATTGAAGCGGGAGCGCCCCCAGGAATTATTGGTTGGATTGATGAACCAACAGTTGAACTTTCTCAACAGTTAATGCAGCATCCAAATATTAACCTCATTCTCGCCACTGGTGGACCGGGAATGGTGCGGGCTGCTTATTCTTCTGGTCATGCTTCCTTGGGTGTTGGTTCGGGTAATACCCCGGCTTTAATTGACTCAACTGCTGATATAAAAATGGCAGTTTCTTCGATTTTAATCAGCAAAACATTCGATAATGGCATGATTTGTGCCAGTGAACAATCAGTTATTGTTTTAGATGATGTTTACGAAAGTGTGAAGCAAGAATTTATGACTCGTGGTGCATATTTCTTGAATGAACAGGAAAAGCATCAAGTCAGAGATTTGATTTTAGTTAATGGGCGTTTAAATCCAGAAATTGTGGGTCAAACTGTCGCCAAACTAGCGGAAATGGCGGGAGTGGAAAAAGCCAAAGAGTCTAAACTGATTATTGCTGAAGTTGCAGAAATTGGTATCACAGAAGCATTATTCTCTGAAAAACTTTCCCCAATTTTAGCCATGTATCGGGCGGAAACTTTTTCAGAAGCAGTTGATAAAGCCGAAAAGTTGATTGAATTTGGTGGACTTGGACATACTTCTGTACTTTATACTGCACCAGACAACCGCCCTCACATTATCGAATTTGAAAATAAATTACATACCAGTCGCGTGTTAGTTAATACGCCCTCTTCTCAAGGAGCAATTGGTGATTTATATAACTTCCGACTTGATCCATCTTTAACTTTGGGTTGTGGTAGTTGGGGGAATAATTCTGTGAGTGATAATGTCGGACCACGGCATCTCATTAACATTAAAACCGTCACCGAAAGACGGGAAAATATGCTTTGGTTTCGTGTCCCTCCCAAAGTTTATTTCAAATATGGATGCTTACCTGTGGCTCTCGGCGATTTAGCAGGGAAACACCGCGCTTTTATTATTACTGATCAACCATTATTTGAACTCGGAGTTGCAGAAAAAGTTACTAATGTCCTAGAGGAAATTGGCATTAAAACCCAAGTTTTTTATGATGTTGAACCTGACCCAACATTAACAACAATTCATAAAGGACTTGCTCAAATTAATAGTTTTCATCCAGATGTAATTATTGCCATTGGTGGTGGTTCTCCAATGGACGCAGCGAAAGTCATCTGGTTAATGTATGAACATCCAGAAACAGAATTTGATGGTTTAGCAATGCGATTTATGGACATCCGTAAGCGGGTATATGCGTTGCCAGAATTAGGAAATAAAGCCATTTTAGTGGCAATTCCGACCACATCAGGAACGGGTTCAGAAGTAACACCATTTGCCGTTGTAACAGACGATAGGACGGGCATAAAATACCCCTTAGCTGATTATGCACTCACTCCGAATATGGCCATTATTGACCCAGAATTAGTGCTGAATATGCCCAAATCACTCACAGCTTATGGTGGCATTGATGCACTAACTCACGCCTTGGAGGCTTATGTTTCTATCTGTGCTTCTGAATATACTAAGGGATTAGCTTTAGAAGCAATTCGCTTGTTATTTAAATACTTGCCTTCTGCTTACAAAAATGGGGCGAAAGATCCAAAAGCTAGGGAAAAAGTTCATTATGCAGCGACAATTGCCGGCATGGCTTTTGCTAATGCTTTTTTAGGAATTTGTCACTCCCTAGCGCATAAATTAGGCTCTACTTTCCACGTTCCCCACGGGTTAGCAAATGCCCTGATGATTTCTCATGTCATCCGATATAATTCCACAGATGCACCCTTCAAGCAAGCAATCTTTCCCCAGTATGAATATCCCAATGCTAAATGGCGTTATGCTAGAATTGCCGACCATTTAGAATTAGGCGGAAACACAGAAGATGAGAAAGTAGAATTGTTAATTGCTGCTGTGGAAAAACTCAAACAAGATGTAGAAATTCCCCCAACCATCAAGGATGTAATTAAAGCCGATGAACAAACTTTTTATGACAAATTAGAATCAATGTCAGAACAAGCTTTTGATGATCAATGTACAGGTGCAAATCCTCGTTATCCTTTAATTAGTGACTTACAGAATTTGTACATCAAGGCTTATCGGGGAATTAAGTAAAATCCAGATCCCCGACTTCTGATGATGAGTGATAACTTATTGACATGAGCCAATAAGAAGTCGGGGTCTTGCCCTCAATTTTGAATTTTGAATTGTAAAAGAGGTAATTATGGTTGCTAATTTAGAACGTCAAAGCCCAGAAAAATATAGCTCTAATTTGTGCGAACAATGGCAAGGTTTTGTTACTGGTAAATGGAATCAAGAAATTAATGTGCGTGATTTTATTCAATGTAATTACAAGCCTTACACCGGAAATGATGCCTTTTTAGCTAATGCTACTGAACGCACTCAAACCCTCTGGGATTTAGTCGGTGATTTGATGAAATTAGAACGGGAAAAAGGCATTTTAGATACTGATACTCAAGTACCTTCAACAATAGTTTCCCACGCTCCTGGTTATATCGATCCAGCAATAGAGCAAATTGTCGGTTTACAAACTGATAAACCATTGAAACGAGCGATTATGCCTTTTGGTGGCATTCGAGTGGTAAAAAATTCCTTAGAATCTTATAATTACCAACTTGATCCGCAAACAGAAGAGATATTTACGAAATATCGTAAAACCCATAATGATGGTGTTTTTGATGGTTACACTCGCCAAATGAAATTAGCAAGGCATTCGGGGATTATTACCGGACTACCAGATGCTTATGGACGGGGAAGAATTATTGGTGATTATCGTCGCGTTGCGTTGTATGGAGTTGATCGTTTAATTCTGGATAAAAAAGAGCAATTAGAATCTTTAGAATTAGACGATATGCTAGAGCCAACCATTCGACTACATGAGGAAATTGGTGAGCAAATTCGCGCATTACAAGAACTCAAAGTCATGGCTGCTAGTTACGGCTTTGATATTAGTTTACCGGCTGCCAATGGCAAAGAAGCTGTACAGTGGACTTACTTTGCATATTTAGGTGCTGTTAAAGAACAAAATGGTGCAGCAATGTCTTTAGGAAGAGTTTCTACTTTCCTAGATATTTACTTTGAACGCGATTTTAAAAATGGCACATTCACAGAATCTCAAGCTCAAGAAATCATTGATCATTTTGTCATCAAATTGCGGATGGTGCGCTTTTTAAGAACACCAGAATATAATCAATTGTTCTCTGGTGATCCAACTTGGGTGACAGAATGTATTGGTGGTATGGGAGAGGATGGACGTTCTTTAGTTACTAAAACTAGCTTCCGATTTCTGCACACTTTATATAATTTAGGTGCTGCACCAGAACCCAATTTAACTGTGCTTTGGTCAGAAAATTTGCCTGTTGGTTTTAAACATTTCTGTACTAAAGTCTCCATTGATAGCAGTTCAATTCAATACGAAAATGACGACTTAATGCGTCCCGAATATGGCGATGATTATGGGATTGCTTGTTGTGTTTCCGCCATGCGAATTGGTAAACAAATGCAGTTTTTCGGCGCTCGTGCTAACTTAGCTAAAGCGTTATTATATGCCATTAATGGCGGTAAAGATGAAAAAACAGGACATCTTGTGACTGCTGGTTTTGTTCCCATTACTTCAGAATATTTAAATTATGAAGAAGTAGTGGAAAAATTCGACAAAATTCTGGATTGGTTGGCTAAGTTGTATGTCAATACCCTGAATGTGATCCACTATATGCACGATAAATACTGTTATGAACGGCTAGAAATGGCGTTACATGATCGTGATGTTTATCGAACAGTAGCTTGTGGTATGGCAGGTTTATCGGTGGTAACAGATGCTTTATCCGCAATTAAATACGCGAAAGTTAAAGCAATTCGTGATGAAAATGGTTTAGTAATAGATTATGAAATTGAGGGTGATTATCCTAAGTTTGGGAATAATGATGATCAAGTAGATGACATAGCAGTTAATCTTGTTCATACTTTCATGAATAAACTACGTCAGCAAAAAACCTATCGTCACGCTGTACCAACTCAATCAATTTTAACCATTACCTCAAACGTTGTTTATGGCAAAATGACAGGGAATACACCTGATGGTAGAAAAGCCGGTGAACCCTTTGCTCCTGGTGCAAATCCTTTACATGGTAGAGATACAAAAGGGGCGATCGCCTCTCTTGAATCTGTCGCTAAACTACCTTATAAAGATGCTCAAGATGGCATTTCTTATACCTTTTCTATTGTCCCCAATGCTTTAGGTAAAACTGCTCAGGACAAAATTAATAACCTCAGTGGAATGTTAGATGGTTATTTCCACAATCAAGGACATCATATTAATGTCAACGTTCTGGATAAGGAGACACTTCTCGATGCAATGGATCATCCTGAAAAATATCCCCAACTGACAATTCGAGTTTCTGGATATGCGGTTAACTTCATCAAATTAACCCATGAACAACAGCTAGATGTGATCAAACGGACTTTCCATAATCACATTTAAATTAGAATAGATGACAAGGGGTAAGCAAAATGAGTAGAACGGCAATGGTGATTGGTTATGGGAATGAATTACGTAGTGATGATGCTATTGGTCAAAGAATAGCAAATGTAATCAATCTCTGGCATTTGTCTGATGTCCAATCCCTTGCAGTTCACCAACTTACCCCAGAATTGGCGGCAAATTTAGCAACTGTCAATTTAGCTATTTTCGTGGATGCTAGTATTAATTCTGAATTAGCAGATGTGCAAGTAGAACCTATAATACCTACTACATCTAGTATAATTATAGGACATAGTGCAGATCCGCGATCGCTCTTAGCTTTGACTAAATCTCTCTATGGTTATTGGCCCCCAGCATGGTTAGTCACAGTACCGGGAGTTAACTTTGAATTAGGAGATTGTCTTTCACCAATAGCCGAAAAAGGAATTGGTATCGCTTTAACCAAAATAATTAATATTATTAATCGAGTATAGAGTTAATTGTCAATGATTAGGAGTATGTATGACCGTATCCAGCAAAAATCTTAGTGATAAAGCCTATGATATCTTACAAACAGAGAGAATTAATCCCTTAGATGCTATATTTCAACCTAAAACCGTCGCGGTAATTGGTGCAACAGAAAAACCCGGAAGTGTAGGACGAACTTTACTTTGGAACTTAATTACTAATCCCTTCGGTGGTACAGTTTTTCCAATTAATCCTCAACGTCATAGCGTATTAGGAATTAAAGCTTATCCCACGATTTTTGATGTTCCTGAACCCATTGATTTAGCAGTCATAGCTACCCCTGCACAGACAGTTCCTAAAATCATTTCTGATTGTGTGGATATCGGTGTTAAAGGAGCAATAATTATTTCCGCTGGTTTTAAAGAAGCCGGCGCAAAAGGTATCGCTTTAGAACAGGAAATACTCCAACAAGCATACCGAGGAAAAATTAGAATCATTGGTCCGAATTGTTTAGGAGTAATGAGTCCCCGCACCGGATTAAATGCTACCTTTGCCAGTAAAATAGCCCGTCCGGGAAACGTCGGTTTCATCAGCCAAAGTGGGGCTTTATGTACATCAATTTTGGACTGGAGTTTACAGGAAAACGTGGGTTTTAGTTCCTTCGTTTCCATCGGTTCAATGTTAGATATAAATTGGGGTGATTTAATTTATTATCTTGGTGATGATCCCCATACAAAAAGTATTGTTATTTATATGGAATCCATAGGGGATGCGCGTTCCTTCCTGTCAGCAGCGCGAGAAGTGGCTTTAACAAAACCGATCATTGTCATTAAAGCCGGTCGTACCGAAGCCGCAGCCAAAGCCGCAGCCTCTCACACAGGTGCATTAGCAGGAAGTGATGCTGTATTAGATGCCGCTTTTCGGCGTTGTGGGGTATTACGAGTAAATAGTATTTCTGACTTATTTGATATGTCGGAAGTATTAGCAAAACAACCCCGTCCCAAAGGTCCACGTTTGACGATTTTAACTAATGCTGGTGGACCTGGAGTATTAGCCACAGATACATTAATTGAAAGTGGAGGAGAACTAGCAACTATTTCTTCAGAAATAATCACTTCTCTGAATGATATTTTACCACCACAATGGAGTCACAATAATCCTATTGATATTTTAGGAGATGCTGATCCTCAACGTTATACAAAAGCCTTAGAAATTGCTGCCAAAGATCCAAATAGTGATGGTTTGTTAGTGATTTTAACACCCCAATCAATGACAGATCCTACCCAAACAGCAGAACAATTAAAACCCTACGCGCAAATGTCGAATAAACCGATTTTAGCAAGTTGGATGGGTGGTGCAGATGTCGCTACTGGGGAACAAATTCTGAACCATCAAGGGATTCCTACATATCGTTATCCCGATACAGCAGCGCGGATATTTAGCTATATGTGGCGGTATAGTTATAACTTGCAGGGTATTTACGAAACTCCTGTATTACCTACATTAGAATGTGATACTAATGGTGCTAAAGGTGCATTAGTTAGCAGCATTATTAATGATGCTAGAAAAGCCGGAAGAACTATTCTCACAGAATTTGAATCTAAGGAAATATTAGCAGCTTATGGGATTCCTGTAGTTGCTGGGAGCATTGCTAAAAGTGCAGAGGAAGCTGTGCATTGTGCAGAAACTATTGGTTATCCAGTGGTATTAAAATTGTATTCTCACACCATTACTCATAAAACAGATGTGGGTGGTGTACAGTTAAATTTGCGGAATGCCGAAGCTGTAAAAAAAGCATATCATTTAATCGAATCTTCGGTGTTTGAAAAAGCTCAACCCGAAGATTTTTTAGGTGTAACTGTGCAGAAAATGGTGAAAACCAGCGGTTATGAATTGATTATTGGTAGTAGTTTAGATCCCCAATTTGGACCCGTATTATTATTTGGGGCTGGGGGACAATTGGTGGAAGTTTTTCAAGATAGTTCTATCGCCCTTCCGCCTTTAAATACTACCCTAGCTAGACGAATGATGGAACAAACCAAAATTTATAAAGCATTGAAAGGAGTCCGGGGTAGAGAAAGTATAAATATGGCGGCTTTGGAGGAATTGTTAGTAGTATTTAGTCAATTAGTTGTGGAACAACCAGGGATTAAAGAAATTGACATTAATCCTTTATTAGCTATTCCTCCAAGTCCAGATCATCCCGGTGGTTTAATAGCTTTAGATGGAAGAATCGTTTTGCATTCTGCGGATGTAGAAGAACAGCAATTACCAAAATTAGCAATTCGTCCCTATCCTCACCAATATGTTAGTAATTGGACGTTGAAAAATAGTACACCAGTTACTATCCGTCCTATCCGTCCTGAAGACGAACCAGTAATAGTTAAATTTCACAAAACACTCTCAGAAGAAAGTGTTTATTTACGGTACTTTCACTTAATTAAATTAAGTCAACGTATCGCCCATGAACGACTTACCAGAATTTGTTTTATTGACTATGACAGAGAAATGGCATTAGTCGTAGAATATCAAAATCCAGAAACCCAAGAAACGGAAATTTTAGCAGTAGGAAGATTGAGTAAATTACATGGTAGTAGTGCGGCAGAATTTGCTATGCTAGTAAGCGATCGCGTCCAGTGTCAAGGCTTAGGTACAGAACTACTCAAGAAATTAATAGAAGTAGGTAAAAATGAGAAGATTGACTATATTTATGCTGATATTTTGGCGGATAATTTAGGGATGCAGCGAGTATGCGAAAAACTCGGTTTTAAGATTTCACACACAGCAGATACAACGGTTTTAAGGGCGGAAATTAATTTGTAGAATGAGATCCCCCCTTAACAAGGGGGATATACAGCAGATTGCAGATCAATGAGGTACAGAACCAAAATTGAAACCTATATACAAAGCCAGTTTCACTCCTGACTCCTGTACAGACGTTCCGGCGGAACGTCTCTACTGACTCCTGAATTCTGCTGTAAAAATACTTTTAATTCTGTCAATTGTCATCATTTATGGTTTTACTATTCCCTCCCAAATAAATACAGGATGGTGGTTAGGGACAGAACAGTATCATGGGTTTTTTCAAGCCACAATTGAAGCAGCAGAATTTTTTTAAGCTGTGGGGAAAGTCTAGATATTAGAATATAACCAAAGAGGTAAACTTATGGAAGTGTAAATAATTGACTATGACTCAGATTATTTTAGAAGATTTAGATCCCAACTAATTTTCTCTACTTAATGGAGATTTCATCCACTGATAAGCTACAAAAATCAACAATAAACCAATTAAAAAGAGCAGCAACATCAAAGCGATTTGATACCATAAAACTTGTGGTAAAAGTAAATCTAAAACCAAGTGCATTAAATTCATAATACCATAAAAAATAGTCAAGCCAAAATGTATGATTCGAGCACGTTTATTTTCAGTAAAAGCTGTACCAATAATAGCTAACATCGGCAACACAAAAAAGCCCAACATCAACCAAAAAATACCCGAAAGTTGATTGAGTGATGCAGCTGGTTGCGATTCCACCACATTTAAACCGTGAAACAATGGCATTAAACCCAATTGAGTATGAAACAACGTACCTAATAGAAATACTATCCACAAAATAATAATTTTTTCTCTATAATTAATCGCCATATCTTTTTACCATAGCTACAATTTATAACCTATATTGCGGAGTAATTCTTGACGTGCTTTTATATCCTCATCACCTTCTACACCCTTGGGTGAAAATCCATCAATCACACCGATAATACCCCGCCCTTGTGCAGTTTCTGCTAAAATGACCTGCACAGGATTAGCGGTAGCACAATAAATATTGCAAACTTCTGGACATTGTTTAATAGCATTGAGAAAATTAATAGGATAGGCATCTTTGAGTACAATTATAAAACTGTGTCCTGCGGCTATTTCTTGAGCATTTTTAGTAGCTATTGCTTGCAAAAGTTCGTCATTTCCAGTAATTCTAATTAAACAAGCAGCTGATGCTTCACAAAAGGCAATACCAAACTTTACCTGTGAGGATATCCCTACCATAATTTCATATAAATCTTCTACGGTTTTGATAAAGTGGGTTTGTCCTAAAATCAGGTTACAACCGACGGGAATTTCTAAACTAACACTTTTAAGTTCCATATTGGTTAAAAAAAAGTAAAAAATAAAAAAAAATAAAATTGTCTTCGGTACAGTTTTGGTTTACACTTTTATCTGTTAATCTTATAACTATCTTGATTTATGAGTCGTCAAACATTGAAAGCAAAGTTACAATTATTACTTAAAGAAATTCAAACCCAGGATGATGGTTCTCCTGTGACTAATTTAAAACTTGACACAACTAAAACCACAGAAATAGAAAATTTAGTAGTTGAATTAGAAGCTCTCAATCCCAATCTACAACCACTCCAAAATGCTATTAATTTATTAAATGGAGCTTGGCAATTACAATACTCTACAGCTAGAGAAATTCGTTCTTTAGCCTCCTTACCATTAGGATTAAGTATAGGTGAAGTTTATCAAGTAATTAATGTTGCAAGTCAACAGTTTTTTAATTTAGCTCAGGTAAAACATCCTTTAAATATCATCTCAGGATATGTGAAAGTAACAGCTAGTTTTGAACCCGCTATAGATACAGCAAGTTTACCAGACAAGCGGATCAATGTTTATTTTGATAAACGTTATTTAGCGATTGATAAAATTATAGGTGTTAACACTCCTTACCTAAATCCCTTTAAAGTTGTAGCTGCTAATAGTCCTCAAGGTAGAGTTGCAACTCTTGATATTACTTACTTAGATGAAACATTAAGAATTGGCAGAGGAGGAGATGAAAGTTTATTTATTCTCAATAAAGCTGATAATTTACCTAATTTAAGTTTTTGATTGACTAGGTTAACAATGTAGATTTTTCCTGTTCAATAACATTGATAGGAGGATAAATAAATGTTGAAGAAACTACGTGGTAGTTTATTTGTGGGAATAGACTTAAGGAAACCCAACATTTCGGATATTTTGTTGGCTTGCTCTGTTGCTTAACCCAACCTAAAATTATTTTCTTCAACTCCTTGGTTTTTGTAAAGCAATATCCCTAAATTTCCCTTGCAATTTTTCCCAAGTTACACCTACTAAACTAGATAAAACAATGTGAGCAGTTCCCACCCTTTCCGGTGGACCCATACCCACCGCCCACATACCTGCGGCTAAAGCTGCATCAATACCTGCGGACGCATCTTCAAAAACCACACATTGGTTTGCTGGAAGTCCTAACTGCTGGGCTGCAAATAAAAATAAATCCGGTGCTGGTTTAGGTTTCTGGACACTATAACCATCTGCGATCG
This sequence comes from Nostocales cyanobacterium, assembly GCA_004293145.1. Classification (GTDB taxonomy): domain Bacteria; phylum Cyanobacteriota; class Cyanobacteriia; order Cyanobacteriales; family Nostocaceae; genus RDYJ01. Next base: position 18,307 of record RDYJ01000014.1, on the reverse strand, counting down.
CATCCAGTTTATCAATAATCCCCAACTTTTCAACCACTACACGCGCATTTTTACTCGCTGAACCAAGAGCTATTTTCAACCCAGCTTGTCGCAAATCATTCAACAGAGAAACCGCACCTGGTAACAAATCCTTGGGTGTGATACGTTGAATCAACTCCACATAATAGTCGTTTTTACGTTCCATCATCTCCTGTATTTGTACTTCTGAATATCGCCTATCGCCAATAATTAACATCAGCGAAGCACGGCGAGATATTCCCCGTAAGGCCTCATTTGCTTGACGGTTAAAAGGTAGACCTTCTTCATCCGCTAACTTTTGCCACGCTTGGTAATGATACTCTGCTGTATCCGTCAACACACCATCTAAATCAAAAATTACACCCCGGATGTTAGAAGTAAATTTTTTCCCAGTTTCTAATTCCCGGTGTAAATCAAAATCATGCCATTTGCCACGCCAGTATAATTTAAATATTAAGCGTGTCCAACCAGGGGGTAAATGAGGATGAGCTACGGGCTGATTTTCTGTAAATTGGATACCACCAAAACCGAAAACTACAGCTTGCCAAATGCCTCCAGCACTAGCACCATGAATACCTTCATTGGTATTCCCGCGCATATCTTCCAAGTCTACCATAGCCGCTTGCATGAAGCGGGTGTAAGCTTCCTGGGTTTTGCCTAAATCTGCCGCTAAAATCGCGTGAATAGCTGGACCAAGGGAAGAACCATAAGTAATATCTGTGCGGGCTGCGTAATATTCCCAGTTTACTTGTAATGTTTTTTTGCTGTAGGGAAAATCCGCCGACTCCCGCATAAGATATAACAACATTAATACGTCTGGTTGTTTAAGAACCTGGTGTTTATTTGCTCCTTCAATACCTAAGATAGATTGCATTGACTTTTGACGTGGTTCGTAGTCTGCTAAGTTAATATCATCTAACTGAAAAAATCCCTCAAATTGCTCAATTAATCCGGTATCTGGATTGTAAGGAATCCAGATTTTATTGATGATATCTTGCCAATTAATGCGAATTTTATCCGTAAGTTGCAGTTTTTCCTCTAATTCCGCATATTTGTCCGGGAAAGTACGACGTAACCAGTCAGCAACTATACTAGCTTTTTCTAAATGCCATTGCACCATCCGGTTAGTAAATGTATTGTTGTGTACTAACTCGTGGTATTCATCCGCACCTATGACACTGCGAATTTCATAGCGTTCGGCTTGAGAATTAAATTCAACTCGACTTTCCCAGAAAATTGCGGTATCTAAAATAACTTCCGCACCATTATCCCGAAGCCATTCATCGTCTCCAGTGACTTGCCAATAATACCATACAGCATAAGGGATAACCGCACTAATGTGGATTTCCCGATCACGACACCAAATTCGTACATCTTCACCATAGAAGTCACTAGGTAGCGCCCACCTTGGTGTAACTTCATCCCCTGTTACTGCACTTTCCCAAGCATACATCGCCCCCTGATATCCATAATGTATTGCTTTCCGTCGCGCCCCATGTAAAGTGTGATAACGGTAACTCAATAAATTACGAGCTAGTGCTGGTTGAGTAAAAGTAAAAAATGGCAGAATAAAAATTTCCGTATCCCAAAAAATATGACCGTGATAACCAAAGCCAGATAGGGTTTTAGCGGGAATACTTACTCTATCATCATCACGGGGAGCAGCAATTAGCAATTGAAACAGATTATAACGCACCGCAAAAGCTGCCTTTCTGTCTCCCTCAATGACAATATCGCTTTTTTCCCAAACCTCTGCCCATGCTTGTTCATTAGCTTGACGGAGAGTGATATAATCTGGCAGATCAGCAAGTTTTTTCTGGGCGGCTGATACTGGTTGTTCAACATCACGCGATGTAAAAATGGTAACAATTTTTTCAATGATTACCGTCTGCTGTGGCTCAGAGAAAAAAGTGGCGTTGATGCTAGGATAACCAGGTGCAGTATTCACTTGCATAGCCGTTTCAATTCCTGATATCGTCATTCTGGCAGCCATACCCATATCAATGCGGGAGTAGCGGGTGCGACTGTGTAACCAGAAACCTCTATCCATTTTCCCTTGATCTAAAGCTTCCCAGTGATTGAAACCTTTATTTTCTGGGTAGCCGTTGATACTAGCTTGAATTTCTATTAATCCATGAAAATCTACAGTTGTTAATGTGCAGCGTTGTCCTAATACATGATTATCTGCTAAACTTGCAAAGCGTTCAAAGCTGATATCTATGGTTTTGTCGGTGGGACTGCGCCAACGCAGAAAACGGCTAAGAACCCCTTGATGTAGGTCTAATTTCCGATTGTATTCTAAGATTTTACCTTGATCGAGACGAAAGCGATCGCCATCAATTATCACCACTAATGGGAGCCAGTCTGGACAATTGGCCAGTTCGGTATAAACTACGGGAACATCATCATAAATACCATGAATAAATGTAGCTGATAATGCGCGTGGATAGCTTTCTTCAAAAGTTCCTCTTGTCCCCAAGTAACCGTTACCAATGGTAAAATTTGTTTCTCTAGCGTGTAATTGCTCAGGGTTAAATTGGTTTTCTATTAATACCCAGTCTGTGTAATTAAAATCGTGTTTATTTTCCATGTTTATCATTAATTATTGCTTGATGAATATAGAATTTATCTCACTTAGATCAAAAGTCATGGTATTTTATGTCGAAATAGGAGCATATTGCCTCTGATATTCTCCTAGAAGTCTTTCTGCCCTGGGTTTATAAATGAGATAAAATAATGTTTCCATATAACAATCTCTTGCGTCATTATCTGCTGGAGCGATAAAGTTCCAAAAAGTAAATGTTTTCGCTAACAATAATAATTGTTCTGTGTGTGATTTCCAGTTATATTTATGGCGAATTCTTTCAATCATCCATTGTGAATTTTCTTGCCAATATTCAGGGTTAGCATCACATTTATCTAAAAAAGTGATAATTGTCTTAGCTGTACCTTCTAAATCTGTGGGGTTGAGATGAAATCCATTTTGCCAATTTTCGATAATTTCTAAAGCTCCACCAAATTTAGTCGCAAAGGTTGGTAAGCCGGAAATCATCGCTTCTAAAATGCTACGTCCAAAGGCCTCATAAAGGGCAAAATGAACATAAATTCCTTGATGATCGGCAATTATTCGATAAGCTTCACCGATCTTGCGGCTGGGTAAACGCATTCCTAACCAACGGATTTTACCTTGCAGTTTATACTCTTGAATAATGTGATGTAGTTTTTCTATTTCTCGCACTTCTTCAATACTTGTAGCTTCATCAGCGGATAATTTGCTAGTCAATAAAATTAAGTTGCACCGTGCTTGTAATTCCTCACTTTTCCCAAAACATTCAGTCAAACCTGTCAGATTTTTAATTGACGTAATTGGTGCAACTGCAAAAATGGGTCTTTTTTGAATATCATCTAAATGACCAATAATATGATCATCCTGATCGTGAAAAATTAGATTTTGCATTTGTTCACTTTCTGGAAGATGTCGATCTGCTTTTTGGTTGTAAGGGAAAAAGAAAGTTTCACTGACTCCTGGTGGCACCATATTAAATTTAGGATTAAATAATTCAATCCCATCAACTACATGATAAAGTTGGGGCATGGTAAAACATTTATAAGATTCATATTGTCCCATTGTATCTGGTGTACCTACAATTTCTTGATAGGATGAAGCTATAATAAAATCCGCCGCATTCATGCTAATTAAATCAGCAGTAAATTGGGTAGAAAAGTGATATTTTTCTTCTAAATCTTGCCAATATAAGTTACTAAATAAGTTTTTCGGTTTTTCTAGAGCATGAGCAATATTGCATTGAGTAACTTTCCAGCTACGGGAGAGGAGAAAAGCTACTAAGTTACCGTCGCTGTAGTTACCAATAATCAAATTTGGTTTTTCTTTAAATTGTGCTAATAGTTCTTTTTCTGCATCTTGGGCAAATTTTTCTAAATAAGGCCAAATTTCAAATTTAGAAATCCAGTTATCAGTAATTTCTGGATCAGAATCTGTAAACGGAATCCGCAAAATCCAAGCATTTTCTGTATTATGAACTTTTTCTAACCGCAGATCACAAAATGTCTCTTGACAGTTGGGGATAAGGCGAGTCAAAATAATTACATGAGGTTTGATACCCAATCTGTCAAGACCTGCGAGTTTCATTTCCCCTTGGAGTTTGTTTTCTAAACTGCGTGCTTGTTCCAGAACATAGATAACTTGACCTAATGTTTCATCTCGTCCTAAAACGTCCTCTTGTGCTACCCAACCATGTATGGAAACGAGAACGACGCGAAAAACTGCGGGAATACGTGCTACAAAAGCCTCAAGAATTGAAGGTTGAGGGGTGTCGATGAGTCTTTGTAGAAGTTCCAGAGTTTCCCTGACTCGCGCTGCATTGTTACCCCAACCTGCTTCAAAGCCGAGTTTTTGCAGGTGAAAGTGAAATTGTTCGTAGGGTTGATCACAAGGAAGTTGACTGAGAAAATTGATGGCTGGTTTAATTTGTTTCGCAAATTGGATACCGGAACAAATGCGATCGCTAATTAACAACCTGATCCCATTGTATTGTACCCCTTGTAATGCTTGAAACAATATTTCTAGCCAATACTGAGGATCGGTGACAAATTGATTGCAGAGATAATGGTTAAGGAAGCTTAAACCTTGGCCAATGTCTCTAGGGTCACTAATTTTTGGAGATGCTTGGTAAAAAGGGTGAAGATCAATTTCTAAAATGTGGGGTTGATAACGGTTGACTAAATGATCACTCACATCTAAAAATTTTTGAGGTGTCATTAAATCGCAACTCGTCAAATCTGCGTTTAGTCTCCATACTTCTTGACTAGCAATTCTCGGTCTGATCACAAACCAAGTATTTTCCCTTTCCAGAATTATTTCATGGGTGTACTGTATGAGTGTTCCTAGATTGGAAGAATGGTAAAAATAAGCAGGTTTTTGGGATTGATGACAATAATCTGCAAAAGCTTGTAAAATTTCATTTCTCAAATAGTACCGTTTATCCGTAGTATCTAAAATACAGATGAACTGACGTAGATCAGTTTTTTCCTCATTGTTTAAAACAGCTTGAAATAATTCATACATAGGGATTTATCCAAACTATTACTAGGACATGACATCATTTTTTCCCTCAAAACTCTAGTTTTAGATGTTGGTTTTCTTGAGGTCTGTTTCCCCTGTCATCATATATTAATTGTAAAAATTATCGCCTCTAACCCTGGTGTGAAATGCTGAATTAATTCCCTAGATAGAGAAGCATAGGGTTTAGTTAGCAATTATTGTCTATTACCTAACACCAGTTGGTAGATGGCCTCATGGTTGTCATCCGAGTTTAGATTTGAGATTGACTATCAAAAAATTAGTGGTCAGTGAATAGGGAAAAATCTTTATCCTTAATCCCTGCCAAAGTCAGGTTGTAGCTAACTTGTTGCTGTCATTAGCTGGTAGTTGCAATTTTGTAAACTCCCCATGTGACACTATTTAAATAGGCATTTTATGAACAAACAAAAACTTCCAGAAACTATAATTTCTTTATATAAAATTTGCCAACTTGGCTAAACTAACCCCAAAAAAATAGTATTCTGCATATTATGTGACAGTTTGTGTTCCCTATTTTTTAATCACATTATCAACTTCAACCTGAAAATACAAAGCATTTGTCTAATAACCACACAAAGGTAAGGGGAAATGGTTAAGGTAAAAATAATGGTTGAGTCAATTTTTCAAATTGACTTTAACTATCAACTAATGAAGTTAAATATTTAGTACATAGGAGTAATTCATACATCTATATTGTTCGATCATCTGAAGATGGGTGTCAGCAATCGCTAAATCTTTATTCCTTCATATTTGGCGATTATAGAATCATCTCACATAGATCATCATCCCGCAGATAATGCCACGCCAAACCACTAATTATACAAGTCATATCAGGGCTAGTCATGAACTACCGAGTTTCTTCTTCTCCAGCTAATTTTGAGAATCTTATTACACCTGAAGAATTAAATCAGATTATTGAAGCTATTGCCGATGGTCGATATTCTTGGGCTTGTGTGCTAATTTTACGTTTTATTGGCTACAATCCACTGCATTATATTCCCCAGCGTACTTATAGCCGTTTAATGAAAGAAAACAGTCAAGTTATCACAGCACCAACATCAACGAATAAACAGAAATTACAACCTGTAAACAGCAACCATCTGGTAGCCTCATCTCAGATTTTCAATAATAACTAAGCAGAAAGGCGCAAAAAAAAACAGCAGTATGTAACGAAACGTAAAGTTGCCTAAAAACCTCTGCCCTCCAGCATAGCAGCCTTGTCATCACGACAATTTTTAACGCCGACCTACTTAGCAGTTTTTCCACTCTCAAGCAACAAAAGGGAATAGGCAATATTGATCTTTATCTTTTTATTACCTATTCCCTCTTCTTGTAGTATTTACAAATCAAATAGGATTGCTATAGCAAATCTAAATTTAGCACTTGTTGCCATACTAGATCAAAATCAATTCCTTGCTGAGTAGAGATATATAATAACACTATAGCCGCTGAAAGTTTAGAATTCTCACAATGTATCAGTAGTGGTTTAGGTAAATCACCAATTATTTGAAAAATATAATTGACATTTTGATGAGTTAACTTTTTAGTTTTGGTAGGCAAATTTACATACCGTAATCCTAAAAATTGAGTTTTCTCTTGCTCATTTATCCAAAAGCCTTGTTCATCTGCACAACACAGATTCAGAATAGACTTGTAACCATCATCAGCCAGTTTTTTTAACTGATCAGGTGTAATTTGTCCACTGATTGCTAACTCCTGATTAATTTTTCTGACAACATTAATCGGCAGCGTATTGCTAATCATAGGTAATAGTTAGAATGAAATAAATTAATATCCAGATGACAAACCTATCTTCAACTTCAGTGAGGTCGGCGTTAAAAATTGTCGTGATGACAAGGCAGGAGGGAAGAGGTTTTTGGGCTTTTCTACTTAGTCAGAAAATTAGAAGTAGGAATTTCCTACACTATTTAGATACAAGTCTTAACTCCACTATTAGCTTAGAGCAACAATTTGAGGAAGTTGTGAGGATATCATCCCAGATCAGAAATATGATTTTGATGGGATTTTACAGCAGTTTTCATGTATTTAGAACACACTCTTAATTCCTCTTTGCGCCTCTGCGCCTCTGCGTGAGACAAAAAAATGTGGTTTATTTACCAGAAAATCGCTGTCATAGGGAGCATCCCAAATGTATAAATTGTCTCTCTGAATAGAATTCTGAAGCAACTATCATAACTCCTGACTCCTGATCCCAATTCTATGTGAGGTTGCGCCAAATAAATTTGGTAGAGACGTTGCGCCGGAACGTCTCTACAACTTAAAAACTACTTATGGAAAATCTGCTTCAAAGCCGCAACCAATCTATCCACACTTTCAGGACGACTATTAAAACCCATCAAACCCACACGCCAAACCTGACCCGCAAGTTCACCCAAACCGCCACCAACTTCAATGTTATGCTCAAGTAATAACTGCCTTGCTACTTCCTTGCCATCCACCCCATTAGGAATGCAAACAGTAGTTAAAGTTGGGAGTCTGTATTCCTTCTCAACGTGCATTTTTAAACCAATACTTTCCAAACTTTCCCACAAATATTCAACATTCTTTTGATGACGTTGCCAACAATTTGCTAAACCTTCTTCCGCCACTAAACGCAAAGCTTCCCGTAAGCCATAATATAAATTAATCGGGGCTGTGTGGTGATATGTGCGTTCAACACCCCAATATTTACCCAATAACAACATATCTAAATACCAGTTTGCCACCTTAGTCTCGCGTTTCTGCAACTTTTCCATCGCCCGCGCACTCATGGTAAAGGGTGACGCACCAGGAGAACAACCTAAGCCTTTTTGACTGCAACTATAAGCCAAATCTACACCCCACTCATCCAAAAATATGGGAACACCACCTAAGCTGGTAACGGTATCCACTAATAACAAAGTTCCATATTTGCGGCACAACTCACCCACCTCTTCTAATGGCTGACGTGCGCCAGTTGAAGTCTCCGCATGAACTAAAGCTAAAATTGCTGGTTTATGAATTTCTAAAGCCGTACTAATTTCATTTAAGGAAAATACTTGTCCCCAAGGTTTGGTAATGGTTCGTACATCTGCGCCATATCTTCCCGCCATATCTACCAGGCGATTACCGAAGTAACCAGCCACACCAATTAATACCACATCTCCCGTTTCTACGGTGTTAGCTAAAGTGGCTTCCATCGCTGCTGTACCTGTACCACTAACGGCGATGGTGTGGGGGTTTTCCGTTTGCCATACGTAGCGTAATAAAGATTGAATGTCATCCATCAGGGCTAAAAATGCCGGGTCAAGATGTCCTAAAGGTGTGGTATTCATGGCCTGCAATACCGCAGGATGGGCGTTAGAAGGACCAGGACCAAGTAATAAACGGTTGGGAACTTCTAAGGGTGCAAGTTTTAACGAGTGACTGTCGTTGATGGCAATTGTGGATGTCATAATTTATGTGAGGCTAAATGGTAATTAATCGCATGATAAAACGATTAGATTACCGATGTTTTTATCAGCCTCAAGATTGTCTATCATTCGTAGGCAGATGTGATCGCTCTCAAGTCTGAAAGTGGATGTAATACCATTTCTGGATCAAGATGTGCTTGATTTTTCCGGTTAAGAGAGGTTCCACCGGAACTTTGACTCCCCCTTCCCTGGTAGGGAAGGGGGTTGGGGGGTGAGGTTGATATGATATTTTTTAACGCCCACTTACTTAGAGAGAGACAATTCGCACTCAATTTAACGAACTAAAGTAGTACGGAAATGTCCATTTTCTTGAGCAAATTTCTTGGTGAGAATTTGTTGATAAACTGCTTCATAACCATCCGTCATCTGTTCGACACTAAAATGATTTTCTACATATTGCCGACAAGCATAGCGGTTTAACCTATTTACCTTATCAATCGCCCTAATACAATCTTGTATATTATTGCAAAGGAAACCTGTTTCACCATGAGCAATTACTTCCTCAGTCGAACCCATTCGCATCGCAATTACTGGTGTACCTGTAGCCATTGATTCTACCATTACTAATCCAAACGGTTCTCGCCAAGTAATAGGAAATAAAGTGGCTACAGCACCTCCCATCAAGACATTTTTTTCAGCATGATTAGCCTCACCTAAATACTGAATTTGTTCACCGTCAATCTGTGGTTGAATTTCCTTTTCAAAAAATTCCATATCCACCACATCCACCTTACCGGCCATTTTCAATCGCCAACCAGCTTTTTTAGCAATCTCAATCGCTAAATGTGGTCCTTTTTCTGGAGACATCCTGCCTAAAAATGCCAAGTAAGGCTCATCTATTGGTTCTGGATAAAATTTATAGCTACTAACATCAATCCCATTGTAAACTGTGGTGACATAATTTAAGCCTAATCTGGGTTCTCTTTGGGAATCAGAAATACTGATATATGGCTGTTTTTTGGCATATTTAAAGATGATTTCATTATCTGGAGTAAAAATTCCATGCAAGGTGTGAACCGTGGGAGTTTTTACTAGATTTGTGTATGCTAAGGGCGTGTGTCCCATATGGGAGTGAATGATATCAAACTCTTCTGCTCGTTCATAGACCAAAGCAAGTTGTAACACTTCATAAATACCAGATTCCTTCACGCTTGAATCAAGTCTTAAAGCACGGGGATGAACTGATACTAAATTTGCCAAGGTTAGTGAATCACCTGATGCAAATAACGTTACTTCATGTCCTCTGCGAACTAATTCATCCGTTAATAAACTCACTACCAATTCTATTCCACCATAAGCAGGTGGTGGTACTCTCTCCCATAATGGAGCAATCTGAGCAATTCTCATTATTAACCCCCTAAAAGGTAAGATGGTAAATTAGTGGTGTTTATTTGTTTGATTTAAATTAATGTACTGCGATTAACTATAGCAGTAAATCACTTAAAACACCAACTATATGGATAATTGCTTCAAAATCTTATGCCGTAACTTGGATATTTTTTGTCTATCTTAGGGAAGGAAATTATCTTCTCCTCTAGACATAAAGTAGTTAGCTACATCCAAAAATATCACCATTTAAATTGACAATTAATCAACAAAAATAGCTAAATTGCCTCAAAATGTATGATTTATTATTGACTACTATTGAGAGGAAATTTTACAGATAATTACTTATGATTTCAGCCTTGTCATTTTGCCAAATCACTGTCAAAACCTTGACTATTGTGCAAAAAATCGTATAATATAATACAAAATTTATAGAATTAATTATCAACATGAATATCTCTAACCCAAGCAAAAAAAAGTCTATGTCATGGCAAGCAGTTTTATCACTACTGGTATTTGTGTTCATGTACCTGCCTATCCTGGTACTAGGCTTTTATAGCTTTAACCAATCACCATACAGTGCCATTTGGCAGGGGTTTACCTTGGAATGGTATCAAAAACTATTTACTGATGCTCGCATTTTATCAGCGGTGAATAACAGTTTACTAGTTGCCTTTAGTGCAGTCGCTGTTTCCTCAGTCTTGGGAACATTGATGGCTGTCGGCTTGGCACGTTATAATTTTCCTGGTAGAAAACTGTATCAGGGAATATCCTATTTACCATTATTAATTCCCGATATCGCGATCGCCGTTGCCACCCTAGTTTGTTTAGCTGCCTTTGCCATTCCTTTAAGCATCTGGACAATTGTAGCTGCACATATCGTTTTTTGTCTTTCCTACATTGGATTAGTAGTATCTGCCAGACTCAATAACCTAGATCCCCACCTAGAAGAAGCCGCATTAGACTTAGGTGCAACCCCTATTCAAGCCTTCATTAAAGTTGTATTGCCCCAATTAATGCCAGGGATCATATCTGGTTGCTTACTGGCTTTTGTTCTCAGTTTAGATGATTTTCTTATTTCCAGTTTTACCGCCGGTAGTGGTTCTAATACCCTACCAATGGAAATATTTAGCCGCATCAGAACCGGAGTCAAACCCGATATTAACGCCCTTAGCGTCATGTTAATTTCTATCACTGCCACCGTGGCAATTATAGCTGAATTAATTCGTGCTTCTGGAGAAAAAAATAATTCATAATTCTAATTACTACCCAATTACCAATAATATCAAATCCGTCTAAAAACCACACTCAAAATCAGCTACAAACCTTTTTGTTAAAAGATTGAAACTATGTGCATTTAACCGGATTTGATATTACCCATTACCAATTACCCCTGACCAGTCTAAACATATATTATATGTATTAAACTTAATCATAAAATTCGTAACTACCACCCGCCAATTTACAAATATTGATCTTATATTTTTCTACCAAATCACCGTCAGCAAATTTAGCTTGAAAGTCATAGTTACAATTTTTGCGATCGTCGTTGATATTAATTTCTACACTCTCTCCAGATGGTAAAATATCCTTACCCAAAATATCGTTTTCCCAATTTTTTACCCCAGTAGGAGAAGCGTAGAATTCTGTCATATTTGCGCTTGTTTTATTTTCCAACAGAAAGGTAATGTCTTCAGCCAAAACTTTTGATGTATTTGCTAATACACTGGGAATAACCAAAGCGGCTACTGTCAAACCCATGAAAAACGGCCTTAGTTGCATAGTAACAACTCTTTAATAGTCAAAAAGTACACTATAATAGTGTGTGTTAAAAATAACAGTTTGTCAAGCAAGCATATCTTATAACTTACAGAGGGAAATAATTATCTTCTTATATACAGCAGATTGCAGTTTTACTCCTGACTCCTGTACAGACGTTCCGCCGGTCCTGTACAGACGTTCCGCCGTTCCGCCGGAACGTCTCTACTGACTCCTGAATTCTGCTGTAAGACTCCTATTTGATTTTATCTCGTTCCCAGTCTCTGACTGGCAATGCTATCACAGAGGTTCTACCTCTGGTGTAACTAAAAGCAGAAAATTTTAGAAAATTTTAAAATTCATGCCCACAGAGTATGAGAACGAGAAATACTTTACAAGTAGGTCAACCTTAAAAAACGTAATACCCAGATCCCCGACTTATTCAAGAATTCGGGTATCTATCTCCTGAACATTTTATGTTTAATTATGTTGATATACTTAAAACAGAAAATTCTCTCTCCTGCTGATAAAACAAACACTTGACAAATTCTCAAACTTATTTTATTCTTACTATTATAATGGAAATCTGTGCGCCCATATATATACCCTTATTTATTTTGATTACAACTGATAACTAATAACTTAATAACTGATAACTGCTTAAATATTGGGGCTGGTCTTTGGACAAAATGCTATCTTTCCCTCCACCATGCAAATTTGTCAAAATCCCAATTGTTCAAATCCCTTCAACCCTGACTACAGTAAATTTTGCATAGTTTGTGGACATGGTACATTTGGTGAACTCCTCAGAAACCGATACCGTGTTTTGCGGTTATTAGGTGAAGGCGGGTTTAGCAAAACTTACGCAGCAGAAGATGTAGACAGACTCAACGCACCTTGTGTTATTAAGCAATTTTTCCCCCAAGTTCAGGGAACCGGACAACGTGCAAAAGCAGCAGAGTTTTTCAAAGAAGAGGCTTTTAGATTATATGAACTAGGAGAAAATCATTCCCAAATTCCCCGGTTACTAGCCTACTTTGAACAAGGTTCTAGCTTGTACTTAGTGCAGGAATTTATTATTGGTAAAACTCTCCTAGAAGAAGTGCAAGAACAAGCTTATTCTGAAGTAGAAGTTCGTCAACTTCTCTTAGACTTATTACCAGTTCTTGATTTTATTCACCAAAAAAATGTTATCCACCGGGATATTAAACCAGAAAATATTATCCGTCGAGATGCAGATAAAAAACCTGTATTAATTGACTTTGGTGGTGCAAAACAAGTTACCCATACCAGTATCGCTAGACAAGCAACGGCTATTTACACATTAGGTTATGCACCAACAGAACAAATGGCAGGTTTTGCTTGTCATGCTAGTGATTTGTATGCTTTGGGTGTAACTTGTGTGCGGTTATTAACTCAAGATTTACCGATGCAAGATACCTATGGGTTAAAAGATTATCTTTATGACCCGATGACTGCAAAATGGTTATGGGTTGAACGTTTACAGACAAAAGGTATTACTATTAGTGATGACCTCAAGAAAATTTTAGATCAATTATTACAACATTTTCCTAGTGATAGATATCAGTCAGCTACAGAGGTTTTAGATGATTTAAAAATTGAAACATCTCCACCAGTAGAATTAAAAATTTCCCCTGTTATGGAAATACAACCACCACCAATACCAACAATACCAATAATACAAAAGGCTATCGTTCCCATTCCACCTTTAGAAACCTTTGATTTTGATATTATTACTGTAGATACAAGTGGGAGAGAAGTTAGCCACGACAGAGGTAGCGCCAAATTATTTGCAGAAGAATTGAATAAAAATGTCGATTTAGAAATGGTATTTATTCCAGGTGGTAGTTTTATGATGGGTTCACCAGAATTTGAAGGTAATGCTGATGAACATCCTCAACATCAAGTTACTATTGAACCCTTTTTTATGGGGAAATATCCCATTACTCAAGCCCAGTGGAAAGCAGTAGCAGCTTTACCAAAAGTCACCCAACCTTTAAATCTCAATCCTACAAAATTTAAAGGTGCAAATTTACCCATAGATAATATTTCTTGGTATGAAGCAGTAGAATTCTGTTTGCGCTTATCAATGAAAACTGGTAGAAATTATCGTTTACCTAGTGAAGCCGAATGGGAGTATGCTTGTCGGGCTGGAACTACAACTTCTTTTCATTTTGGTGAAACTATTACTTCTGATTTAATTAATTGTAATGGTAGTGAAACCTATGCAGTTGAACCTAAAAGCAGGTTTCGCACAAAAACCACAGATGTAGGCAGTTTTGATGTAGCCAACGCCTTTGGATTATATGATATGCACGGGTTAGTTTGGGAATGGTGTGCTGATCCTTGGCATAATAATTATCATGGCGCACCCGCAGATGGTACCATTTGGGATCTTGGTGGTGACATCCATCGTCGGGTTTTACGTGGTGGTGCTTGGAATTTCAGCGCGGAACTTTGTCGTAGTCCTAGTCGCAGCTGGAATGAAGCTGAGGGTGGTTTAAGGATGTCTGGTTTTCGGGTGGTGTTTTCCGCACAGGAATGAGTTGAGGTGACAGGTGACAGTGCTAAAACCCTTTTAGTGTTTAAGTATTATCAATAGCTATAGCGTAGCGTGGCTTATGGCTAGCGTCACGCTGTGCTATCAGTTGATGTCCTAACTTCCTTGTCCGTTGCTATATTTAATTTTTTTATTTCGCGTCAAGAAGAGTCATAAGGGGTTGACAATTGATTTTCAATCTGTTATGATGGATTTGATAAGGAAGAACTATGTTATAAAAATAAATATTCGCCCCAACCCCCTTCCCTGGTAGAGAAGAGGTTTGGAGAGAGGTTTGATATTTAATTGTGCCAAGCTACTTATGTAATCCAAGCAGCAACTAAACCAGCTTCAAATCAGGATATTCAGCAAACAAATCATCGGTAGTTAAAGTATCACCTTCAGCTTGGGGAGTCCAGAGAACTTCAATAGCTAAAAGTTGTTCACCAGGAAGACTGCCAATTTGTCGTAAAGCTTGACGCAACTCGTCGGCGCTATTAATTGGGGGAATTTCCCATTTACCCAAAGTTGCAGCCAGTAAGGTGACAATCAGATATTCTCCAGGACCTTCACTAATTAAACGAGTCGGGTTATCCACATCACTAGGTAATTCTTTAGCCACAACGAATTTTAACTGGTTGTTGACATTAGAAAGAGTTTCTTCGCTAAACTTGCTACGTTCAGCCAATGACAAGCGGTTAAATTGGGATTCAGCGGCGTTTAATTTGGCTTGTTGCGTGCCACCACCAGCATATACCCAATATTCAGGATGACGCAGTAAGGCTAAACTGGCTTCTTGTAAGATTTCAGCTTTTCCTGCGGGGGTGTTAGTGTCTGCTTTTTCAGCTATTTGGTTAAGTTCACTTTGTAACCCTCTAGCTTGTGCTAGTAAACCAACTTGTAAACGGGTAACCGAAACCGTGGGGTTGCTGTCATCACCTACTTCTTCACCTGATCCACTGCTGACACGGCGGAAAGTTTGCACTAAAAAATTAGCGATCGCCATGAAAATCAAAATTGTAAACACACCGCCAAAACCACCCCCAAAACCCCACAAAGGAATGAGGAAGGGAAAACCAAAACCACCACCAGGATAATATCCCCCACCCCCAGAAGGTGCATAAGTGCGTGGTGTATAGGTACGGCTAGATGGCATTCTAAAAGAACCCCCACCAATTCTGCCGCCACTGCGTGCAGCTAACGCCCCATCAGCGTTACCCAGTGCTAAAGTCAGCACTAAACCCAGGACAAAAGTGATTTTTAACAGCGGTTTCAGGATTTGTTGTAATTTTTTACCCATAATCAATCTGGTGAAAAACAGTATTTTTAACATTTCTCCTCTGCGGTTATCAGTCTGACAATGGAGGAGATATAGCCACAACTAAACAAGTAAATAAGTGTGGAATTGTCAGCTATATATTCAATCTACCGCGTATTATCTCGACTTGGCAGCGAATAGGAGAGAGATTTCTTGGTTGATAACCGTACCGTAAAATATTTTAGCGATCGCAAAACTTTGGCATTAATTAATTATTGTCTTCTCATGGTTATGCTATCTACATTAGCCATAATTATGACTGGGGACTGACACCACATTTCATCGTCATCAGGCTAACTGATTCCAGACAGGAAGCCCACCCCACTAGATTGATAATATTAAGATTTATACTTCTTTTCCTGCCAAGCTACTGTATCTCCACTCACTCAAATTATTTCCCATAGTTCCTAAATTTTTCCGGATCGAGAAAGAATATTCAGCACTTATGAGCAAGGGGGTTTAAGTTTCACAACTTTATACTTGTTAACTTTTCACTGATTTAAGACTTGTGAAAATCCATACAACAAAATATAGGTAAACTATGGAATATAAAATATTACTACCCGATCTCAATCATGCTTACATCCTCAAAATTATCAGCTAAAGTATTAAATTTTTCATATTTTCTGGCATTTTGGCATGGATTTAGGCAAGATTTACGCTAACTTATTAGTATCAGCTAGATTTAATTGCCCAGCAGTCTCTATACAATTACTGGAGCATATTAGCGATAAATTCTAGCTCTATTTCATCAGACCAATATCCTCCATTGGTAATAAATTGGTGTAAGGAAATAAAGAAACAACAAAATTTATTTATACCATTTTTTAACCAAGATGGAACAGCAAATACTGGGTATTTTTTTAGGAATATCTTAATTAATCCAAATTTAGCAGCAGCCAATTAACAAATTAATTTCTGTTCAAAATCAGTTTTCTTCCTGGCTTGATGAGCCTATTTTAATCCTGATTATGATCTTTATGAATTTTCAACTTTTGCTTGGCAGATAAAAATTACATCAAAATTCATGAGTTAGAAACCTAATCAAATTATCAAGCTATCAAGCAATATTTAGAAATTTGATTGATTCTGAATTTTGACAAAATGACTAAAGTGATTTAGCAATTATTTTTTATTTGCTAAATAGTATTTAACTTTCAACTTTCATTCAATAGCAAAAATCACAACTTAGCAGGATTTGAACTTTATTTATCAACCTCAATCATGGAACATATTTCACAACTAGGAACACAGATTAGGGAGAAAACTGCTGATCCAGATATCCTAGTTATCTCCCGCATCTTTCAGCCCCAAGAAGCTGTAATTGGAGAATATGTCTATAATCGTTGTTTACAAGATCCAGACAGAGTAATTGTTCTGGCTGCTGGTTGCTATGGAGATACAATATTTGATCAAGCCCAACAATTTCCTATTTATCGTTGGCCTAACCTCAAATTTTTGGGGAAATTAATTTGTGGTAATTTTTTAGGGCATATATTCAAGCCAATCTGGAATTGTTTTAATATTATTTGCAGCTTATTACTCGCTGTTAAACTCTATTTTCGCTATCATTACCGCTACATTGAATGGAGTCACGGCTACGATTTCCCCAGCATTCTATTACTCAGTTATATCTTACCCGTTCGCTTTTTTATCTACCTCCACGGTAATGATTTAGCTGATGTATCTCGTCATCCTTTATGGCGATCACTATTTAAAATTACCCTCCAACGCGCCGAAGGAATTGTTTGTCACAGTTCCTACATTAGAGAAAATCTCAGAAAAACTTTTCGCTTAGATACTCCTACTCATGTAATTAACCCAGTCGTCAGACCCGAAAAATTTGGTACTCCCAGCAGTCTCAGTCATCTGGATGATTTACGCACCCGCTTACGTCAAAATTACAATATTCCCGAAACTGCAATTGTCATTCTTTCTGTGGGTAGATTAGTTAAACATAAAAACTTTGACCGAGTCATAGATAATATCCCTTTACTATTAACTATTGGTGTCGATGTCCATTACATCATTTGTGGCCAAGGACCCTCTGAACAACAACTAAAATCACAATCCCAACGTTTACGAGTAAATCAACGAGTACATTTTGCTGGCTATGTACCTGAACGAGAATTAGCCGGTTATTATGCAGCCTGTGATATTTTCGCTATGCTGACTTCCGAGAAAGACAAAGCCAAAAATACCAATAGTTTTGAAATGGTTTATCTGGAAGCAGAATACTTTGGTAAACCTATCATTGCCTCTCGCTTAGGGAGTATTTTAGATGCAGTCCACCATGAAGAAAATGGTCTATTGGTAAATCCTGATTCTGGTTATGAAGTCTTACAAGCTTTCAAACGTCTATCTCAAGACGCACAACTACGGGAAAAACTCGGCCGTCAAGGACAGGAACTAGCCAAACGTAAAACCTATCACCGTTGGCTATATAATCCTGAATCTCGTTATTCTTGTTTATTGAATTAGGTGATTGGGGATTGGGGACTCTTGACTGGGGATTGGAGACTGATCACTGAATTATCCTCCACCCACAATAGTCACGACTTCTAAGCGATCGCCATTTTCGATTTTGGTTTCTGTCCAAAACTGACGGTGTAAAATCTCACCATTATATTCCACCGCCACCAACCGGGGATTAAAACCCAACTGTTGAAGTAATTCCGGTAAAGGTATTTCGGATAAACAACTGCGAGTTTCTCCGTTGACTTGTAAACTAATTTGATTAGACATAATCGTAATTCGTAATTGCTAATTGGTAA
>RDYJ01000178.1 GCA_004293145.1 Nostocales cyanobacterium | reverse complement strand
TGTGGTATGTTCAAAACAATAGGCTTTTTCTTCTAAGAGAACTGCGTTTTTTTCGCGTTCGTAAGCTCTTGACCAATTGTTTGTACAATTATCGGTTAAATATTTGATTAATTGGTCAATATCATAGCTATTGAGGTATATATATAAATCTCGAAATTTTTTCATGGTGATTGTAATAAGGAACAATTACTAAAAATAGAATAGCATATTTTTTATTCATGATGATAGAATACCTAAGTATAGCGTAGCTAAATGTTCGAATCGAACGTCAACAACCCACTATCAATGCTTTAAGTATGGTGGGGGTTGTAAAAACAGCCCTAGTTGACCAGTACGGCTTAGGAAACTAAGCAGCCGTTACAAGTAAGTGTTAAAGTTCCTACTCCGGGATGCGTTGCCAGTTCCGTGACCCTAGAACCAAATAGTTAAACAGCCATTTGGGAGGCAGTGCTATTTGGAAAGTACCGACTTGTAACAACGTCGAGGCTAACATCACCCAGAAATGGAGGGACTTATGTCCAAAATTTTTCTAATTGATACAGCAAAAAAACCACTAAATCCAATTCACCCCGCTCAAGCGAGGCAGATGCTAAGAAATGGCAAAGCTGCTATTTTTAGACGTTTTCCATTTACTTTAATTCTGAAAACAGCGCAACCAGAAACACTTGTTGATAAACTGCGAATTAAAATTGACCCTGGTGCAAAAACTACAGGTTTAGCATTGATTAATGATTTAAGTGGTGAAGTGATATTTGCAGCAGAATTACAAAATCGTGGTTTTGAAATTCGGGATGCCTTAAAATCTCGTAGCCAAATAAGGAGAAGTCGCAGAAGTCGTAAAACTCGTTACCGTGCGCGAAGATATAAAAACCGTAGCCGTAAAGAAGGATGGTTAGCACCAAGCCTGCAAAGTCGAGTTGATAACATATTAACTTGGGTGTCTCGGCTCAGGAAATTTGCTGAAATTAGTGCCATTAGCCAAGAGTTAGTTAAATTTGATACTCAAAAAATGCAAGATCCAGAAATTACAGGTAAAGAATATCAACAAGGCACTTTAGCAGGATACGAAACACGAGAATATTTACTGGAAAAGTGGGG
Organism: Nostocales cyanobacterium; assembly: GCA_004293145.1. GTDB lineage: Bacteria > Cyanobacteriota > Cyanobacteriia > Cyanobacteriales > Nostocaceae > RDYJ01. The sequence continues at coordinate 13,225 of RDYJ01000178.1, read as the reverse complement.
TAGAAAATGTGCTTATTGTGATACAGAAAATGTGCCTTTGCAAGTTGAGCATATATATCCTCAAGCAAAAGGAGGTAGTAATAGAATATCAAATCTAACTTTGAGTTGTGAAAAATGCAATGTCAAGAAAGGGACTAAAGATATTAAAGATTTTCTAAAAAAACACCCCCAACGATTAGATGCTATTTTAAAACAAGTTAAAAAACCATTAGCTGATACTGCTGCTGTGAACACAACTAAATATGCTTTATTAAAAAGTTTGGAAGCCACTGGTTTACCGGTAGAAACAGGCAGTGGTGGATTGACAAAATTTAATCGAACTCAGCAAGGATTAAAAAAGACTCATTGGATAGATGCAGCTTGCGTTGGTCAATCTACACCGCGTTTAATTGCTAAAAATATTAAACCTTTATTAATCAAAGCTGAAGGAAACGGAAACCGTAAATTATGTATAACTGATAAGTTTGGTTTTCCAAAAAAACATCGTCCAAGAAAAAAATTACATTTTGGTTTTCGCACTGGTGACATTGCGAAAGCTGTTGTGACTAAAGGTAAAAATGTAGGTACTTATATTGGTAGAGTAGCTATACGTTCTAATGGTAGTTTTGATATCTCCATCAAAGATAGACATAAAAAGCAAGGGGTTAGTTATAAATATTGCCAAACAGTTCACAGAAAAGATGGTTACAGTTATCTATTCTAATATCAGGCAGTAGTGTGATTTATAAATAAAACTAACAGACTAATATTAAAATTCTGTCTCATTTGTCAACAACTTTAATAATTTTTATCTCATGATTAAAAATCATGAAATTAAGAGGGAAAGATCATTAATAAATCTTTACCCCTTAATCTTCTTAACCAACCCCCAAACCTACGCTCCTACAGACTCCTTGGCGGCATACAAAACCTCAGCCGAGATATCTTTAAACCCACGTTCACGGGCAAACTTTTCAGTATTTCGCTTCACCTTCCCGCGCACAAAACCAGGAATTTTATTCAATTCTGCTTGGCCATCTTTTGTCCAATTCAAACCAGATTCCGCAGAAATTCCTTTGGTAATTACTTCCTTTGTATCGTGTCCACCAAAGATTTCTAAAAGGTGATCTTCCATTCCCAAAGTGAAGGAATTGTAGATTAAATCTGTGATTTGATTTGTACCTTCATAACCCATAAATGGTTTGTAACCAATGGGGAAATTCTGCACGTGGATAGGTGCTGCAATTACACCGCAAGGAATATCCAAACGTTTACCAACGTGACGTTCCATCTGTGTTCCAAATATAGCAGAAGGTTCAACGCGAGCGATCGCATCTCCAATTTCACCATGATCATCTGTAATTAATACTTCATCGCAATATTCGCTCACCTGTTCTCTAAACCAGTCAGCATCATACTTGCAATAAGTACCAGCCCAAACAACGTGAATACCCATTTCCCGCGCGAGAATCTTCGTTAAAGCCGCAGCATGGGTATTATCACCAAAAACCACCGCCTTCTTCCCAGTCAAATTCTGACAGTCAATAGAACGGGAAAACCAAGCAGCTTGGGATACGTGCAGAGTTTGTTCATTAATGAACTCTTCATAATCAACTTCCGCACCTTGGGCGTTAATTACCTGCTGAATTTTACGGATACATCTAGCAGTTTCCACCACACCCATCGGCGTAATATCTACGTAAGGTGTGCCGAATTCTTCTTCTAAATATTTAGCTGTAGTTAACCCCAGTTCCCGGTAAGGAATTAAGTTAAACCAAGCTTGAGGCATACTTTTTAATTCGTGAACAGACGCACCTTCAGGAATAACAGTATTTACCTCAATTCCCAAATCAGTCATTAACCGCTTCAATTCGGTAACATCATGGTTATTATGGAAACCCAGAGTAGAAACTCCGATAATGTTAACTGAGGGTTTCGCAGTTTTCTCAGTTGGTAATTCCCCTTTTTTGCGGGCTTTCTCGATGTAATATTGAACGATTTGTTGTAAAGTCCGGTCTGCGGCTTGTAGTTCGTTGTAGCGGTAATGGTTCACGTCCGCCAGCATTACGTCCCCTTTCGCTTCCAACTGCGCCCTTTCCACAAAGTTGTGTAAGTCTTCTTGCAGAATGCTGGAGGTGCAGGTAGGAGTTAAGACAATTAAATCGGGGTGTTCTTCAGCGTCTTTGCGGGTGATGTTGTCTACCACCTTTTCTTGAGAACCTCGCGCTAAAACGTTTCTGTCAACGACGCTGGTTGTAACTGGGGTAAAGTTTCTTTCCCGCGATAGCATGGAACGCATAACGTTGAAGTAATCATCACCCAGGGGCGCGTGCATGATGGCATGAACGTTTTTAAAGGAACTAGCAATCCGCAAAGTGCCAATGTGAGCGGGTCCTGAATACATCCAGTAAGCCAATTTCATCCGGTCTTCTCCCTTGACAAGTTAAATAACTATAAGTGCTTGATTATTAAATCGCTTCTGATTTTCGCAAACCTAACCGCTATGAACAAATAAGGTTTGTTGCGAGGTTATTTAACATGAGAGACGGTGAAACCTAGTTGCTGACTGGGTTAGGGCTGATTATTTAAACAATATTCATGTTGTTTAAGTCAATAAATCTTAATGATTTGCAAAATATTTGTATCAAAATTTCCCAAACTATTTTACCGGGTTTTGTATGGTCCTAGAAATCTCTCTCCGTTAAAATGAATTAAATGATCTGGTTGGTCTGCTACCCAAACTTCTGTTTCCCAAGAAATCTCAGCTAGATACCGAGTCATTTCCTTACGACTGGGAAAAGCAGTCATAAAAACTAATCCCTTGCTACTAGACTGAAACAGTTGTTTTAGTTCGTTGTGTCGTTTTAAATTCACAGGTCCATGACTGGTTACAGCTTCTATTAATATTAGCCAGTCTTGTTGTTGATAATAAACTACAACATCGGGCATTTTACCATGAGGATCTAAATCAATTCCTATTTCTCTAAACTTTTGAGTTTCATTAATAATGAACTTGTCCCCAGCATCACCTACATAGAGAACCAAACCTCCTGGTGTAAATCTGGGACAAAAATTTTCTAAAATGTCTTTGATTAAATTATTTTGTCCACCTGATGATAGATAAATTGCTTGTCCATTGGGTAAACTAACGGGAATTGTGGGGATATTTCGAGTTCTATCCTGCAATAAATTCTTGACAGAAATAGCATAATTCTGACGAGATTCTTCCCACTGATCAGAACCATAAGATTGTATCAGTGAAAGTGCTTGTTGCTGAAGTTGATAGCACCATTTAGGACTATTAATTGGTCGTTCTGGTTGATCTGGATTTTCCACAACTAAACCCATTTGTACAAACTGGTGCATTGTTTGTCTTCTCACTGTTTCTCGTGTATTTGGTGCGTATTGTTTTCCATAAAAATCACGAAACCAATCCATCATTTCTGTAATTCTGCGTTTGGGTGTTGTTGCTTGATCCCAAGAAGTTTCCGGTCGAATATCTGCCAATGCGAGTAAACACAGTGCGGATCTTTCATTTTGTTGTTCTTTCGGTGCAGAAATTTCTTTAAGAATAGTAAGTGCTTCTTGAATACGTTTACTAGCTTGAATTGTATTGATTGTTTCACTCATAATTGATAGATTTTGATGTACAAGTTGATCAATTTGATCTTGATCAAATGCAGATTCAGGAATTTGTGTTCCTAGTTTTATTAAATCATTTTGGCAGGGGTATTTAATTTTTCGTAAGTCTGTAGCATTAACTTGTGTGTTACCACTAAACAGGCGAAAGTATTGATCAAATAAACTTGAATTAAGAAATGCGGTTAAACCTTTTGCTAGGTCGGCATTTATTCCCTTTCCTTTAGCATGATAATAGTTAAGATGATTTTCTATACCTAGTGCAGATGAATCTATAGGGTAAGATACAGCAGCAACAACACGCCGTTTTTCTTCCTTTGCAGAAAATCGTTTGATTACAACATAACAACCCGATGGAATTAACCATTTTTGTGTTTCTTGATTTTTTTCGATAGCAATTGATTTACGCGGATTTTTGGGAGGAAATAAAACTTTTCCTGGTTTTATAGATTCTGGGTAAATTAGGGGAACGCTTTCCTCATCTAAGAAATTTCTTAAAGATGATTTGAGACGAAAATCTACAACTGGACCCGTTGAAATTTCTAAACCAAGTTCCTCTAATGTAGATGGAAATTTATCCATTTGCACTTTTAAAGCATCTTCCAGAGAGTTGGTAATAATATGGATAAACATTTCAGGAGCATTTATTTCAATAACTTGGTTATAGGGAACAAGTCTCATTTCCGAAAAACTATCTAATTCTTGTTCTGAATTAATACTTATTTCTATAAATTTAGGTTTAATTTCTGTTTTTGTTGCATGAAAAATAATATTTTCTTGTAAAATGTTGTCTTCTGCAAAAGCTAATGAGCGACTTGCAAATATATGAATATTTTGGAGTGCCATTTTTTTCAAAAAAGCTTGGCGAAAAGGACGGAAATAACTACCATTGCAAAAGCTTCTCGGAGTAATGGCCACTATCTCTCCATCTTCAGCAAGCTGTAACATGGATAGCCAAACAAATGCACTATATAAATTTACCGTTTCAATTCCCAGCTTTGATAATATTGTTTTCTCAATTGATTTACTGCTTATTTTCTTATAAGGTGGATTTAGAATTGCATGAGTAAAATTCTGAGAATAAGTCTTAAAAAGTGGTAAATTATTTTCTGAAATACTGCCAATAAAGCTTTCATTCCGTAAACAATAATCTGCTTTGATTCCTCTATTTATCAAAGCTTGACAACACTGCTTAAGACATTCTTCCAGCGAGGGTATAAAGCTTGCTTCTACTTCATAAGCTGTGATAAACAAACTTTCAACTTGATGAGAGTTTGTCAATAATCGCTCTACAAAAGCAGCGGTTAAAGACCCAACACCAGCACCAGGATCTAATAAATTAATATGACCTGATAAATTGTTGAATTGTCCTACCATCAATCTTGCAACTACCGCAGGAGTCATAAATTGACCCAATTCACTTCTTTGTTTTGGGTTTAATTTTGAGCAAAAATGAATCCTATTTATGTCTATGGAGTCTGTAATATAACTGATCATTTTATCAATTGATACTATAGATAATTGATCTAATTTATCAGATCCCCGACTTCTTTAAGAAGTCGGGGATCTTAGAAGTCGGGGATCTTATTGTTAGTTACTTGCGGAAAATTTCTACTTTTTCTAACACCACGTCTTCATTAGGACGATCTCTGGTTGTCCGTACATTAGCAATTTTATTTACTACATCCATACCAGTGACTACTTTGCCAAAAACACTGTGGTTCCCGTCAAGATGAGGCGTTGGTACTTCTGTAATGAACCACTGAGAACCATTAGTACCACGTCCAGCATTAGCCATAGACAAGATACCCGCGCTGGAATGCTTCAGTTCGGGATGAAACTCATCCTCAAATTGATATCCTGGTCCACCAGTACCCCAACGGCTAGCCATATCTGAATGACGGCTCAAAAGATCACCACACTGGATCATAAAACCAGGGATAACACGGTGAAAGCGCACCCCATCATAAGCAGGAGTTTCCTGCATAGATGCACCAGTTTTAGGGTCTTTCCAGGCGATCGTTCCGGTTGCTAGACCTACAAAATTTTTGACAGTGTTTGGGGTTTTCTTTTCCTCTAATGTAACTACAATTTCACCCAGGGAAGTAGTTAAACGAGCGTGAAGTTGTCCATCACCGGGAATATTAATATCTGGAAAGTTCATCAGTTCTTAGATATCCTATTTTCAAAACTGCGCGTATTTGATCATCGCTATGAAATGTTATCACACATTCCTCAATCTCATCATGTTTATACAAAAAAATGAATGAGAAAAAATCCCCAATTTCTTCAAGAGGTCGGGGATATGACGAATTTATTCCCCTAAATTAATCGCTGGATTTCTCTTAAAAAACCCTCTTGGCATCAGTTTAAAACCTACTTGATGTCTTGGCATTACAGGCCAATCTTCTGGACGGGGAACATGAGTCATTCCCATTGTGTACCACACCACAATATCTTGATTTTGCAAAGATTCATTATCAGCAATATATTTAGGTAAACCCTCTCCTGGTAATGTTTGATTGGGATAATCACCACCCGCATACATTTCACCAGATTTATATTTTGTCACCCAAAAATGATGAGTTGCAAAACCAGCTTTTTCTCTAATCTTTGCACCTTCCACCGCATATAAAATTGTATTACTTCCTGGCATTAACATATATGCAGGTGCAACCCCTAAATGATTCTTTTTATTTGCATTCGCTATCATCCATTCTCGACTGTGTTTAATATCTAAATCACGCACAGATGATTTTTCATTTTTCAATAATGTATCTGCAACTGTGATGGTATTTCCTAAAGGATTTTTTTCACTAATTGGTAAAGCATTAACGTTCATTTCCATCACAGAATTAGCCTGTCCGTCTACATCTAAATCTAGGCGATAGTTGAAAAAATGCTGATGATTGACACCAAAGATATTTTTAGCTAATAAACGTCCTAAAGAATTGCTAGATTGTTTTTCGTCAAATGTTCCCTGTGCTAAGACAATTCCAAATAATTCATTTTCAACTTCTAAAGTTCCATCTTGATGAAATATCCAATTCAAACTATAATCATAATTATCAATAGTTGTAATCATGTTCATGACTAATTCACGATTACGACGAAGATAATTTTTTTGGCTGTGGTAATTAAAATGCTTCCAGAGTACGCCATTATCTCTTTCATAAATACCTATTACTCCTGGCATTGTATAAGGTTCTCCTTCCCCATTAGCAAATATGGCATTTAATAAAACCCCATTTTCGGGAATTTCCTGACCTAATTTTAGTTTATTTGCTAATAAGCCAATATTGTATTCTCCCACATCAAAGGCGTTACGAAATGACCAGTTAGGATTTGGATCACCGTAAGGTACTACCATTTCTGAAAGACTACCACGATATAAAACTGGTCTAAGTTTTTCACCATCATTATATTTAACAAGATACAAAACTAAGCCTTCACGGGGGTGCATTAAATAACGAAATTGCCAACCTTGCCAAGTAATTTCATTACCTTGAATTTTGAAAGTTGTACCTTCTGGTTGAATAGTTTTTAATGGTTGAGGTGGTGCTGTTAATTGACTGAAAGATTGAATATTATAGTCCCAATTTTTTTGAGAAATAGGAATTACACCATGATCAACAAAACTCGAAACTTCCTCTTTATTTAAATCAACTGTTACTAAAACACCTTCGATGGGACGTGAGTAATAATTCCAGTTTTTACCTTGATAATAGGATAATGCGCGACAAATACGATTACCATTTTTTACTTCTTCTTTGGTGAGTATTCCTGCTGACCAACAAGTAACTTCTACTTCGTTAAAATCTTTGATTCCTCTTTTTCGCATTGCTGTTTGCCAGCGGGGATCAGATTTCACTACTTCCCTTACTAATTGATAATCTGGGGGTAAAATAGCGGGTTGAACATGAGGTATTTCTTGCCAGGAAGTTAGGGTTTTGGTGTTTAAGTTAACTGTGCCGGTGAAGGTTTTATTGAGTTCACGTTCATAAACTTGTAAAAATACCTGACGAGGCAATTTTTGCCCAGGTTGAAAATTCAAGACTTGTTTTTTATCCGGTTCTTGTAAAGTAATCATGGAAAAAAATGCTGTATCACTTAATGTTTTTTCCCGTTTTAATACTTCTACTGCGGTGGTAATTTCTGTTTCTGTTAAGGGGTTGAGGGGATGGGTAATAAATGATTCTTGAGCAAATGCAATATTAATAAATCCCAAGTTTAGAGAAATACAAATAACTAAGGAAATAGTCAGCCTAAATAGGGTTTTTGCTTGGGTAAAATTCCCCGACCACAAGAATATATCATTTGTTTTTGGGAAATGCCAAAAAAAATTGAGCTTTTGTATCATACTGTTTGAGAATTAAGCACAGTTAATCAATATCTATTGATTTCAAAACTCTCACTCAGAAACAGTATGATTAACAAATAAATGAATAAAAAATAAAAAAAATAAAAATATCCCCGACTTCTTGAAGAAGTCGGGGATCTGGGCATTGGGCATTAAATATTAAGTTAAGCAGAAACCAACCTACGCAAAGATTCAGCCCGACGTTTAGCTGTGGCGTTATTAGGTGCAAATTTTAGTGCTTCTTCATACATTTGCAACGCCTGGGCAGTTAATTTTTTCTTTTCGTAAGCATGGCCAAGATTATTCAAGGCTGTCACATAATCAGGTTGCAATTTCAGTGCTTCTTTATACTGCTTAATTGCTAAATCATATTGTTCTTGGGCAAAGTAAACATATCCTAAACCATTGTAGACTGGAGCAATAGTTTCTTCTCCCTCTTCTTCAGCAGCTTTGAGTGCTTTTTGAAATAGGGGTATGGCCTGGGTAAAAACTTTTTTTTCTGAATAAATACTGGCTAATTCGTAATATTCTTGAGCCGTACCTTTTTCTTTGGTCAATTTGGTTTTCAACCGGGAAAGAGAATTTTCAAGTTTGCGCGTTTTGAAAATTTGACGAAAAACACTCACACCTGCAAATAGGAGTAAAACGACGAAAATTGAGAGATAAATGATTACTAGGTTGTTATCCATTGGCTGCAAATACAAATATTAAACGTCCTTTCTTGATCTATTATTCAGCTTTCTGGGAAAATGAGGAAATAAATAAATTAAGAATTAACAATAAAAGTTCATACATTCGGAATTATTAATTACTAATTATAACTTCTGAATTATTTTAGTCCCCAATAGTCTGTACGTTCTTTGAGCCAACCTGTGACTGTGTAATGAGCGATCGCCTCATTTACTTCTCTTCTTAATTCATCGTACTGCAATCCTTTGGGCATGACTACAGATAAAGGTTCTGTGGATAGTTTACTTGACAATATTCGATACTCTGGATATTCTTGCACCCAACCGCTTAAAACACTGATATCAGCAGCAAAAGCATCTACTTCACCGCTTTCGATTTTTTCTCGTCCTTGGCCATAAGAATTAACACTAACTAATTCAGCATTAGGTACAAAATATTGGATGTAAGATATGGTGCTGGAGTTGTTGAGTAAGGCGATTTTACGTTGAGATAAATCTTTTAGTTGTTTAATGGTGGTATTTTTTGTAACTATAGATGCACCATCATAATAGTAAGGAACACTGAAGCTAACTATGCGGGAGCGTGATTCAGTAGCTGTGACTTTGGCGATCGCCAGATCAACTTGATGATTAAAAACGGCGGGTAAGCGATCGCTATTAGCTACAGGTTTGAACTTCACCGCATCCTGTTTACCTAACAAATCACTTGCCAAACGCTGGGCTAAATCAATTTCTAACCCTCGTAAATTGCCGTTATCATCCCTAAATCCCAAAGGACGGAGATTATCCTTTACAGCCACAGTTAAATAGCCAAGCTGCTGAATTTCTGCCATAGCCGCCGCAGAAGCAACCAAATTTATCTCCCCAAAGCACAGGCAAAAAATCACAATCAAGGTAGCGGATAATACCAGATGTAACTGTTTCATAATTGACCTTCGTTTATTTACGAGGCGCTACGCTTTAGCGATACGCTCCCATTAAAAATTCAAAACTTTTAATTTTGCTTAATTTTGAATTCCCCGAAGGGACTATTTGTTACATCCGTTATTGATCCGTTGCCACCTTTATCCTTTAACCGAACTGGCCAATTCTGCCACTTTCGCGAAGCTTGCAGGATCAAGAACTGCCAACTGTGCCAACATTTTGCGGTTTAGCTCAATGTTAGCTTTTTTGAGGTTGCCAATCAACTGGCTGTAGCTCAAACCATGTTGTCTGGAAGCTGCGTTAATACGGGTGATCCACAGACGACGAAAATCGCGTTTTTTCTTTTTGCGATCGCGGTAAGCACTGCGAAGCGCCTTCATCACCTGTTGGTTAGCAGTTCTAAACAAAGTTGAGTGAGAACCACGGAAACCTTTAGCTAATTTGAGAATTTTATTGCGGCGTTTACGGGCTACATTACCGCGTTTTACACGAGTCATTTCTTACAGTACCTGAAGGATTTACAAATATGGAAGCATTAAGCGCACGTTTTCTTCGTCGCGTTCATGGACAACTGCCATTTTTGACATATTGTTCTTTTTACTAGAAGATTTATGTTCTAGCAAGTGGTTTTTGAAAGGTTTACGACGCACTATTTTACCGCTACCGGTGGCGCGGAATCTTTTCGCTGCTGCCTTGCGAGTCTTGAGTTTAGGCATGGTATGGCTTTAAATCAACACAATCCATTATTATATACTAAGAAAACTCGATTAAACCAACTTTTCCTCAAGCAAAAAACAGTTTTGTGATCATTTCCATCTAAGTGCGCTACAAGAAGAAAAAATTAACCACAGATGCAAGAAGATGGACTCAGATCAAGACCAATCAAGGCAGATAAATTTCTACTTCAGTAGACGAGGAAACTTGATGTTATCTGATAGTAGCCCTGACTTTGGGGTCTAATACCAGGCGTGAACCTTTCCGATCTACATGATAAGTCCAAAATTGTCTGTTAACTACCACTACCACTTCCCAGCCATCAATGGGTTTATACTCTTGACTACAGACTTCACCAAAATTGAACACGCAAGAATTACTGAAGGTTTTTTGTACAGTTCGAGTAATTTTTATAGCACGAGTCTGCAAGCGAGAACGTTGATAAGCATCATTTAAAACTTTTTGGGCAATTTTTTCTGGTAGTTGAGAACCATCAGCAGCAGTAATTTTTGGGTCAAGAACTATTTGTGAACCAGACTGATCTACATGATAAGTCCAAGATTCTCCTTTCACCTTGACAACCACTTCCCAACCTCCTACGGGATCATACTGTTGCGTACAAACTTCACCGAAATTGAACACACAGGCATTACTGAAGTTTTTCTGTGTGGAACGGGTAATTTTTACAGCCTGTTTTGCTAAACCAGCACGAGTAGCCGCATCAGCTAAGACTTTATTCGCAATAGTTCGTGGTAGTTGAGAAGCATCAGTAGAATTAATGCTTGGATCAATCACAATTTGCGAAGATTCACTGGCATGATAAGTCCAAGATTGCTGATTGACTTTGACAACTACTACCCAACCCTGAATAGGCTTAAATTCTTTAGTGCAAACCTCCTTAAACTCGAACATACAGCGGTTGCTAAAAGTTGTGGGAGTGACTTGAGAAATTGCCAAATCACCCACTTTCACCCCAGAACGCAAAGAAGCATCTTTTAGCACGGCCGCAGAAATATCTCTGGGTAGAATATTTTGAGCTATTTGTGTTTGTTCTGTCCTGGGAATAGCTAACGCTGTACTGTTGTTAGCTATATTCATTCCACCAGTCAGCAGACCTGTTAAGGCTAGAGTGAATACAATTGATTCAGGTAGTTTACCCATCTTTTTCCGATTCGATAACATCATGTACTTTTCGCCTAATATTCAAAAGATATATAAACTTATTTACTGTTTTTATCCTGATTTTGTTCCCCAGACTTCGGAAATTTTGAATTGGGATCATTTCTTTAATTTTTGGCAATCCCTATCATTTGCATCTGGATAGAGAAAACAATTAAAAAACGTCATACCCAGATCCCCGACTTTTTCAAAAAAGGATCTATCCACTTCCAATACTGTTCGGTTAAGGATTTTTGTAGGTTGGGTTGAACAAAGTGAAACCCAACAAATGCCTGTAAATATTGGGTTATGCCTTCGGCACACTGCGTGTTCACGTAGTGTCCCGAAGGGATACGTTCCTCAACCCAATCTACTAGTTTATTTTTTTGAGCTTAACCGAAAAGTATTGTATCCACTTCTTATTTTACGTTTAATTATAATTCACCACATTTTCGGAAAACTGACGCTTTAAAGCTGCAAACACCGGACAAGGGGCTGAAGCTTGCAGATTATTCGGTTTACTCCAAGTAAAAGGCGCTTGTTCAGCCGCAGACATCCATAACAATTTTTTCGCCCTAGTCATGGCAACATAAAGTAAACGATATTCTTCAGCCATTTTCAAATATTTTGCATCTTCCCAAGCTTGGCTAATATTGGGTATATTTTCGCCATTTTGATGAAGTGCAGCCCGAATTTGGGCGCGTGCTACTTCTGATAAAGTAAAAGCACCTAAAAATTGACCTTGGGGGGGAACCCAAAATTTACCAGGAATTAAATTCTCATGTAAAAAAGGCAAAAATACATAATCCCAATCTAAACCTTTGGCTTTGTGCATGGTAATAATTGTCAGTTGACCTTTTTTTGTATATTGTTCTTCTAAATTGTCTGTATCGACTGGTTCAAACCGTTCAGAATTGACAATTTCACTTAAAGCGGAGAGTATTGCTTCCATTGAATTATTACCAAACATTTGCAGGTTTACTCTTTCTGCAAGTTTGTCCGCTGTGGCTAATTCTGCTTGATCATACTTTAAGGCTAAGGCTAAAAAAGAAATAATTTGATATGTGGGTAATTCTAAACGAGCGCGTAGTAAAGTACGACATAAATGAGCAGTTGTTTTTACTGTTTCTGTTTGCGGTTTGGCTAATGGTCCAGGATATAAAAATTCTTCTGGTAAACTAGCCAGAGTGTTAATATCTTGGGTGGGAATTAATTGACGTTGTACGAGCACATCTAAAGCAGCTTTTAGATAGTCGGGGGAGTGGGGGCGATCGCAAAATTGCAATAATGATAAAATTTCTTGAGGAACATGAGAACGCCTTTCTCTTTCTCCCACATCATAAAGTTTAATATTATGTTCTTTACATATCGGTTCTAAGGCTTCTGCTAACCATCTACCTTGACGATTTTCTCGCACTAATACAGCCGCACAGGATTTAGAATTTTGCTTAAATAACTCAATAACTCTTTGGGAAAGTAACTCAACTGTCTGATGAATATCACGAGGACTATATAATTCTAACCCTTTACCAACTGCTGCGGGATTAGCATCTGGTTGAGGATCTGCAACATTAACAACATCAATTTTTTATCGAGTCCAAAAATTATCTCAAAAGTCCTGAATAAACCTAAAAATCATGAATAAAATAGTAATATATGTAATTTTCTTTTTTTTGACAAGCTGTTCTTTATACGAAAACGCTTTGATGAGTTTTCAAAGTGCTGAATATGAGGTGGCTATCAAAGAATTTGAAAAATATTT
>RDYJ01000177.1 GCA_004293145.1 Nostocales cyanobacterium | reverse complement strand
ATTGGTAGTCCACCTGACCGACGCATGAGTGCTGCTGCATCTGCTAAGTTAGGAATTAAACTACGTGGCCAAGCTCGTCAGTTTCAAACATCAGACTTTCAAGATTTTGATTTGATTTTGGCAATGGATCAAGAAAATTACGAAAATATCGTTGCTGTTGACCGTTCTGGCGAATATCATCACAAGGTGCGCTTGATGTGTGATTTTTGCTCCATACACGCTCTCAAGCAAGTTCCAGACCCCTACTATGGCGGCACAGAGGGATTTAATCAGGTAATTGACCTCCTTCTGGATGCTTGTGAAGGTCTGCTAGACTACGTGAAAAGTCAACAAATCTCCTCATGGGACTTAGACAAAAAACACCGTTGAAGAAGGAGTCAGGAGTCAGTAGCCAGGAGTCAGAATCAATCGGGGATTGGGATCGGCAACTGATTGAAGACCACCAAATCTACGATTTGGTGGGGGTCTTAAACCCGGTTATTCATCCACCACTCGCACAGAATACCCAACTGAATTCTGACTCCTGACTCCTGAATTCTGTTCGATAAAATAGCCTCAAGCGTATATATAGATAGGGTTTGACATGGTTTTGGTTGGTTGGTTGATATATTTGGGTTTCAGGCGTTTTTGGGCATTTAGTGTATTTCCCCCTTGCCCCCTCAAGGTTTGAGGCTTATTCTTCATCAAAAATGTTTAAGTCCCGCTCATAGGGCAGCTTGACGTATGTCATACTCCTAGAACTCCTTTTACTCCACAAGACCATGCTTAATAGCAAAACGTACCAGTTCTGCTCGATTGCTAGTTAAAGTTTTTCTTAATAAACTGCTGACGTATTTTTCTACTGTTCGCGGACTGAGGTGTAGTTGATGACCCATTTCGGCATTGGACAAACCGTGAGTCAATAGTTCTAGGACTTCCTGCTCTCTTGTGGTCAAGGATTGAAGTAGCTGGGAATTGGGAGTTGGAGTCGATAAGTGATTTTGTCCATCTATTGCTTTGATGAATTTTGCCCCGTTGAAAGCATCTTGATGAGAAAAGCGATATTCTGATTGAATAATTTGCGATCGCGCTAGTAAATTACGAATAGCTGCGGCTAACTCTTCCAGTTCAAAAGGCTTAGGCAAGTATAGATCACATCCTGATTGATAGCCGAGAATTCTTTCCTGTGTTTTTGTTCGTGCTGTTAACAAAATTACAGGTAACAACCTAAATTCTGCTTGTTGACGCACTTGACGCACCAATTCATAGCCGTTCATCCGTGGCATGACAATATCTGTCACCATCAAATCAGGATGATTCTCTTCCACCATAGACAAAGCATCTTGACCGTCATTGGCCATGATTACCGAATAGCCGGACAGTTCAAGATAATCACTAATAGACAGACGAGTGCCGAGGTCGTCATCCACTACAAGGATTTTCAAGGGCATGGACAGTACACCCCTAGCATTTTTATTACTCAATATTTTGCTATTATGAACACTATCAATAGACACTGGCAGTAATAGTGTTCTTATGTTTCATACTATGACAGGATTACCTATTAATGACTGCATCAGGAATGATTTATAAAGAAAATCTTAAATCCTTGGTAACTATTTATAAAAATTAATCTATATTCATGAATTAATAATGCTATCATAGTAGATTGAATTAAATGCAACATAAACTAGTCTCAACTCCTTATTCAAATTACAAAGCGACAGAAAAGCATATTTAACACCAACCAGATTCTCAATGACTGACAAGAACGAAGGCTATAAAGTTATCAGCGACAATCGCCAAGCTCGTTATTTGTATGAAATCCTAGAAACCTACGAAGCTGGAATTCAGCTGGCGGGAACGGAAGTCAAGTCAATACGTGCGGGGAAAGCCAATCTCCAAGATGGCTATGCGTTGCTTCGCAATGGTGAAGCATGGTTAATAAATGTACATATTTCCCCTTACAGTGCTAGTGGACAATATTTCAATCATGAACCGCGTCGCACTCGTAAGTTGCTGATGCATCGTCAAGAACTCCGCAAGCTCATTGGTAAAGTAGAACAGCAAGGTTTAACCTTAGTACCGTTGAAAATGTATCTGAAACGGGGCTGGGTAAAAATCAGTATCGGTTTATGTAAAGGTAAGAAAATTCACGACAAACGAGAAGACCTGAAACGTAGACAAGATAAGCGTGATATTCAAAGAGCGATGAAAAGTTATAACTCTTGATTCACTAAGTAATCTTCACCGTTCAATTTCGCAGTAATTGTAGGTAGTTTACTGCACCCTATTGCGGCAAATACAAATTAGTAATTAGCCAAATATACCCTCAGCCTGATTTACGACAAAATGTAGTTTATAGCCACAGATTGATTTGGCTATTGTTAGTAATAGATATATTGGTGAATATCTGAATCAGGTATAAGGCACTTTCACAATGAAAAGTAATCTCACCAAAACTGTTGGCGCTGGAGTTCTGACGTTGACGATGGGCATTTTACCCTTAAATTTACCCGCACAAGCCCAAGTAAATCAACCTAGAACAGACGTTGCACCAGACAGAACTGTTTATTATGATCGTAACGGTACTGATTGGGGTTGGCTAGGATTAATTGGCCTGTTGGGACTAGCTGGTTTAGCAGGTAAAAGGCGTGAAGAAGAACCAACCCGTTATAGAGACCCCAACGCACCAGGAGCTACAAGTTATAGAGAATAAGATCAATTTTGGATGACTTGGTTTTGGCAATTGATTGAGCAGAAAATAGTCAGTTGTCAGTATAGTTGCTACTGACAACAAGACTCACAGCAGTTTCCGGTGTAATGAGGTACACTTTATTTTCAGACACACGGTAGAAGTCAATAACCAGGAAGATGAGACTGTACCTCATAACAAAGGAATCCGCTGTATTTATAAATAAACTGAAAACTTTTCATTGAGTTTAGTTAGCTGCAGTTTCGGGGTGGATTTGATGAGTTGATGGAGTCAACGGTTTCCAGTAACTGGCAATTAAGGCAACTACAAACCACCAGAGCGTATTGACTTCAGGACGATACCAGACTGTATCGACAGTACCGTGGGCGAGCATACCCAGCAAAGTAGCGATCGCCCCAATTAGCCAAAGTGCCTCCTTATTTCGTGATACCAGCAAACGGCGTATTTGCATAAATGCCGTATTAAATGTGACAATTATTAGCCAGAGAAAGCAAGCTAAACCCATAGAACCCGTTTCTACAGCTATTTCCAGAAAAATTGAATAGGCACTCAAAGCCGTATAACGGGGACGTTGGTAGAGAGGATAGACCTTATTAAAAGAGTTGTGACCAGGACCTATACCAATAATTGGGCGATCGCGGATCATCTCAAAAACAGCATCCCAAACATTGCGGCGAAAATTATTGCTGCTATCTTGGCGATCAGCAAATATGCTGACCACCCGCAGACGCACAGGCTCAACAAAGATCACCGCCAGCAGAAGTATCCCAATTAAACCCCCCAAAATAATTGGCAGCGACCAAGTACGCCAAAAAGCAGGCAAGTCCGCACTCCACCAATAAACCAATAATGCCATTACAGCGAGAAGTGCCACCACTAGACCAATCCAGCCGCCACGACTAAAAGTGAGAACCAAAGCAGCACTATTCACAACCAACATCGTGACAGCTAAAGCTTTCTGAATCCAACCATGCCAAGCAAAAATAGCCACCAAACTTAAAACCACTGCTGGGAGTAGATATCCAGCCAATAAATTGGGATTACCTAAATAACTGTAAACCCTTGTTGTCTTAGCCAAGCTTGACTCTGGATCAACCCAAGTAGCCAATGCTTTAGCGCCAAAAAACCATTGTCGAATTCCATATACACTGACAATCAGAGATATATGTAAATAAAGACTAATCAACCAAGACCGCAGACGAGAAATTCTCAGCACTCTAGCACAGAGAGCAAAGAGTAATAAATACAACGTTAATGTTACCAAGTCATTCAACGCTGCCTTCTTTACTGGTGATAAAGCCGTAGCGGCAACAGCAATACCCCAATAGAGCAAAACTATCAGATGAATTGGTGTGATTGAAGCAGCATTGGTGAGACTTGTTTCATCTGATAAAGTCAATAGCACCCAAAAACCTACGCAAGCCACCAGCAACAAACCGATCAGGGTACTAGAAACAAACGGTGCCAGAGCATAGATCAGGCTAAGTAAACAAGCTCCTATCGTATCTCCCCACTGCATGAGAATACTAGTTTGCCGCCAAGGGCGTAAAATTCCCACTATCAAACGATGCAGGTAACTTGTATTCAGATATTCTTGCAGCGGTAGAGAGGATAAAGTCAATCTTTGCCAGACTAAATTCATAAAAAAAAGTTGTTATCAACCAGCGCCTAATATATAGAACCAGGCTTTAATGATAATCCGGGTTGACATCCAAGTTGATAATTGGTAATTAGAAAAACTCTTTCCAGTCCCTGGTCTCCACAGTCCCCAGTCAAGAGTCACCTAACTATGACTAAACATCATTGATAGTTTGCCCAGTATTAGTTGATTTTAGTGGCAAAGAAATCACATAGCGGTATCCTAATTCTGATGAACCTTGGATAGAAATTTGGCCGCCATGTAGTTCTGCTAGTTGACAACTAAGTAACAAACCTAGCTTTTCACGAGATAGAGTAGCCGATTCATTAGGTAATTCTTGATTAGACGCATCAACCAAAATACCTAATTGCTCGTCGATCAAATTTGGTGCATTTTCCAAAAGAATTGCGACATTATCCCGAATTTGTCCATGAATATGGGACTTTTCTGACTCACCCAATATTTCCAATATAGAAGAATCAAGGCGTAAATAAGGATCAGCTTCAGCAATTCCATCTCCTAACCAGGGATGGGAAACCCAAATAGTAATGCAAAGTGTATTTTCTTTGTAAGAAATATGAACATGAACAATACTACCTGTAGGAGAAAGTTGAACAATGCTGAATAACAAGTGATAAAGCAGTTGTCGCACCTTATCCTTATCCAAAGTCCAGATGCGACCATATCCTGGTTCTATAGAGAGGCGAATATCTTGATCACGACGGACAGCAACGTCTGATAGGGTATTGATAGCCTGTTGGCAGAGCATTTCAATATCTACAGGAGCTAAATTCAGCCCATTTGAACTATCGCTTAATGTTCCTAGTTCAGTAATTTCATTGACTAAGGAAAGTAAGTAACGCCCACTGTGTTGGATAATTTCTAGATATTCTCGTTGTTTAGTGGTTAAAGGACCATAAATTTCACGTCCCAAAACACCAGCCATACCCAGCACAGATGTTAACGGTGTACGTAACTCTTGAGTTAGCTGGCCTAAGAGTTCCAGTCTCAAATGCTGAGTAGAATGAGCAACAGTTTCCGGCACGGATGGAGCAATTCTCAAGTCAATGATCGGTTCTTCTGGGAATGGCTGGCCAGGAATACTGGTAATATTGCTTTTTTGTGATTGACCGTGCAATAACCGATTGCGCTCAAACTCGCTCATACTCCACCGAGCGATAATTTGCAAAAACTCAATCTCTCGCTCTGTAAAATGGCGTGGCTTGCGATCCATCACTGCCAATGCGCCTAAACAATACCCGGAAGCCTCCATTAATGGTACTCCCAAGTAGGAACGGATGCCATAATTTTGTACCAACTTGCTGGTAGATATTTTTGTATCCGTTACATCCTTAGTATCATTAATAACTAATAATTGCGAACTCTCTACTACCTGGGTACAAAAAGAATCCCGACGTAACAATTGACGACTTTTTGCTAGATCGTTCATGAGTCCTAATCTTGATAAACCTATCGATGATTTGAACCAGTGGAGTTCTTGATCTATAAATCCCAAAATAGAAATTTCTGCTGCCAAAAAGTGGGCAGCTGTTTGAGTGGCTTCTTCAAATACTGGAATTGTTTCTGGTTGGCGCAAACCTAAGTCTGACAATACTTTGATCCGGTTTTGTTCTTTTACGGTCAAAGAATTCCACCCACCATCGGGGGCAAATAGTTTGTTTTCAGAGTCTATCATTGCCACTGTTACCTTGATACTTCCTAGATACTAGATACTGTAGGTTTTATAACCACTGGAATGGGGTTACTATTTCCTATTTCTCAGCATTCCCCAATTTCACCCTCAATCAACAAGTTTGACAAAAAATTTTGGACTGAATGCAGCATCAGCTGAACATCAAAATACGGCAAGAGCATTTAGTAGAAACATTTCCCCCGTCTCTGTAATACCTGCTGTCCACTCCGATTGATCGAATCTAGGGATAAAGTTAATATATCGGTAGTTTAAATTTTTAGAAATTTACGTATTTTTACTTAGAATTGGGTTATTACCTTTCACTATTAACGATTTACTATTTGGTAAAAAATCCATATACATCAGGCTTTTGATTTGAAATTTAATGGTTAACTATGTTTGCTGGATGAAAATAATAATTTCATCAAATTCATCAAAAGTTAACAATTTTTTTATGACTTTGATCAGACAAAGACTATAGATGAAATCGAAGATGTATTACATTTGATGAGATATGATAGTGCTACTGAATTTTTGATACTACCAGGTGAGAAATTAGATGACTGTTAAAGTCCCTTTTGTAGACCTAAATTTGCAACATCAGCCAATGAAATCTCAGTTGCAACAGGCAATTGAGGATGTATTGACAAAGGGAGATTTTATTTTAGGACAAGCTGTATCCAATTTTGAGACTGCCTTTGCCGCAGCATCGGGTACGGAATACGGAATTGGTGTTGCTTCGGGAACAGATGCGATCGCCCTTGGACTGCAAGCTTGTAACATCGGTGCTGGTGATGAAGTCATTTTACCAGCTAATACCTTTGTAGCCACACTGATTGGTGTAGTCAGTGCTGGAGCCAAACCAATTTTAGTAGATTGTAACCCACAAACAGCCCTAATTGACCTGGAAGCAGCAGCTAAAGCCATTACTCCCCAAACCAAGGCCATTATTCCTGTACATCTTTATGGTCAAATGGTATCCCCAAGTCAATTATTAGACTTTGCCAATACTTATAAAGTCTTAATTTTTGAAGATGCAGCCCAAGCACATCTAGCCGAACGAGAAGGATATAAGGCAGGTTCAGTAGGTATAGCCGCTGCATTTAGTTTCTATCCCAGTAAGAATTTAGGGGCTTTTGGAGATGGAGGAATGCTGATCACAGGAGATGAAGAGGTAGCAGCAAAAATGCGTCGCTTGCGGAATTATGGCTCATCTCAAAAGTATGTACATATTGAACCAGGAACTAATAGCCGCTTAGATACCTTACAAGCAGCAGTCTTACACCAAAAATTACCTTATCTATCTCAGTGGAATAGCGAGCGCCTAGCCACTGCTCAGAGGTATGATAGAGAACTAGCACCCTTAGCTGCTGCTGGTATTATTCATATCGAAAACCAAAGCGGTACAGGACACATATATCATCTCTATGTGATCAAAATTGATGATTCTTGCCCCATAGAACGTCAAAAATTACAAGAAGATTTGAACGCAGCAGGAATTCAAACCGGCATTCATTACCCAATTCCTTGCCATCTTCAGCCTGCATTCAATTATTTAGGTTATCAACAAGGAGACTTCCCTAAATCAGAACAACTCTCTCAACAAATATTGTCATTGCCCATGTATCCCGGCTTGAATAATAGTCAAATCACAGCAGTTATAACTGCTATTAATTCAAGCGTGAAATCTGCCAAAACCTAACGTTGATTTAAATGATCTATTCCACCAATAACCAGTATTAATGGCAATTTTGAATTTTAGATTTTGAATTTTAGGATGAAACCTATGGCACTCCAACAACAAATTCAAACCCGTAACACAGCCCAATTGTTCAACTTATGCATTTTAGGAATTTTACTCCTGCTTTATGCACCACTATTGCTGCATTGGGTAGATGGTTGGCTCAACAAAAGTATCAGCATAGAACATGAATATTTTAGTCACGGTATGATCGGTCTACCCTTTGCTGGTTATCTAGCTTGGATAAACCGGAAACAGTGGCAACGTCTGCCCGATATTAACCAACCTGTGAGCATTAGTTTATTAATAGTAGGGGTAATATTCTATCTCAGTGGCGTTACTGAATGGGTGAATCTTTCCTTACCAATCATCCTGTCAGGACTATGTTTATGGTTTAAAGGCTTGCCAGGATTAAAACTGCAAGGATTTCCCCTCATACTCGTATTTTTAGCTACGCCAACAGCATTACCTTACCTGATAGCTCCCTATACATTTCCTCTCCAAAGTTTCATAGCTGGTACAGCAGCCTTTATTCTCAATCAGTTTGGCATGAAAGTGGTACTAGATGGAATCAACCTCTATGTAGGTGGGCGAATAGTAGAAGTAGCCCCCTATTGTGCAGGGTTAAAAATGTTATTTACTACCCTTTATGTCAGCTTGATGCTACTTTATTGGACAGATGCCTTATCTTCTAGACGGATAACTTTTGGTTTTTTATCTATGGCTGCGGTCATCAGTGTGACTGCTAATATAATTCGTAACACTTTGTTGACATTTTTTCACGGTACTGGTCAAGAGTGGGCTTTTAAATGGCTGCATGATAGTTGGGGAGGCGATCTTTACTCCGCTTGTATACTGCTATTATTAATACCTTTGCTCAACTGGATGAATACTTATTTCTCGGAAGCAGAAGTAATTCAGCTAGAGGAAACACAGGAAGAAGCATAAATAGGTAACAGGGTGGAAAGTCTGTTTGTGTCTAAATACCATCAGTTGATATCTTAACCACCTTGACAGTTGCCATATCAACATGGGTGCAGAAAATTAAGTGTTGAAACGGGGATTATATGATTTCCTTATCCAAATTTTTCAAAGAACAGCAATGGAGTCAGGTAGTAGTGCTGATATTACTACTCTTACTATTAGGAGTAGGTGCAGTTCCTGGATATATAACTGGAAAGTGGCAATGGAAGCAACCACTACAAGTAAAACAACACAAGGAATTGAAAAATCTCCGCCAAGTAGGATTAATTATTCCTGAATGGAAAACTATTCAACAGTCGGAATCACTAGTTGGTGGACATAAATGGTCTTTACAAATACTCCAGCAAAAAGACTCGGACGTTGAAGCCCTACTGCTAATATTTCCCCAAACCGGATCAAAAGATCAACCGGAAATAGAGTGGACAGATATTGACAGCTGGGGTAAGTCCCGTTGGGGAAAATGGGATATGGCTCAATATCGTGATGCGGAATTTGCTATTAAACAGTCATCTGCTCCAGATGCAAATGGAACTCCAAAAGTCAAGGCTAGATTTTTTCGAGCTACGACACAACAACAAACTTTTGCTGTCCTACAATGGTACGCAATACCAAATGGTGGTACTTCATCACCTTTCCAGTGGTTTATCGCAGACCAATTAGCACAATGGCAAAAAAAGCGTGTACCTTGGGTAGCTGTAAGTATTTTGATTCCAATGGAGTCTTTTGGACAAGTAGAAACATCCTGGCCTAAACTTGAGTCTCTGGGGGAAAAAGTACAATCGGCATTGATGACAGTAGTTTTTTAAAGTATTTTATTTAACCATATTAAACTGATGTTTATAGTCCCTAGATATCATAAGCGTGTGTTCAGCACTCTTTTTTTTGCGACTCTCCAGCTTGGTGTTGGCTTGACAACATCTATCCCACTTATGCTGGCTCAAGGTATAGAATCTTCAGAATCATCAACCGGAGAACTTCTGATGCCCTCAGCCAGTTCAGAGGTAAAACCTGCCAATGTAAATCCAGAAAATCCAGAAAATTCTCCCCAATTTAACCGTTATCTATTAGATACAGGAGATACATTGAGTGTTATTGTTCAACGTCCTCCTGGTTTATACCGCTTGGGAATTGGGGATTCTATTAGTGTTGTAGTTCAGCGATTTCCAGATTTAAGTTTTCAAGCTGCAATTAATCCAGAAGGTAATATTGTCGTACCGCTACTGGGAGTCATGCCTGTGAACGGTTTAAGTTTGCAGGAAGCTGAGACAAAAATTCGCTCTGGCTTAAATCGTTATGTTATTGATCCAATCATATACTTATCACTGACTGGGCAACGTCCCAACTTGAGTTTTCCAGCCCCAATCAATCAGGATGGGAATATCATTATTCCCCAAGTAGGACAGCTTGCTGTTAAAGGTTTGAGTGTGGAAGAAGCCCAAGCAAAAATTAGTATGGCTCTAAGTCGGATTACTAGCGATCCGATAGTGGTATCTTTAGCACAGATGCGCCCAGTGCAAATAACTATTACTGGAGAAGTATTTCGTCCCGGAATTTATGCTGCTGGGGCGACCATGCCACGAATTACTGATATCTTACCCTTAGCTGGTGGTTCAACTTTGACCGCAGACCTACGACAAGTGCAAATACGTCGTAAATTAACTGATGGTTCTATTGTTTCCCAAAATATTGACCTATACGCAGCGTTACAAAATGGTGGTTCACCACCTAACTTGCGGTTACAAGATGGAGATGCAGTCCTTGTCCCCCGTCGTGAACCTGGTACTGATGACGGTTATGATCGTAAATTGGTGGCACGTTCAACTTTAGCTGTACCTCAGATTAAAGTCCGGGTTTTAAATTATGCTTCGGGAGGAATTGGTACGCAATCGCTGCCCAATGGTAGTACATTTCTAGATGTTTTGGGAAATGTTCCTCTTAATACTGCTAATCTTCGAGATATCGCTTTGGTTCGCTTCGATCCCGAAAAGGGCAAACCGGTAACCCAAAGACTTGATGCTAAAAAGGCATTAGCTGGAGATGCTTCTCAAAATGTGGCACTTCAAGATAACGATGTAATTGTTGTTGGTCGAAACCTTGTAGGTAAAATTACTAATTTATTTAACACTATTACCCAACCATTTTTTAATGTCCAATCATTTATCCGCTTTTTTGAAAGTTTTGGAAATGGTCTATTTGGCGGGGGTTCAAATCCATAGAATATCAACAATAATCAGTAAATTACCACCAAAATTTTAGAATTTAAAACTGTGATTTTAAATGGCAACAATGAATAAACCGACAACTGATAACTGATATGACACCACCAATTGTTAAAAAATATCTGATCGCTTTTGAGAAATATAAATGGATTGGTCTAGCCAGTTTTGGTTTAGTCGTGGCTGGTTCAACAGTAGTTGCTATCCAACCAGAACCACCAGTGACCTACTTAGTAGAAGCTGCGTTGACATATAGTGGACCACCGATTGCTTTCTCGAAAACAGCTAGTGAAATTCAGCAACAGGGTAAAGAACTTACACAACAAGTTTTATTATCAGACCAAGTTATTATCCAGGTAGCAGATAAAGTAAAAATTCAAGCAAAAACTATTGGCGCAAATGTGAAAATAAAAATGCCAGGTAAAACAAAAACTGGCGAATTAGAAAGTCCTTTTATATTAGTCATATACCAAGATAGTGATGTTAACAGAGGCAGAGAAGTATTAACAGAATTGATGAAAGTCATGGTGCAGTTGAGTAGTGATATTAATACTGGAAGATTAAAGGCTATTATTAAAAAAATTAACGATCTTTTACCACAAGTCAAGCAAGAACTTCAAGCCGCCGAGAATCAACTAGAACAATATGAACGTCGGGAAAAACCAGCAATTTTGGCAGCCGAAAATGGTAGTTTGCTTAGTGGAATTAGTGCAAGTCAAAATCAACAAAGGGCAATTCAACTAACTATTTCTGGAATTGATGCCCAACTGCGTTCTTTAGAAGATAAGTTGGGTTTAACTGTTGGTCAGGCTTATGTGTCTTCGGCTTTGAGTGCTGATCCAATTATTGCTAATTTGCGATCGCAAATCTATCAAGTAGAATCACAAATTGCAGTTTTGAGAAAAGACTTGCGACCTGAACACCCGACAATGATTCAATTGCAACGTCAGAAACAAGCATCTGAAGAATTGTTACAACAACGTGCAGGTGAAGTGTTGGGTGGTGCTGGTCTGGCTGCTCCATTACGGGGCAATATCACGGGTATTCGCACTCAAAGTAGCTTAGATCCCACACGACAAGCATTAGCTAATCAAATGGTAGCTTTGCAAACAGAACGGGAAACCCTACAACAACAACTAAAACAGCAAATTCAACAGGAGGTGCAATTACGTCAGGAATATTCTCTCATCCCTAATAAACAGTTAGAGCGAGCGCGTTTAGAACAAGCTTTAGGACTAAAAAAAGCTGTATATGACCAAATGCAGGCCAAGCTAACGGATGCAAAAACCGCAGAAGCAGAAACTGTTAGTAGTCTCAGCATTGCTAAAGAACCAGTACCCATACCTGTCGTTACCAAACCCAAGAGTGTACCTTTTACCTTAGCTATCGGTGGTTTCTTGGGTGTTGTCATTGGTGGCGGTGTAATATTTTTACTAGGTTCACTGGAAGGAACTTTCAAAACCAGGGAAGATATCCGCGACAGTCTCAAGCAGCGGGATGTCATACTGTTGGGAGAATTACCTGTGATGCCAGTTGATGATTTGGCGCTAAACGCTTTACCAGCCCTACTTTCCCCCGATTCTCCTTATTTGGAATTTTATGAGAAGTTTCGCAGTAATTTGCGTCGGATTGGTGGCAATGAAGTTAAAGTAATATTGATAACTAGCGTCAGTAGTCAAGAAGGTAAAACCGTAAGTGCTTACAACTTGGGCATAGCTTCCGCACTGGCTGGTAAAAGAACTTTAATTATTGAAGCAGATTTGCGATCGCCCTCCCAAGCTTCGTCCCTAAACATTGCTCCTGATTCCTATGCAGCGGTTGAACCCATGCGCTATTACTCCAGCTTGAGTGATTGTATTCGCTTAGTTCCTGATGTCGAAAACTTATACATTGTTCCTAGCGCCGGTCCTGTGCGTCAATCGGCTGCGGTCATAGAATCCAGCGAAATGCGTCGCTTGATAGAAGATGCTCGTGAACGCTACGATTTAGTAATATTGGATACTAATTCCCTTAGTATTTCTAATGACCCGCTGTTAATCCAACCCTATAGTGATGGCATAGTCCTGGTAGCGCGGCCTAACTATACACAAGAAAATATGCTCGCTGAAGCTATTGATCAATTAGTAGAAGCTGAACTAGGTCTGTTAGGAGCTATTATTAATGGTGCTGATATCAAAGTTTCTGTACCTGACCAAAGAGAACTATTACCTATTCCTGAACCAGAGTTAGAACTGGCAATAATTCAGCAAGCAGAAGATATATCCACTATTTTCGGGAAAAATTAGGTCAGGATTCAGTAGTTCCGGGGGAACGTCTGTCAAGGAGTCAGGAGGATAATCAAGTAATTTTCAATTCCCAATTCCCTATCACCTGTCACTTGTTCCCTAGAAACTGAGGATACACAGGTAAACGTGCTACTAACACCCAACCAGCAGGTTGTAAAATTTCTCTTAATCTCTGTTCCTGCAAATGGGGATAATCAGGGTTAACTTCATCTTTGGGACCTATTCCCCCCAAATCTCTTGCACCTGCATCTAAACAAGCGAGTAACCAATTTTCATCTTTAACTAAATTAGGCGGAATTTGAATAGTAATATCTGCGGGTAAAATTTCCCGTGCTTTAGCTATGACTTGCGGTAGTTGATGGGGGTCAAAAGCTTCTGCGTCAAAGGTTTGCTGACTTCCTGGACTGTGGGGTTGCAAGATCACTTCTTGTATATGTTGATAGCGTTGATGCAAATCAGAAATAGCTGCTAAAGTCTCCCACCAATCATCTTCATTTTCCCCTATTCCTAAAAGTAAGCCGGTTGTAAAGGGAATTTGTAACTCTCCCGCCCATTGTAACTGTTGTAAACGCACGTGAGGTAACTTACTCGGTGCATGACGATGAACAGTATTTAACAACTTGGGTGTCAACTGTTCCAACATCAACCCCATCGAAACATTGACATTTTTCAGCTTTTGCATTTCTGCAAAACTCAGTGGTCCGGCATTGGTATGGGGTAAAAATCCCATAGACAAAGCTAAAGCACACAAATCATAAATAAGCTGAAACCAAGCCTCACGCCTGGATGATAGAGGATGAACTTCACCGCTAAGGATGAGTATTTCACAGACATTTTGATTTTTTAAAGGTAATAAAATATTCTCAGCTTCAGCTAACGTCATCCAAGGATGTGAACCAGGTTCAACACGGAAATTACAGTAACTACATCTATTAAAACATTCATAAGTGGGAACAATAGTATATGCAGGGCTGTAAGTAACGATTTTTTGGCTAGATGAGAACATTTTCACAAACCTGGAAATATGTTTACAAAAAAATAAAAGCAGAAACCCTTACTATATCTAGGTTTTTTCATCCTGTGAGAAAAATATTAAAAAATATTACGAAAACCCTTTACAAATCGAAACATTT
>RDYJ01000176.1 GCA_004293145.1 Nostocales cyanobacterium | reverse complement strand
CAGGGAATGTCCCATGCTGTCTGCGGGTGTGGATACTGCTACGGTCAGGAAGTTGGCACCTTCTAAGTAGGAGGATGCTAATCCGTGGGTGTACCAGGAAGTGACGAAGGTTGTACCGGTGAGCCAGCCGCCTAGTGCGAGGAAGGCGCAGGGAAATAATAATACTCCTGACCAGCCTACAAATACGAAGCGATCGCGCTTCAACCAGTCGTCTAGTACGTCAAACCACCCTCTTGAGGGGGCGCGTCCAACTGCGATGGTCATTAGAAAAAATCTCCAAATATTATAAGTACAGGTTTTATCTGTATATAGATGGCTATGACATAACCACCCATAAGCAGAAAGTTAACCGGGTTGTTAATCCAGTTTACAATTTTTTACGCTCTCTAATCATAATAGGTGCAAATCTCTAATTTTTCCAGGGATGATGGAAAAAATTTCCTCGTTGAGTCACCTGTGAGCCTACCAGGGCAACGAAACAACGATATAAAAAGAAATCTCATAATTCTTCCCCCTGTTCACAATCCAGGCCGAATCAACCAGGTAACGCTAGAATTAGTCCTACAGTCAGTGAAATGTGATTAATTCTAAATGTTTACCATCGACTTAAGCATCAAAAATACTGCTTTCCCAATATCAGTACAACGTAAGTCCACGGAAGATGCTGAAGCTGTTTATCAGCTGATTCTGGCAGCTATGCGCTCTGGGAACCCTGATATTGTGGAACTCAAGTGCGAAGGCAAAACAGAGAAAAAAATTGCTGTCCGTGCTAGTGAGATTTCGGGTGTACAGATTGTACAGAAAGATGGTACAGCCATTGGTGGTACTAGACCACCCGGATTTTTCGCCTTAGCCACTGAGTAAGCAAGGTGTAAACATGACGGCAGTAGGCATCGAAGTTAAGGATTTAAACTTCTTATGGCCTAATGGGGAGCAAGTAATTAAATCTTGCTCTCTCCAAGTCCCTAAAGGCGAATTTTGGATGCTTTTGGGTACCAATGGCAGTGGGAAATCAACTCTTCTGAGACTAATAGCAGGGTTATTAGCTCCCCAGTCTGGTGAAATTGGCATTTCACCCCCCGTTGGTTTTGTGTTCCAAAATCCTGATCATCAATTAGTTATGCCTACTGTTGGTGCTGATGTGGCTTTTGGATTGGTGGCAGAAAAATTGCCGCCCGCTATGGTAAGAGCTAGGGTTGAAGAAGCTTTAGGGGCGGTAAATTTGCTGTCTCTGCAACGACGACCTATTTATGCGCTTTCTGGTGGACAAAAACAACGGGTAGCAATTGCTGGGGCGATCGCTCGTCACTGTGAGGTTTTATTATTAGATGAACCCACTGCTTTATTAGATCCAGATAGTCAACTAGATTTAGTCGCTAGTGTGCGTCGTTTGGTGAAAAGTCGTGGTATTACTGCTTTGTGGGTGACTCACCGTTTAGATGAGTTAAATTATTGTGATGGCGCTTTTTTATTAGAACAGGGTTGTTTAGTTGATGCGGGTGAAGCAAGCCGTCTTAAACAACGACTGATGACAACACATAGCGAAACATCCTAAAGAAATAAGGAGTTCAGCAGTCAGAAGTTCGGCAACTTAATTATCAAAAATTAATAACCAGATATCAGAAAACAGCTTGCTGTATAGGTATCTGGTTTTTCGGTTTTTTAGTATGGAATTTTGACAGCTGGGAAAAATTATTGATTTCCATAGAGTCAGAGCTGTAAAAGCTTTCACCTGATGGAATTTTTCTAATTTTTGCCTTCTGTCTTAGGGTTTAGTTTTGCCTTTGGAGGCATTTTTTATTCTCTGTAGCATAGTGTTACAAGCGATGCTTCAATTACTATAAGTCTTATGAATGATTTTTGTTAACTCTAGATAATTGTGATTAAAAACCATGCCCCGTTCTATCATCCCATCCATTTTATTAGTGGATGGTTACAACATTATAGGCGCTTGGCCTTGCTTGAAAAAAACTCGTGATGATGCCGGACTAGAGGCAGCACGGGGAGAATTAGTAGAGGCTATAACTAATTATAGCGCGTTTCAAGGATATGAAACTCAAATAGTTTTTGATGCCCAATATCAAAACACCCCCAGCAATAGAGAAAGTATTACGGATTTTCTCTCGGTTCATTACACAGATTTTGGCCAGACCGCAGATACTTATATAGAAAAAGCTTGTGCAGGTTTGCGCCACCAAGTCGCACAATGTTTAATTTCTCGCGTGATTGTGGCGACATCAGACCGAGCGCAGCAGTTGATGGTTCAGGGGTATGGTGCTGAATGGTTGTCAGCGCAACAACTATGCGGTGAAGTGGAATCTACGGTTTGTCGGATGCGTCATAGATATCAATCACGTAAACAATCCAAAAGTAGATTTTTGGCTAATGCTATTGATGCTAAAGCCAGACAGAAGTTAGCGCAATTGCGGATGGGATTGTAAGTCAGTGAATGAGAAAATAGCTGGATTGCTCTTGTGGAGCAGCTTTGCGCTGGAAAAAATTATATCTTTCAGCAGCCTGGAAATACCACAAACAATTAAGTCAAAAAAATTTTCCCAAAGTAGTTGACATCATCTGATTTTTGGTCTATTATAGTGATCGTTGATGAGCTTTCCTCAGTAGCTCAGTGGTAGAGCGATCGACTGTTAATCGATTGGTCGCTGGTTCGAATCCGGCCTGGGGAGTTTAAGTAAATAAGTCAAATTTATGAAGCATGAAGTTTTAAATTTCATGCTTTTGACTTTGCCGGCATATGATCTGTGATGCAGTTTCATATTTAATATGAATTTGGTATTCAAGCATCAAGGTTTTTCTTGACCTTTTCTCCTTAACAGACAAGTATTGAAGCATCTTGTGATCAAGAAATGGTTTTAGTGTCAATTATTTTAAATTAAACTCTCTGATAAAAGTAACTTACTTCACAAATAGTATTTGTTTAAATGTTTGTTAAATTAGCAGATTATCAATTTGAAAGTATGACCCTTTAAGGTTTTGAAGAAACTATTGTATTGATTAAAAAAAATAATTTATAAATAGCCAAACTAATTATTGATATCTATGTTATTGTTGAAATAGGAATCAAAAACATCAGTGTTTAAAAGACTTCAAGCATAAACTGAGGTCAGAGCAACTAACTTCTTTTTTTCTGGTAAATCCACTGCAAATTATTTATCTTTTCTTTAGGTCAAGATAAAACCAGATGAATTAGAATAGTTACCCTCGTAACAACTTGAAGTCAATCAGAATTCCTTTGAGTATTTGCCAATAAGAATTGGCCAACTAGATAACATTATCTATCAGATGATATTAACCTTGGAGTTTGGGAAGAAAGACTCTTTGAGGCTGTCTGGTAAATATATAGTAATCAGAAATGTTAGCGACTGAGCATAAGTAAGAAAAAGTAGTTGTCACCGTGAACTATGATCACCGTGATCTCTATTGATTCTGAACACATATCTAAAAGCAACATCAATATCGCAAGTTTCCAGAAGAGAGGAAAATTGTTTATTGGACTGGAAATTAGAATTTTTGACAGCGATAACCCCAGCAAAATCGCATAAACTGTAGCGCAATCATTGAGAGTGAAATGCAATGTTGGTTGATTAGGTGGTTTAGGGGAAAATCTGCATTAAGGTGAATCCCTATTGTCACCACTCTCCCAGATTAAACATCCTCAGAGGATGCCGTGACAACAGGCGATGATGCGGAATTTAAGCTGTTAAATATTTCTTAATTTAGGAGAAGTGGATTTCTTCTCAATAAATTTCCAGTATCCATATCTTATCTTCCTAAAAAAATCGGAATATGCGTTTGCTATTGCCTTTAGTATGCCTTAAGTCGCTATACAAATTCTGTTTACTAATCTCAGAATATCTCCAATTAAACTTCAGTCCCATCAACAAAATAATTGTAGGAATAGGCTCATTATGGCTATTGATCAAAAAATCAGACAGATTGCTTTCTATGGTAAAGGTGGTATTGGTAAATCTACCACTTCTCAAAACACCCTGGCTGCAATGGCAGAAATGGGCAAACGTATTTTAATTGTTGGTTGCGATCCTAAAGCTGACTCTACCCGTTTGATGCTACACTCTAAAGCTCAAACCACAGTTCTTCACCTGGCTGCTGAAAGAGGAGCTGTTGAAGATTTAGAATTAGAAGAAGTAATGCTGACTGGTTTCCGTGGTGTTAAGTGCGTAGAATCTGGTGGTCCAGAACCCGGTGTAGGTTGCGCTGGTCGTGGTATTATTACTGCTATTAACTTCTTGGAAGAAAACGGTGCTTACCAAGATGTTGACTTCGTATCTTATGACGTACTGGGTGACGTTGTCTGTGGTGGCTTCGCAATGCCAATTCGTGAGAATAAAGCGCAAGAAATTTACATCGTTACCTCTGGGGAAATGATGGCTATGTATGCTGCTAACAACATTGCTCGCGGTATTTTGAAGTATGCTCACAGTGGTGGAGTACGTTTAGCTGGTTTGATTTGTAACAGCCGTAACGTTGACCGGGAAATCGAATTAATCGAAACCCTGGCTAAACGCTTGAATACCCAAATGATTCACTATGTACCTCGTGACAATATTGTTCAACACGCAGAATTGCGTCGTATGACTGTTAATGAGTATGCACCTGATAGTGATCAGGGTAATGAATACCGGACATTGGCTAACAAGATCATCAATAACACGAATCTGAATATTCCTACTCCTATTGAGATGGAAGAATTAGAAGAGTTGTTGATTGAATTCGGTATTCTCGAAAGTGAGGAAAATACTGAAAAGCTTCTTAGTAAAGCACCAGTAAAAAAATAGTACCCAGAATTAGTTAAAGCTTGAGGTTGGGGGGTTAATCAATGGTTAATCGCCCTAACCTGCTTTAACTGGTAATATCAGGTGACAGGTTACAGAGTTCAAAGTTTATTTGTGTCTGGTAAAAAAATAAGTTAAGTATGAAAAACAACTGTTAACAAGGGTAGAAACGCCAGCAAAAAGATATGCCAGGACTGTAATTTAGCTTCTGATATCGTTTCCGGTGGTGTTAATAAAGCGTCTATTCTCTGTTCCAAGCGATCAACTCCAGACGAACCCAAAGCTGCACAGCAAACTTCTGATGCTAGGGGTTGATTACTCACGACTAATAACAAAGATTCCGCTAATATCAAGGGATCTACTTGGGATGCTGCATAATTGTCAGCCCGTAATTCCCGCAACATTAACAATTCTTGCCATAAAAGTTCTGTATTGGGCAACCAAGCGGTGCAGGAACGTACCCAACCCAGCCAAAAAAACCAAAATGTATCCCTGTACTGATAATGCCCTTGCTCATGTGCTAAGACACTTTCTAGGTGTTCGTCCGAGAGGGTTTGTAGTAGTCCTTGACTGACTACTAATTGTGGTTGCCAAAAACCCATTTGACCGGCAAATAAAGCACCTGTTTGTAGTAGTCGGGCTTGTTTACCAGCTAGATTTAGTTGGGGGCATTCACGGAGGGATTTTACTGATTTCCAACCTTGGAATGCTAGTTTAAGTCCCAAAATGTTAAAAAGACCCAGAAAAATGAAGGACAACAAATAACTGAACGAGTCGGTATACATTCCCCCCATTGTCCCTTGTGTACCCATGCACATCACAGCAGTTAATGTCATGAAAATGAGTAGGGGGGGAAAGAGGAATAAAAATAGCGCTCGCTGCCATCGTAAATGCCAATTACCTTGCGGTATACTGCCAGAGTATCTTAACCAGCAAGCAACGGTTACAGCGGCAATAATCATGAGTAGGTGCATAATTCTATTTTTCTCCCCTGGCTTGACGTGCAGCTTGAATGCGTTTAGCAATCGCTTCTATTTGGTCACTAGCAGCTTGATCTAAACTATCAGCAAAGGCGGCCACAACATCAGGATTTCCCACTGCTAGAAATCGCTGTAATTGATCATGGGCTTTAATCACCTCTGCTTGTTGCTTGGTGAGTAAAGGCCGCCAATAAAAGGCTTTTCCCTGTTTGTCGCAAGCTAACCAGCCTTTCTCCGTGAGACGACGCAAAACGGTGGTAACGGAAGTATACGCTAATTCGCGGTTAGGATCAGCCAGAATGCGATCGTGTACGTCTTTGACTGTAGCTGAACCTAGTTCCCAGACGATGCTGAGAATTTCCGCTTCTAGAGGACCTACGGACAGTTGTTTAGGACGGTAATCTGGTAATGGAGCCATGTTGATAATTTTGGCGATGATATTTGATATTCTTTCTATTTTTACACGTTATTATTTGAATTCTTGGGACAACCCACAGAAAATGCAGAAGGCTATCAGTTTACCTCTTGTCAAAGTCAAAGAAAAAGCCTTTTGATTCGATGGGATCTTCATGCCAGATAGTTTAGAAAAACCAATCTATTTAGTAGAGGTGCAATTTCAAAATAAACCAGATTTTTATTGGGAATTAATCACAGAAATAAACATTAGACATCTGGGAAAATTATCGTAGGGACAATTCATGAATTGTCCCTACAAGGGTTTCAGGTTATGCACATTTAATTACCACCAGATGACTATTTATCTCAATCAATACAAACCCCCACAAGATGGGCAAGCCTGATATGGCTTGCGCCACGCCACGCTATCAAACAATCTCTGCTTTTTTCTATCTTGGAGATTAAAATATGCAATACCAAGCCTAAAACGTTGATAAATAGGCTTTTTATATTTTTATGGTACTAATGTATTGATGAAAAGATAGAGTTTAGTATAAACAGTTGGTGACATCAAGTGGGTAGAATATTACCGCAGTAGTATAAAGCAGGTATATCTAGACCGTGAAGATATTTGTATATCATACTCCAGAATTAACTCCAACTAATGAAGTGCCAGAATGCGCGATCGCCGTCGATGTCCTGCGAGCAACTAGCACAATGGCCACAGTATTAGCGGCTGGAGGCGAAGCTGTGCAAGTCTTCAGCGATTTAGACCAACTCATGGAAGTGAGTGAGAAATGGCCTGCGGAAAAAAGATTACGGGCTGGAGAACGAGGCGGTGCGAAAGTTGCTGGCTTTGAGTTGGGGAATTCACCCCTAGATTGCACAGCAGAATTAGTACAAGGGCGGCGCTTATTTATCAGTACCACCAATGGTACTCGCGCCTTACAGCGAATCCAAAATGCTCCCATTGTTCTCGCAGCAGCTTTAATTAACCGATCTGCGGTAGTGAAATTTCTCCTAGAAAAACAACCAGAAACTGTCTGGATTGTTGCTTCTGGCTGGGAAGGTAGTTTTTCTTTGGAAGATACTGTTTGTGCTGGTGCGATCGCACATAGCATTTGGAAACAAACTAATTCTTCTTTAGAGGAAATTACTGGTAATGATGAAGTTACGAGTGCGATCGCTCTTTATTCTCAATGGCAAAATGATTTATTGGGATTACTACACGAGGCTAGTCACGGTAAGCGATTGTTACGCCTGGAATGTTTAGAAGATTTAAAATATTGTTCCCAAACTGATATTTTAGATGTTTTACCGATTCAGCACGAACCAGGTGTTTTGAAAATTCAAAATAAATAACCAAAATATTTATTGCTTCTGGTTTTATTTACCCCTTTCTCGACTCCTGTCTGGAAAGGGGTAAATTTTCGCGATTAGGTACTGGGGATTAAGGACTGAGGACAGGTGACAGGGAATTGACAGGGAATAGGGAAGAAGTAATTTTTTATTCTTCCCTATTCCCAATTGCCAATTACCAAAGCATTATAGGTTTAGAGTATAATTTTTATCTGATAGTTGCTAATGGTACACTTAACCAACCGAAAAAGTTGTCTTGCTGAGTGGGATTAGGATTGTTTACTGATTGCAACTTGTATTGTCTTGGATGTTGCGGTGCTAAGGTGACGGAATAATTATGCAGTTCGTCTTGGTGAAAAACCGTAATTTGGATAACGTCATGAGGTTGATAATCTTGTAAACGTTCACTTAACTGACCTGTTCCTACCTTAATACCATCAATTGCTAATAACTCATCATCTGCATCAATTCCCGCATTCTTCGCTGGTGAACCTATTTCAACAAATTTAATTATTTCTCGTCCATGTTCAGTTTTTATTCTCACACCTAAATAGGGTTCTTGTTCACATTCTTCTACTAATTGCAACCCAAAAGGTTCTAAATATTGATTAAATGGTAAATCATCTAGTCCATCAATGTAGCGGTTAAAGAAATCAGCTAAATCTATTCCGGCTACAGATGTAATGACTTCTTGTAATTGTGCTGGAGTATAACCAATTTCTGCTTGACCAAATTGTTCCCACATTTTCACCATAACATGATCAAGAGAAAGCTGATTTTGATGGCGCGCACGAATTAATAAATCTAGCAAGAATGATACCATTTCTCCTTTTAAATAGTAAGAAATTTGCGAATTACCACTATTTGCATCTGGACGATATAGTTTAATCCAAGCATCAAAGCTAGATTCAGAAAGTGGTTGTACTTTGCGTCCTGGTGTTTTTAAATATTTCGTAATTTCCTGATTCAAATGGTGAACATAAGATTTAATATCATAAATTCCTGCCCGAAAAGGAATTACTAAATCATAGTAACTGGTAGTGCCTTCACAAAACCAGAGAGATGGAGTGTAGTTTTCCTGATCGTAATCAAAAACTTCTAAACCTTGAGGGCAAATTCTCTTCACATTCCACAGGTGAAAAAATTCGTGTGCGACTAATTGAATAAAGCGTTCATATTTATCTTGAAGCCGAAATCCAAACCGATGATAAATTAATGAACAGGAATTTTTATGTTCTAAACCGCCATAAGCTTGGTTGAATAAGTGGAGTATAAAAACATATCTTTGATAGGGCAAACCGCCAAAAATTTTAGCTTCAACTTCAATAATTTTATTAAAGTCATCTAGCATTTTTTGGGATTGGTAGTTTCCCTGTCCCCAGATGGCTAGTTCATGGGGTTTTCCCAATACTTCAAAGTGAAATAATTGATGGCTACCAATTTCAAAAGGGCTATCAACAAGATTATCAAAATCCGCAGCTAAGAAAGTGTTAGCTTCCTCTTTAACTGGTGGTAAACCTGTAGTGATCGTCCATTCGGGGCGTGGTGGCACAATGGTAATATGAATTGGTTGTTCTTCCCAACCAGGAATTCTTAAAAACAGTGCTGCACCGTTAAAATAACCGTGAGTAGCATCTAAATGATTAGTGCGGACTGATAGCTCATTAGCAAAAATGCGGTAACGAAGAATGACTTCAGAATCATTACCTTTTTCTACCTGCCAGTGATTTTTGCTGATTTTGCGCCAATTTAATGGTTTAGACCCGGCAAAGGCGGCAAAATCTTGTAAATTTTTAGCGTATTCTCGCATCAAGTAGGAGCCTGGTGTCCATACTGGCATTTTCAAGTCGAGAATTGGCAATTGATAATTTACTAGATGTAAAGTCACCTCAAACAGATGGGTTTCTGGTTGAGGCATTGCTACCCAATAATGAATTGGCGGCTCAATTTGCTGAATTTGAGTGTTAAGACGAATTGCTATTGCTTCAGTCATTTTCTGTGCCGAGTCTAGAGTTATTAGTCAATAGTCAACAGTCCATAGGTAATAGTCAATAGTTAATATTCGCTGAACGCATGGTTTCTCGGCACTCAGTACAAGTTCAGTAAAAATGTCAGGATTTAGATTATTTGAGATTTTTGCATAACATTGTAGCTTTCACGGAAATTAAAATTTATTAGCTAAATTCTCTAGTTGTTTGAAGTTGACAAGATAAATGGAGTTATTAGCGGGGTCAATTTTGATCCATCCTTTTTCATTGAGTTTGTCCATGATTTTGGTAGTTTCTTCTAAGGTAATTTCGGTTACTTCTGCCAAATCTTTCCAGGGGATATAAAAAATTTCCTTGCCTTGGGGTAAATTCTGACCATAGTTCACACCTAAGCTAACTAAAGTGTGAGCGAGTTTGACTGCTGGTGGTGAAGAACGCATTTGTAAGCGCATATTTATTTGCCGCACTCGGCGCACCATGAGTTGCAGCATCCGATGATGTAACTGTGAGTCTTTAAACAAGATTTGGATAAAACGCTCTCTGGAGACAGTCAGCAATTTAACTGGTGAAAGGGCAATGACATCGGTTGAGCGTGGGGATTCATCTAAAACTGCCATTTCTCCAAAAAAGTCACCCTTACCTAAAATGGCTATTGTGACAGAATGTTCACCGTTGGTGCGCCGGACTTTCACCCAACCAGAAATCAAGAAGTAGACGGCATTACCCCAAGCATCTTCCATTAGAACTGCTCTTCCAGAGGGGTATTCGTGTTGAACAGCAACGTTGAGCAACCATTCCAAAGTTTGTGGATTGGCTGTACTCAATAAGGGGAAAAGATCACTAAAAACCTCGATTTGCATGAAATATTCACAAGGAATGAATTCAATAGCGGAAAACTCAGTTGTAACTCAGTTTGTAACTTTAGTTTTTTCAGCCGGAATACTTAATTCCTGCTTAGTATTAGAAGTTACTTATAGAGTAGTAACAGCAGTCATATCATGTCAGCCGTGTTTGATATAGCAGGTCACAGGTGACAGGTGCCAGGGTTGAAAGTCTTTTTATGTCTAGGTTTCATCATCTGGAATATCCTAACCACCTTGGCGGTTGCTATATCTATACTTTAAATTACAACATAACAATTCTGTATTGTGATCGAAAACCGAGTTTTCACTAACACCATTCCTTAAATGTACTGAGTTAGTCTTTGGTTCTGAGGGTTTGGGCGACAAGATATACTTTTGTCCATTCACCCATTACCTGATGGGTTTTGAGTTGCAACTCTTCGGCTATTGCTTCTGTGGAATGTCCTGCTCTACGTAAATTGAGAATCTGCCTACCTAGAGGAGTGACTTTTTCCTCAAGTTGCTGCCATTGGTTTTGTGTTAAGCCTAAGTTGTGTTCTTGTAAGGAAATTGAGAGCCAGTTGTCTACAAGTTCTGGTTTACCTTTGATGGCAAAAACACGGATCGCATGGTAGCTAATTTTTTCTCGCAGACGGTATACTTCTTTAATCGGCTTGTTCAGTTTTTTGGCAATTTCTTCCTGAGTTTTGCCTTGTAAGTATAATCTGAGCCAGTCTACTGCCTGTTGTCCTAGATTTTGCAGCAGGTAGTTTTCAAATTCTTCATGTACAGATTGACGTAGTGATTGTTGCTCTTCTAGTTTTTGTGCTTCTTGATATTGAGCGATCGCTTGACCATCTACTAAGTTAAGAGGATTATCTGTATCTTCTGTTAGCACTTCATCGGAAACTAGTCTAATTAAGTCGCTAGTTGGAACTTGGGTTAACCCACCACGCTGAGTCCGCCGCAGGTAGTTGACAAAACGATATACCAATAGTGGTTGGTTACGGACTGGACGTAAACAATACTCTTCTATGCTGGCAAACAGTAAGGTATCTTGTAATCTTCTATCCGGGCTAAATTTGGTAATGGCTGACATTTGCTGCTGCATATACGAGTCACTTTGCAGCAATTCTTGGATTACTTCTTGTAATACATCAACAACACTACGTTGGCGATCGCGACTTAAAGAAACCCAAGTCTGAATTTTATTTCTCAGCGTCATCACGCTGCCCAATCGACTGATTAGGTGACGATAAGCACGTTCTCGCCCTACTCCTAAGTATCGCTGCTTTAAAATCCGCCAGCGATATTCCATTGCTTGCTTGGCGATCTCCAATTCTTTTGGGGTGAGTAGCTCAAATCGTTTTAAGTCTGACCCCAACAACCACAGCATAATACTGTGTCTGACTGCCTCACTTTGTTCTGGACAATCCGCAGCGAGTCGCTGTTGCCAATATTGCGCTAGGTCTGCCGCATCCGCTTCCATAGTGAGATTGCGCTCCTCGAAACTCTGTTTTAAAGTTTGCATCACAACCCCTATACCAACTTAAACTTTTCACCAATTAATTGAGTAGCTGCCCCTGTTCTCAAAATACTTAAACTATTACTTATCCAAAATCTTTGTTTTGATTTTTTTTTGAAGTCTTGCTCCACTAAGATGATCTCTGAATTTTTAGTTTAGGTATTTTGCTTTATTAATCCCAAAGTAAAAAAGATTAATCACTATCTATGACGAATAATCATCTGTGTTAGTTTCAACTTTCTTTCATCAAAAATGATGAAACTTCTTTACAAGTCTTGATCAGCTGTTGGACAATCAAAAAATTAAAGTTCCTTGCTTATTGGTTAGCAGTTTCTGCACCAAACCCAAGAAGATTATATCTATAATCTGACACTTGTAAATAGTTCTCACTTGTGAAAGTGAGCCTAAAAATTAATCAAATCTTTAGATTTTTTGCTCTAAATATAATGTTTACAAAAATGTCAGCAGCTACTTTGTGAACAGGCAAAACTCCTAATTTATTCAATCTTCAGAATATTACTATAAATAGGCTATGAGTGTACTGTGATTGGGATCACTGAGTTTCAGTAATTCTCTATGGCTTCAGTAATTAACATAGAGGCGGGAGTTGGGGAGATGGGGAGAAAATTTTTCTCTTATCTGTTCCCTGTTCCCTTCTGACTCTAGATTTATCTGGCGTTGGATGATCTGACGATGGGATTTTCTACAGAATCTCGATACTGCTGGACCTCTGCTGTGTAAGCAATAGGGAGAACGGCTTCGACGTTTTCATGGGGACGGGGAATGATGACCCAGGATTCTAAAGTACCACCATAAACGTTTTCTACTGCTTCCACACCAGCAGCCATAGCTGCTTTGACTTCAGAAACATCACCACGTATATTAACTGTAAACCGGGCGCTGCCAACTCGGATGTAACCAACTAGGGTGACTCGTCCGGCTTTTACCATTGCGTCTGCTGCTGCTAATACTGCGGGAAAACCTTTTGTTTCTAATGATCCAACTGCCTGTAGTGACATTATTAAATCTCCTTTTATGAATAAAATTATCTGCTAAAAGTAAATTTGACGAAGCTGTGCTGACAACTTTGATAGCAAATTTGCCTATCAGATACGGAAAGGTTCAGATTTAGAAGTGAAGTGGATGGGGAGAATGGTTTCTACATTTTCCGGGGGATTGGGAATTATGTAATGAGTGATCACTTGACCACCATAAACTTCTTCTCCAAAGCTAATTCCGGCTGCAACTGCTGTTTTCACTTCCGCCACGTGTCCCCTAACGGCGACTAACAAGCGTCCGCTTTCTGCTATGCCGTAGTATACGATTGTGACAGCAGCCGATTTAACCATTGCATCTGCTGCTGCTAGTACACAGGGAAAACCTAAAGTTTCGATTACGCCAACTGCCATTGGCATGGCTTGACTCTCCTGAAATCCTGGTTAAGTGATATTTATTGTACGAGGCTTTGGTCCCCATTTTGTCATTTGGGGAAATTTTCTTTTTGCCCGTAGCCAATGGTCAATATGGTGTAAACTGATGTCTATGTTTTTAAGCTTGTTACCTACCGCAGTTGGGCAACTGACGGAATCTACTTCTATTGCTCTGGCTGAAAGTATCCAAAGTCAGGCTATTGCTACTCCTTTAAGCCCTGAACCCATTACCACTACTTACGTACATCAAGGTAGTGGGGGTGTACCAATTTTATTAGTTCATGGTTTTGACAGTTCGGTTTTGGAGTTTCGTCGGTTATTACCATTACTGGCGAGAGATAATGATACTTGGGCGGTTGATTTATTGGGATTTGGTTTTACTGATAGACAGCCGGATATTGCTTACAGCCCCCTAGCGATCAAAACTCATCTATATTATTTTTGGAAAACCCTGATTAACCAACCTGTGATTTTGGTCGGTGCTTCTATGGGAGGTGCTGCGGCGATTGATTTTACGTTGACTTACCCGGAAGTTGTACAAAAGCTGGTATTAATTGATAGTGCTGGGTTGAAAGGTGGCTCGGCTTTGAGCAAATTAATGTTTGCGCCTTTATATTCTTTAGCTGCTGAGTTTTTAAGAAATCCCAAAGTGCGCGATCGCATTTGTCGTTCTGCTTATAAAAACCCTAGTCTGATTTCTAGCGATGCTTTATGTTGTGGGGATTTACACCTAAAAATGCCTAATTGGAGTCAGGCGTTGATTGCTTTTACTAAAAGTGGTGGTTATATTGCTTTTAAATTTGAGCAACTGGCAAAAATTGAACAACAAACGCTGATTTTGTGGGGTGATACGGATAAAATTTTAGGGACTGGGGATGCTCCCAAGTTTAAAAAAGTGATTCCCCAAAGTCAACTAATTTGGATTCCAGATTGTGGACATATTCCCCACTTGGAAAAACCAGAAATCACGGCCCAACATATTTTAGAATTTCGGTAAAAATTCAGGAATAGAGACGTTCCACCGAATTCAGGAATAGAGACGTTCCACCGAATTCAGGAAT
This sequence comes from Nostocales cyanobacterium, assembly GCA_004293145.1. Lineage (GTDB taxonomy): Bacteria > Cyanobacteriota > Cyanobacteriia > Cyanobacteriales > Nostocaceae > RDYJ01. The sequence continues at coordinate 36 of RDYJ01000176.1, read as the reverse complement.
AGAGACGTTCCACCGAATTCAGGAATAGAGACGTTC
>RDYJ01000243.1 GCA_004293145.1 Nostocales cyanobacterium | reverse complement strand
TTTTAGATTTTAGATTTTGGATTGATTACACTGATAAATCTAATAATTTGACTCTCATTAATTAAAATTCAAAATTATGAATTATGAATTATGAATTATTTACATCCTGCTGCCAAATTTTGTAAATTAGATTTCATGGCTTGAAAATAATACTGCGGGTTAGTTTCACCATTTTCTAAAGAATCGAGCGGATATAAAGTTAATTTCAAATCTTGAGAAAGACTGGTAAGTAATTTGTTATCTACTCCTGATTCACTAAATAAAGTTTTAACTTTGTACTTTTTCACAGCGTTAATGGCTTTCTGTACATCCGTAGGTGAAAGTTGATCTTCAGGAATTTCCACAACTGCGACTTGTTTAAGGTTATAGCGTTGGGCTATGTAGGGGAAGGCATCATGAAAAGTAATAAATGTACAGTTAGGAGTTTTATTTAAAGTCTGTTGAAATTCGGTATTTAAATTTTCTAATTCTTGAATGTACGCCGCAGCATTAGCCTGATAAACTTCTTTATTTCCAGGATCAGCAGTAATTAAACCATCTCTAATATTGATGACTTGCTGTTTAGCAAACACTGGATCTAGCCAAACATGAGGATTACCATCTGCGTGTTCATGTTTGTGGTCATGGTCATGGTCTTTCTTTTTCTCTTTTGTTTCCTCCACTGGAGAAATATCATTTATCACTTTAATACCTTTACTGGCATCAATTTCTACTAATTGGGAATTTTTAGCATTTTTAACGGTATCTTCCAAAAATTCTTCCATACCTAAACCATTTTTTACCAAAATATTCGCAGTTGCGATCGCCCTCACATTATCCGGGGTGGCTTGATATTCATGCACATCAGTACCTGGAGTCACTAAAATCTGTACGTCTGCTACATCCCCAGCGACAGCTTTAGTAAACAAGTACATAGGTAAAAATGTTGTGACTACTTTGGTTTTACTCGATTGAGTAGGTTGTACTTTATCAATAGTTGCATCAGTATTTGTATCACCATTATTGCTAGTATTGCTAGATTGATTACAACCATAAACGAATGACAACATCAACAGCGTCATTACAGCCAGGATCTTGCTTTTTTGTCTACCTACTGTGCTGCTCAGATAATTTATCACCACCTTGTCTCCCCTCTTCCTCTTCATCATACTGAATGTACCTATATCAAGACCTATATCAAGATTCTTGTTGACAAGAAGCCCAATTGGATCGATATTATAATAATTCTCATTATCATACAATATTCACAACAATACCATGTAACCTTGACAAAATTTTGCTGTGTTAGTAATGACAACAAAACTTTTTCAGTGCATACTACTTTAATTACTTGATCCATTCGTCAAGATTTGTTGACCTATAAGTAAAGAAAAGTGCTTATCATTACTAATAAATTGAGAATATTTTTGAGTAATGGTATCTTTTTGTGATCAAGGTACTAATCGTGAACAGGTGTGAGGAAAAAATGGAAAAATTCTGGGGATACTTGCTGAAAAGTCCGGCAATTTGTGGTTTGATGCTTTCCGTAGCTACTGGTGCATCAGCAGGGGAAGTACCGACAATAACAGAAGTTGAAAATCTTTCTCAACAATCTGAACAAGAGTTGATATCACAAGTGACCTCCGTATCCCAGCTGTCAGACGTGCAGCCTACAGAATGGGCATTTCAAGCATTACAATCTTTGGTAGAACGTTACGGTTGTATTGCAGGTTATCCCAATGGTACATATCGCGGTAATCGGGCGTTAACAAGATATGAATTTGCCGCAGGTTTGAATGCCTGTTTGGATCGGGTAAACGAATTAATTTCCAGGTCTATTGATGATCTAGCAACAAAACAAGATTTAGCTACTATCCAAAAACTGCAAGAAGAGTTTTCTGTTGAACTAGCAACCTTACGGGGGCGTGTAGATGCAGTAGAAGCAAAGGCAGCTGAGTTAGAAGCAAATCAATTTTCCACTACCAGCAAATTGCAAGGGCAAGTTGTCGCTGTATTCAGTGATGTTTTGGCTGGTGACAACAATACTAATAAAAATACAACACTGGGTGCAAGGGCAAGAATTGAATTTGTCAGCAGCTTTACAGGCAAAGATACCCTATTTACCAGAATTGAGAGTAATAATATCAACAGCCCTATAGGCGGTTCCCAAGAAGGCAATTTGTTTTTTAAAGGTCCTAATGGTGATAACAACGCTTACGTAGGTACACTTTGGTACAAATTCCCCATAGGTGAAAAAACACAAGTAATTGCTATTGCTGAAGGTGGTGCAGCCGACGACGTTACCAGTACAGTTAATATCTTCGATGGTGATGGGGCGTTTGGGGCTTTGTCTACTTTTGGGACACGCAACCCAATTTATGGACAACTAGGTAATAAAGGACTGGGAGTTACTCACCAGTTTAGCAATAAATTAGGACTAAGTTTAGCCTATTTGAGCAGTAATGCTAATGACCCCAGTGCCAAAAATGGTTTGTTTGACGGTCCTTATGGTGCTTTGGCACAGTTGACAGTTAAACCAAGCGATCGCATTACCCTTGGTCTAACTTACATCAATTCTTACAAACAGCCATTACTTACAGGTAGTAACGCAGCAACTTTTGATAGTATTGGTGACGCATTTTCCAGTAATTCCTACGGAGTCCAAGCATCTATTGGCGTTAGTGAGAAATTTGTCTTGGGTGGTTGGGCTGGATATACCAAGAGTGATGTGTTAACAGGTGCAAAAGGAGATGTTGACATTTGGAACTATGCTGTTACTCTCGGATTCCCAGACTTGGGTAAAAAAGGTAACTTAGCTGGTGTGATTCTCGGTATGGAACCAAAAGTTACCAGTTCTAGCGTAATTGGATTGGATAAAGATAAAGACACCTCATATCACATTGAGGCATTTTATCAGTATAAAATCAACGACAATATCACCATTACCCCTGGTGTCATATGGCTAACAGCACCAAATCACAACGATGATAATGATGATGCGATCATTGGTGCATTGAGAACCACCTTCAGTTTCTAAGAGTAGGGAACAGGGAACAGGGAACAGGGAACAGGGAACAGGGAACAGACAAATATTTTCCTCCTGACTCCTGACTCCTGACTCCTGACTCCTGACTCCTGACTCCTGACTCCTGACTCCTGACTCCTGACTCCTGACTCC
>RDYJ01000013.1 GCA_004293145.1 Nostocales cyanobacterium | reverse complement strand
AATGCTACCATTTTCTAATACAAAAATCTGATTAGCACGTAAAGCATGGGTAATACGGTGGGTAATCATAATCACTGTACATTTTTTAGCTATATGATCAAAAGTCCATAACCCTGATTATACCGATGTTGTCAGACTGATTTCTCATATCGGGCTAGAAGAGTCCATTCATAGATATCCGGATCGTCATGGCCTATATCTTGTTCAAAGGCTGGAGCTAAGATATCAGAGTCCAAGAAATAAGTTTCTAAACTGAGTCGTTTTAATCCCGCTTCTTTAAAAATGCGATTCAAACGTAAGGGACTATAATAAATCTGTGGATCACGCCAATCAACGCCCCAAACTGTATTGTGAGGTAAATCGATGAAACCCTCTGTTAAACAGTGAGCGTGATTTTTACTTAAATAGGCAATTTCTAAGAAACAATATATTGTTGGGAAAAATCCGTAGAGTTTGCCTCCTGGCTTGAGAACTTTACCAAACTCTCCTATCATCTGGCGATTGGCTTCGTCCTCACTGGAAACCACTGCATTCACAAGTAGAACATAATCGAATCTATTCTGCCAATCAGGTCTTTGTTCAGTGATGCGAGTGGAATCTACTTCCTCAAACACAATTTGCTGATTGTTGAGTCGGGAGTCCCCATTTGCGTTTTTCCAATTTTCCTGAGCTTTTTTAATAGCTGTTTTGGAAAAATCAGTACAGTAGACTTGTCCAATTTGAGGGCAAAATTCTAATAAGGTCTTCTGAAGATAAATTTCCGAGCCACAACCGGGAATCAGAACTTTAATGTCAGGTGAATTGGGAATATCAAAGCCAGAACATTGATTAGGACGTACCAGTGCTTTGCAGATTTCAGGGTCTTGAGTCATGCTGAAAGCATTGTTGGCATAATCTTCGTGGTTTTCATCCCACTTAGCTTTCTCTTCCTCAAGGGATTTTGAGGCAAGGTGATGGGAGGAGGGAATTACCCATTTGGAATTATTTGTGGTTGTCATAAAATTAAGCTCTAAGAGTCAGCAGTTGAAATCTGTTATAAGGAATGGGCTTGTACAGTTAAGTTGGTATTTGCTGGATGACTTTGTTGCCAAAGGGTGGCATAGAGTCCTTTTTGTTCCAACAAGTCTGCATGGCGACCTGATGCAACAAGCTGTCCGTTTTCCAGGACAAAAATCCTATCCGCACGCAATGCCTGACTGATGCGGTGGGTAATCATCAGCACTGTGCGTTCCTTGGCGATGCGCTCGATAGTGGCGAGGATACCCGCTTCTGTTGCTGGATCTAGGGCTGAGGTGGCTTCATCGAGAATCAGAATCGCTGGATCTCTCACCAACGCTCTAGCAAGAGCGATTCTTTGCCTCTGCCCTCCCGATAGCTGTCCCCCTCTGTCGCCTATCGGGGTATCGTAGCCTTGGGGTAAAGTCAGAATAAAATCGTCAATTTCTGCGGCTTTGGCAGCTGCTTTTACTTGCTCATTACTGGCTTCGAGATAACCCATACGAATATTTTCTCGCACAGTCGTGTTAAACAGAATTACCTCTTGTGAAACCAGTCCTAGTTGTGAGCGAAGAGAGCGGACTTGTGCTTGGCGCAAATCTACGCCGTCAAACACAATGTACCCCTGATCTGGCTCATAAAATCGCGCCAGCAAATTGACAATTGTACTTTTCCCTGCACCACTTGGCCCAACAAATACAATAAATTCCCTTGGGTGGATAGTCAGAGAGAGATTTTTAATCCCTTCTCTCTCAGCAGAGTAGCTAAAAGTAACCTCTTTAAAATCAATAGCGCGGGAAAAGTGAGGTAATACCACAGCACCTTCAGTTTCCTGTACTTGCGGAACTTCGGTCAAAATATCATTAATGCGTCGCATCGCTGCCACAGCTTCTATGATATAGGGCAGCATAAAAGTAAAGCTAAAAATACTATTATTTAAGCCGATCAATAAAACCTGATAGGAGACGAGAGTTCCGACTGAAATTAAATTTCGGTACACCATCGCAGCCCCGATACTTAAAATCAAAATCTGCACGAAAATAAAAGTGATAACCGGGATTTTTTGGACTAAGTAGGATAGAAACGTTGCTCGAACATAAACCCGCTGGAAGTCATTCAAATGTCCGGTAAAATCCTGGGTCATCAGCTTTTCTAAACCGAAGATTTTGACAACAGATTGAGACAGGATATTTTCTTCGATGACACTAGCAATGTGTCCTTCCTTTTGCCGTAAGTGATAGCCTTTTTCAGTAGCGATATCCGCAATTTTGGTGGGGGCAATTATGCAGAAGGTGAAACCAATGACACTGAGAATAGCTAACTGCCAGTTCAGGGAAAAGAGGAAAATAGCAGAAAACAGAATGTTGCTCAGGTCTATAATCAGCACGGATAGCCCCATCGTGACTACACCATTTTCGACCTTGGCTACATCTGCTAACAAACAATTAACAATATCTCCCGCCGAACGTCTGCCAAAAAAATCCATTGATAAGGTTTGGAGATGCTCGAAGAGAGAATAGCGGATTTTGTTGATAATTAAAACGCCTAACCGCGCTCCTAAAAAGTTTCCCAGCAAACCAATGCAGGCATAGAGAATTCCTCCTAGACCCAGCAGACAGAGAATTAAAACGAGGAGGCGATAATTTTGGGGAATGATGGCAGCATCAATAATAAACTTCAGACTTCCCCTCATTAAAGTATCAAATGCCCCATCAAAAACTAGACAAATAACGATTGCACCTGCTAACTTTTTATGGACAGCAATATATTTATTGATAGCTGTTAAAAACCAAGTAATCTGCATTGATAATATTTGATTGAAGCGAACGGGCAACCCATTTTTTAGATAGGATAGCTCTGCGGTTGGAGCCATGAATCGAAATTAGACTTCATCAGCCAAATACTATTTAGTAAATGCTAATGAAGTCTTTGAGTTATATTGAATTACCAGAAGTGTTGAATATTCAACATTTCTGTTGAATTACATATTAACGGGGGCCGCCTCTCATGATTTTCAGTCCTTTATTTGATGATGTTTACTTTTTGTTTTGTTGACGGAATATTTACCACTTTTAACGCAGTATGTGTCCGACGGCACAAAGTTTTAAAAGTCCTAAAAGCAACTTGTGTTTGGTATCAAAATTGCTTCAGTTCTTTGATGTTTCTATCATGCCTCCTCTGCCCTGTCTTTGTCAGTCGGGAAAGTCGGGTCTGTAAAGTCGGGGAAGTCGGATCGTCGGAAAAGTTACCGCAGCGTGCGGTAGCTTACCCATACAGCCAGATAAACGAGGAAATTAGTGTTTTTTACCAAAGAGCGATCACTCTTTGGTAAAATAGCTGTGATGGAGGATGAGCGATCGCTCTGTGGGATAAGTAGGGCGATCGCTCTCTGGTAGAAATTGCTAATAATGTTCTACTGGTTTAACTTCTCTATGAGTCGTTTCATTTTTTACTTTAAAAGATCCTCCTTCATCTTCGATAACATAATCGTAGCCTTTCATAACATAATATTGCTTCTCATTGCTTTGTTGTTTTATACCCATAACAAAACCACGTTCATCGGTGCGATCCCATGTTTCAGTTGTTCCTTTTGTTATGATGCTGTAAGAGGTGTCGCCAGTATCGCCCCATTTATTAATGCAAACTTCAATGTCAGTGAATGATGAACTATTTGTTACTTTGATAGCCATAGTAATGTCTTTTATGTACAGAATTTACTTTTTTAAAAGGTATTTGCTCCTTGCATGTATAAAGTTACTACCCTTTTCTCCTGGGTGCTAGTCGGCAAAGTCGGATCTTTAGGTCGGATCGAGTCGGGTTTTACGGGTTTTTTCTAAAATATCTTTTAATATTAAGTATCTATACTGAGAGAAACTCTCTATATAATTCATAATTCACAAAAGCAAATGGTAAAGCGTCTAATGAGAGAAATTGATCATACAAATAATTAAGGGTAATGATAGATAAACGCTATAGGTAAATCTATTTCACTTTTGGCAAAGATTAAGAGAAAATACGGTCAGTATAACTAAAAAGTTAGCTGATATTTACATACATGAATACTTACCAGAGCTACTAGCTATTGCCCATTGCAACACTGTATGTAAAATAAACTACAAAACATAAGCATCAAAAACCCTGAAAAATAACCTCTAACCGCCTATGAATCTTGAAGAAGCAATTGAATGGGTAGACTCAACCCTTCAATCCAAAACAGGTAAACAACTAACCATTCCAGAAAAAGAAATCCTCAAAGCGGCTTGGGAAAATGAAACCTACAGCGCTGTTGCGGATAGCTTATACATGAGCGTAGGACATATTAAAGATTTAGCTTCCCTGTTATGGAAACGCCTTTCCGACTTATTTCAAGAAAAAGTCACCAAGAATAATTTTCGCCATTTAGTTATAGAACGAAGTGCCAATTCTACTCAAACCTCTCTAGTTGCAGAAATTGATCAAATTGAAGACCCCAAAGGCAATATTTTAATCGTTGATGATCAGATTGAAAACCTGCATTTTTTATCCGACATTTTAAGCAAACAGGGGTACAAAGTTCGCAGCGTCACTAATGGGAAGATGGCATTAAGAACCGTCCGCAACAATCCCCCAGATGTGATTTTACTTGATATTAAAATGCCCGATATTGACGGTTATCAAGTCTGCTCTATTCTGAAAGCTGAGGAAGAAACTTCAGATATTCCGATTATTTTTCTCAGTGCATTAAACGAAGTTTTTGATAAAGTCAAAGCTTTTGAAATGGGAGGAGTAGATTATATTACTAAACCTTTTCAACCTGAAGAAGTTATCGCCCGGATTCAAACTCACCTCACCTTACAACAGCAAAAACACCAGTTGCGACAAGAAATTGAGCAACATCAACAAACCGCAGAAATTCTCTATCAATCTCGCTCCCTCCTTGCCAGTTTGTTGAATAGTTCCAGAGATGGAATTGCTGCTATGCAAGCCGTGAGGGATATGGTAACTGGAGAAATCGAAGACTTTCGTTATTTATTAGTTAATCCTGTCTTTGCGAAAATCCTGGGGAAAAAACGAGAGGAATTGACTAATAATTTAGGACATAAGCAATTCTTAAATCAACTTATTCCTAGATGTTTTGAAAAATTTGTGCAGGTGGTGGAAACAGGAGAATCCCTGGAACAAAAATTTTTTTGGAAAACGGATATGAATAAGAAATACTATGATTTGATAGCTGTGAAGTTGGGAGATGGCTTTTCAATTACCGTGCGTGAGGTGAAAGATTAGGGGGTAATTAGTTGAATTTTATTGTTAATTGGTGATTTTTGAAAGTGTTTTATTATACAGCAACTCACGATCCACTTAAGATTAAAGTAGGAACTGTAGATATGGAAATTGACTTGGGGGCAGAAAGATTACTGGCTGCGGAGCGAGGAGAGGAGAAAATTGCAGTGGAAATCAAAAGTTTTTTGGCCAGTGCATCGGCAATTTCTGAGTTTCATACAGCACTGGGTCAATTTATTAATTATCGGGCTGCATTGCGTCGTGAAGAACCGACTCGCATTCTCTATCTAGCTGTACCCGATCTAGTCTATAACAGTTTCTTTCAACTTGATTTTCCCTCCTCAATATTGCAAGAAAATGCCGTAAAAATAATTGTTTATGATATTAAACTGGAGCAAATTTCACTATGGAAGGAATAACAGATAAATTAACGAACTATCAGCAAATTGTACAGCAATTGTTGATAGATTATGCAGAAGGTAAGCCAGCTTATGGCGAGATTGAAGTTGAGACTATTTTTGATACCCAGCGAAACCACTATCAAATTGTCCATCTAGGTTGGCTGCATAAGCGATGGGTGCATAATTGTGTAATACATCTTGATATTCGTAATGAGAAAATCTGGATTTTCTACAATTCAACGGAGCATGATATTGCAGCAGATTTAGTGGCTTTAGGTGTACCAAAACAAGATATTGTGTTAGGTTTTTATCCTCCTTTTATGCGGGAAATGAGTGACTATGCTGTGGGTTAAAAGTATCAGTATGAAAGAGTCCATTAGCTATTTCTCTTTATTTAATAACTAATGGTTCAGTTAAATCCAATATATTTTCAAATTGGAATTTCTTCACCCAATCTTTCAAAGTTTCACTCAATAAACTATGAGTTTGTGGAACTGATTCTAGGATTTGTAAAACTAATTTTGCATCGGCATCCAGGGCAGCTTCATGTAAGTTTATAATCCATGATTTTGGCATAGATGCTAATAAATCCCTTAAACTTAAAGGTTCTATATTCATATTAGAAGAGTCAGATGAAGATTTTTGTTCTTGATAAATATAACGAACTCCCAAATATTTACCCATTATCTCAAAGATGGTTTCTTTATAGAATGGTTTTCGCACAAAATCATCACAACCCGCCGATAAAATTACCTCCTTTTCTTCTTCCCATGCACTAGCAGTCAAAGCAATAACTACTGTTGCTTGTCCTTTAGCCGTGTTCTTGATGCGTTTAGTTGCTTCATAACCATCCATTACAGGCATTCGTATATCCATCCAAATCAGATGCGGTGAGTACGAATCCCAAACTTCCATCGCTTCTTGTCCATTATTAGCTTCTTGCACATCAAAACCAAGGGGTTTGAGGAGTTTAACTAACAGTTGGCGATTATAATCTTTATCATCCACCACTAAAATGCGATATTGCGGTTGATTGGGAGCTAAAGCCATGACTTGAAGGCTGTGAGGTTGATTTTCAATTTTGCTTTCATCAGTAATACCCACTGGTATGTCAAATTTAAAAGTAGTACCAGAGGCTTTACCACCACTAATGGCAGTAATTTCACCTCCCATTAAGCGCACAAATTCACGACTAATTGTTAATCCTAATCCCGTTCCCTGCTGTATTTGCTGTCCTGATGTCGTTTGCACAAACGGCTGAAATAAATTATCGAGTTCTTCTGCGGCAATACCAACTCCCGTATCTGTAACTTCAAAGGTAATAGTTTTTTCTCCACTACCTCTGTGCATCTGGGCGTTGAGTTCCACTTTGACTGAAATTCTTCCAGCGTCGGTAAATTTAATAGCATTACTAATCAAGTTAATTAGCACTTGCCTTAATTTTATTTCATCAGTGCAGATATATTGAGGAACATCAAGATCACAGTCAAATTGCAACTGTAAGCCTTTATCTTTGGCTTTTAATGCAAACATATCTGCGATATCAGCTAGTAAATAATACAAATCAAAATTATTTACGTTTAAAGTCATACGTCCCGCTTCAACTTTAGACAAGTCCAGCACTTGATTAATCAGAGTTAATAAATGCTCTCCACTACGATGAATAAAGCTCAGGTTATCTTTTTGTGCGGTTAAGAGATTTGCATCCTGGTTCATGAGTTGAGAAAAGCCGAGAATGGCATTTAAGGGAGTTCGCAATTCATGACTCATGTTGGCCAGGAATGTACTTTTAGCCCGGTTGGCAGTTTCGGCGGCTTCTTTAGCCTGTTCCAGTTCTGCTTCTATTCTTTTTCTCTCGCTAATTTCCTGTTCTAAGCGAACATTTTCAACCAGTGTTTTCTGTGCTTGTTTGCGATCACTAATATCTTGAAAAGCAGCGATCGCATATTCTACATTACCCGTCTCATCGAAAATTGGCGTACTTGTGACTTCTAAAGGCAAAGTTCCCTCATTATTGTGCAGTTCTAAATCATCTGCCCGTGTTTTTTCACCACCAAGCGATCGCACTAGGGGAAGCTCTGCTACTGGATACATCTGGTTAGTTTCTGCCCGATATATGTGATAGGCTTGTGAAAGTTCTTCAGCTTCGGCTTTGGGTAAATCTTGAATATTCAATAACTGCTGTGAAACTTGATTGGCATACACCAGTTTTCCTTTAGCATCATGGACAGAGATACCTAAAGGAATAGCATTGAGGAATTTATTCAGACGATTTTGAGTAGATTGTACTTGGGTATAAAGTCTAGCATTATTTAGGGCGATCGCTGCCTGTGTGGAAAGCATTTGTATCACTTCCAGGCGAGCAGGTGTAAAAACGCTATCTGCTAAATTATTTTCTAAGTAAATAATCCCAATTAATTGCCCCTGATTCAGCAACGGCGCACAAAGAATAGACTTTGGTTTGTAAGTTTTGATATACACATCCTGCGTAAATCTACTTTCACGGGATACATCACTTTCAATCAATCCTTCCTGAGTTCTAGCAACATAGTAAATAATTGATACAGGCAGGCAAGTTTCAATAGGTGTTGATTGTAACACAATTACTTGATCGGAGTTAGCATCCCCTGACGCTTCTACTCGCCATTCTCCCGAAGATTCTAGAATTAAACAACCAGTTTGTGCGCCAGCACTTTCTAACAAAATCCTCATCAAAGTTGTGAGCAGTTTATCCAGTTCAATTTGACTAGCAATTGCTTGAGAGGCTTTCATCAACGCGGCTAAATCCAGAACTTCACCGACGGTACTACCAGAAGTATTAGGTATGCTATGGCGTGAATCTAGGTAGGTACTGGTTTTGGTAAACCTCTGTAAAAGTTGGGGATATTGCTTTTCTAAATCCTTAACTTTAGCAGTTGCACCCCAACGCAAATAGCAATGATAAGCATTAATCAAATAACCTTGGGCAACCTGCGTTTTTCCCCAATTCAGATAAAATTTAGCCGTCAATTCATTAGCCAAAGCCTCTTCATTTACATAGTCATTTTCTTTGGTTAAAGCAATAGCCAAATCATAACAATCAATAGCTTGAGTATTTTCCCCCAAAACTCGATGTAATTCCCCCTGCACCAAATAGAACTTTTGTAAATGAGTCATTGGTGCAAAATGCGCCCATTTTTTAATATTTTTCAGCTTGGCTTTTACCCGTTTTTGAATGCGTTTTTGTTCAGATTTAGAAACATCCTTATATATAGCCAAATAAATTAAAGATATGTAAAAATCTGACAGAGGAATACTACCCACAGCACTATCTTGAGATGCTTCCACTAACCGAGTATATTCCATAGCTTGTTGATAATCTGCAAATAAATAACCCAAAAATATCTTATAAAAATAGAGGTAATGACAAATATTTTGGGCATTAGCTTCACGATGAATTGGCAACATTTTCTCCTCATCATAACTTGCACCAATTAAACGACAATTATCTTCAGCTTGCCCCATTAAATTCAAAATTAACTGCCGATTAATAGCAATATAATAATAACCTGTTTCCTGTCCCAATTGCTGGAGAGAATTAGCATACATAGCCATTTCTGCTTCTAACTTTCCTAACTCCTGCCCCAGAATATAAGCATGATGAGTATAGGAAGTTGCCCCATAAGCAGCATATTCTATATCTCCAGTTTCCAAGCCAATTACATAAGCATCCCGTAAAGGAATTAAAGTTGCTTGCAGATGTTCTTTCCAATGTCTAATAAAGAAATTCACCACAAAAAATACTCTCGGTTTAAGTTCTTTAGCATTGAATTTATCTAATAATTTTAAAGCAAGTTGACCGAATTGATAGCCAGATTCAATATCTCCCACAACTTCCCCAGCAAGAATCAATCCATAAGTAGCATAAGCATAACAAGAACTAGAAGTATTGCCATATTTCAGAGATAAATTTACCTGTTCAAACACAATTAAAGCAAAAAGTTCCGGGATAGCAAAATAAGCAGCCGCAGTCACATCAGATAAAATCTTCATCGCTGCTAATTTATAAGAATTAGTCATCTCCGGCAAATCAATTAACTTCTCAATGGGTTTACCTGCAAAATTACCTACAAAATGTAATCTTGTCTTTACCAACTTGAGTAAAATATCTAGTTTATGAGGCTTTTTAGGAAGGTTAGTTCCCAACATTTTTAATATTGATAGTGCAGTTTCAATAGCTTGTAGAGGTTGGTTTTGGGCTGTATAAGATTGAATTTTCACCTGATAGACTTTTACTTTATCTAGCAAAGAATTAGCCTTTTGTAAAACTATACTGGCTAAATTCTCCATTTCCTCAAAATTGCCATAGGAACTTGCTACTTCAGCAGCTTCTACATATAACGCCAAAGTTAAATCATACTCTCTTTCCCAACTATCTAAACTCAAACAATTTCTACCAATTCTGAAGTAATTTCCCGCAGTTTTCCAAGCTGCTGAAGCTTTCGCTTTTTTACCAGCAATGAGATTTAATTGGGCGATTTTATATCGTTCTTTTTGAATATCTATTGCTGCAATACCTAAGTTTAGCTGATTAACAATATCAAAAATTATTTGTGGTAGTAATTGTTGTGAAGTATTTTGTAATAACAGTTGTCCAATTTTCCAGTGAACAGCTTGCTTTTTCTCAGCAGGAATTAGGAAATAAGCAGCTTGTTGAATGCGGTCATGGGCAAATTTATAAATAATTTTTAATTCATTCGGTTCTCTGTCTGTTTGTAGAAACTTGTAGTCATCACCGATAGGTAATATCAATCCAGCTTGCATCGCTTCCCATAATTCCTGAACCATTTCCTTTTCAGGTTTTTCATTGATAACAGCCAGGGTTTTTAAATCAAAAGAATTACCAATACAAGCAGCTAATTGTAAAACTTTTTGTGCTGAATCTGATAATTTTTGAATTTTTTCTGTCATTAATTCGACAACATTATCAGTGATACTCCTATTGATAATTTGTTCTAAATTCCAAACCCAAACACCATTAAGAATATCAAATTTCAGCAATTGTTCTGTATACAGTGATTTAATAAACTCCTTGATAAAAAAAGGATTACCTTGGGTTTTTTCCCCAACCAATTCGGCTAATTTTTCGGTATGGTTATAATTAGTTTTGAGTGTATCTGCAATAAATTGATTAACCTGATGAAAATTTAAAGGTGAAAGGGAAATATGATTAACTAATAACCCCTGCTGATTCATTTCTGCTACAGTCAGCATAGCAGGATGAGTTACACTGACTTCATTATCTCGATAAGCTCCAATTAAAAACAGATATTTAGTATGAATATGAGTCATAATTAACTGGAGCAATTGTAATGTAGCACTGTCTGTCCATTGCAGATCATCTAGGAATATAATTAGAGGATGTTCTTGTTGACAAAATACTTGAATAAACTTTTGAAAAACTAAATTAAAGCGATTTTGGGCTTCTGTGGAAGCTAATTCTATTACGGTAGGTTGTTTACCAATAATTAATTCCATTTCGGGAATAACATCAATAATAATTTGTCCATTTTCTCCTAATGCAGTGAGAATTTTATCTCGCCATTGTTGTAATTGTATTTCAGTTTCTGTCAGCAATTGTCGTACTAATTCTTGAAATGCAGCAACTAATGCTTGATAGGGAATATCACGATGTAACTGATCAAATTTTCCACTAATAAAATATCCCCGCTTTTCAGTAATTAGCTGATAAAGTTCGTGGACTAAAGCTGATTTACCAATACCAGAATATCCAGAAATTAACATCAGTTCAGGTTGTCCTAAACTGGTACGCTCAAAAGCTGTTAATAAACTCTCAATTTGCAATTCCCTACCATATAATTTTTCAGGAATTTGTAATTGAGGCGAAATATCTTGACATCCTAAAGTAAATCTTTGAATAGTACCATTTTGATATTGAGTCAGACAAGTTTCTAAATCTGCTTTGATTCCCCAAGCACTTTGATATCGTTCTTCGGGCATTTTTGCCATTAACTTCATGACAATATCTGAGACATTCAACGGAATTTCTAGGTCAATTTCATGAGGAGTTAATGGTTGTTTAGCAACATGACAATGAACTAACTCAAGTGCTTCAAAAGATGCAAAGGGCAACTGGTTGGTTAACAATTCATAGAAAGTGACACCTAAAGAATAAAAATCAGTGCGGTAATTAAGCGCACGATTCATCCTTCCTGTTTGTTCTGGAGAAATATAAGCTAATGTTCCTTCTAAAATATTAGGACTTTGTAGAGTGATATTCTCTTGGGATAAAAGGGTAGATAGACCAAAGTCAATAATTTTTAATTGTCCTGTTTGGGGATTCAAGACAATATTAGATGAATTAATATCTTTATGAATGATTTTCTGCTGATGAATTTTGCCTAAAGCATCTACAATTTGAATAGCAAGGTGGAGAAATTCTAGTAAAGAAAAGCGATGGTTTTCCAGGAGAATTTTTAAGGATTGTCCTCCAAAATCTTCCAACAACATGAGTAGGGTATTTTGATATTTTCTCAACTCATAAGCTTTTATTGTTTCTTCTAGGTTAAGATTATGAGTGATTTCATATTCTTGTTGATAGCGGTAAAGTTCGGCAGATGTAGGATAATCTTCTTTAAGAAGTTTTAAAATCACAGGTTGCCGATTTGTATTAAAGATGCCTTGGTATACAAGTGAATTAGCACTTTCGTAAATTTGGCTGACAATTGTGATATCTGGTAGTGAAATCATCTGACGGAGTGGCAAAATAAACTGAAAAGCTTATTGCAGTTTGTACCCTTCATGAATGAAATATGCTGTAGGATAATTTATATTTAAATTTTGACTTGCTACGGGGGTTTAGCTCAGTTGGTAGAGCGCCTGCTTTGCAAGCAGGATGTCAGCGGTTCGAGTCCGCTAACCTCCACTGATTTACTTTAATCACGTTTAAATATAACTGATAGGTTATTTGCTGGCATTTGGTAGGTTTTTACTAAAGTCAGATTTTCCGCTTTTGCTGCTTTCACGACATCCTCTAAATTACGCACTCCCCAATTTGGGTTTTGCAACTGTAACGATTCATCAAAAGTCGCGTTACTAGGTGCGGTATGTTGGCCGTTTTGTTTGTAAGGTCCGTATAAATATAGGATACCATCTGGAGGCAGAATCCGCCCAGCCCCGGACATTAATCCTAAACAGGCTGACCAAGGGGAAATGTGAATCATGTTAATGTTAACGATGGCGACAATTGATGAGTCTGTGACTTTTTCTTTTTCTACTGGCCAAACAGGTAACTGAGCATCTAAATCTAGAGGTGAGTAAAGATTAGCACTTTTACATTCTTCTGACCAAGCCGTGATACTGTCTCTTAATATAGGGTTTGGGTCAGAAGGTAGCCATTTTCGCGGTGCTATATGAGGTGCAAAAAACACCGCGTGTTCTCCTGTACCACTGGCTATTTCTAAGATAGTACCATTTGTAGGTAATACTTGAAAAAGCACCTCTAAAATAGCTTCGCGGTTGCGTTGGGTTGCTGGTGCAAACTGTTTTTGGTCTGGTGTTGTGTTCATAATAATTAAGCTATCAAGATTAAACTAAATACCAATTTAAGATGAAGGTGCATATAATTTAATCTTTTAAGAATAATCGACCGTAGATAAACGCAGATAAAAACCAGATGAATTAATTGATTTAATTATTCTGTGCAGCCTCACATAAAATTGGTATAAGTGTGATTGCTCTTTTCTGACTTGACTACGATATAGGAGAAAAACTTGCCTAAATCAATTCATTCTACCCAACCACCGCTAAGATTTATTCCCCAGCGGTTTAACCCCTTGGTTCTTAAGATTATGTCTTGGTTTCTTCCTTTTGTCCTCCGCGTGAGAACTAGACCTTGGCTACCTGCTGGTATTGTTAAAATTGAAGCCAAAAATACCGAAGTCTTAGCTAAATTATATCAGGAATTTCAAGCAGGAAAAATTCGATTTTTAATTGCTTTTCGTCATCCAGAAGTGGAAGATCCCCTTTCTATGTTATATCTACTTTCTCGCATAGTTCCGAAAGTAGCGCGGGAAAAAGGAATTTCTTTACAATACCCGGTGCATAGTCATTTTATGTATGAAAGAGGGATGACATTATGGGCGGGAAATTGGTTAGGATGGTTATTCTCTCTGGTTGGAGGTGTACCCGTGCGTCGGGGAAGAAGGGTAGACAGAAATGCGATTCAAATGGCGCGGGATTTATTTGCAAATGCGAAAATGCCCATTGCGATCGCTCCTGAAGGTGGTACAAATGGTCATAGTGGTATTGTCAGTCCTTTAGAACCAGGTGTAGCACAGTTGGGTTTTTGGTGTATGGAAGATTTGCAAAAAGCCAACCGTAAAGAAACTGTTTTTATTATCCCAATTGGCATTAAATATAGTTATGTTAACCCTCCTTGGGAAAACATAGATGGGCTGTTATCTAAATTAGAAGCTGATAGCGGTTTACCAGTTGCGGAAATTAGTCAAACTGGGAATAAACAGGAAGAACTTTTATATCAGCGGATTTTGCATTTAGCTGCATATTTAATTACAGAAATGGAGGACTTTTATCGTCGTTTCTATCATCGAGACTTACCAGCAATAACTCCAGCAATTAATTCAGAGGAAGCAGCTAAAACCAATGAGGTATTAATTACTAGATTACATCGGTTAATGGATACGGCGTTACAAATTACGGAACAATATTTTCATGTCCAGCCCCAAGGTAATTTTATTGATAGATGTCGGCGTTTAGAAGAAGCAGGTTGGAATTATATTTATCGGGATGATATAGCTGATATCAATAGTTTACCACCTTTGAAACGTGGTCTAGCTGACTGGGTAGCTGAAGAAGCAGATTTGCGAATGCAACACATGAGAATAGCAGAAAGTTTTGTAGCGGTTACTGCTAATTATATTCAGGAAAAACCCACCGCTGATAGGTTTGCAGAAACGACTTTATTAATGTTTGATATGTTGTCTCGCATTAAAGATTCGACTTTACCAGGTAGGCCGCGTTTAGGTTTAAAACAGTCGATGATTATTGTCGGTGAACCAATTTCTGTAACTGAAAGATGGGAAATTTCTCAGGGTAATAAACAGGCTGCTAGAAAGGGTGTGAGTGATTTAACAAAGGATTTACAGATGGCTTTAGAGGAGTTGATTCAGGATTAGTTTTATTTACCCAGAAAACTATAGTAAAAAAACTTTCTCACAACAGCAGAAATCACTAGACAGTTAAAGATTACACTCTGTCTCGTGGTTTCTGCCTTGTCATCTAATCTTCTATCTCTATATCTGAGTCATCATCATCATTATCATAGGAAAGATCATCCAGGTCTATAATCTCTGAAATTTCTTCTACTTCATTGAGATGGGTAGACTCCACTGGTTCACGAGCTATTAAACGTCCAGTGGACTTTAGCCATTCCAGAAGTATAAATTCATTACTTGTACGAATTACAGTAGCTCGTTGGTTACGAGGTTGTTCATGCAAGGGACCGTTAAGCATAACAAAATTTTCTTTGAATGGGAAAAAACTAGATTAACTTAAAAACTTACCAGAAACAATTTTTTTTAGTTCTGATAATCTTTGCAAATAATTGGTAATGGGCAAAAATCATTTACTAGCCAGCCCAATTATATTATAAGTCATTAGCCGAACTTAATATCACAGGTAAGTTAGATTTTTCATTTTCAACCATCTTACAAAAAATCATCAACTTCATCCAATTCTTGATTTCATAGAAGATAGGTAAGAAATCTACTCCGTAGGGAATCAGTTATTTTAGCGCCAGCATTTTTTTTGCTACAGGTTTGCTAATAGGTATTACTGATAAACGATTGCCTTTCTTAACTGCTAATAATTCATCTGCACTAAATTTTTCTTTGAGCGTTGATAGTGAAATAGGCTGAAAAAATGCTTCAACAAATTCCACTTTTACAGTTGTCCAACGGGGAGATGCAGGAGTTGATTTAGCATCATAATATTTACTATTTATATCAAATTGTGTGGGGTCAGCAATACCTGTTTCAACTATTTTCATTAATCCAAAAATACCAGGTGGTTCAGCATTAGAATGATAAAAAAAAGCTAAATCTCCTAATTGCATTTGCTTCAAAAAATTCCGTGCTTGATAATTACGCACACCATCCCAAATCGTCTGATGTTGGGTTTCTAAATCAGTAATCCCATAAACTGCTGGTTCTGATTTCATTAACCAGTAATTAATTTTATTCATTTAATAATTAATTCCATAATTCTAGCCCCCCTTTTTAAGGGGGGTTGGGGGGATCAAATTATCCTAACTCGCAGCTAATTTACCCCAACCAATGTAAGGTAATTTCGCGGCTGTCGCTTTCACCTGTTCTGCATTTGCTACCAACTGACCGCAAGCATCCCAAGTACCGGAAACAAAAGCCGTTTTTGTGCCTTCACTCATGACAACTGGCACAGTAATACCACTACTTTCTACTTGCAATTTTTCCACATCTATGGTAAAAACCGCTTGGGGGTTAGCAGTGACTAACTCTTGCAGTTGTTTAACTATACTAGATTCGGCTGTGACACAAGGTATACCCATTGCGACGCAGTTACCAAAAAATATTTCGGCGAAGCTTTCACCAATCAGGGCTTTTATTCCCCATTTTGCTAATGCTTGGGGCGCGTGTTCTCTCGATGAACCACAGCCAAAGTTACGGTTAACTATGAGTATTTTGGCGCTTTGGTGTTGACTTTGATCAAATGGGTGTTCACCTTTTAAGGCTTTTCTGTCATCAATAAATACCCCTTCTCCTAAGTCGTCAAAGGTGATGGCTTTTAGGTAGCGGGCGGGTATAATTCGGTCGGTGTCGATGTCGTTACCAATGAGGGGAACGGCGGTACCGGATATTTGTTTGACTTCACTTACCATAGTTTTAAGAAGTAATGAACCGCAAAGGACGCAAAGGACGCAAAGAAAGAAGAGTTTTAGAGAGTTTTTTCACTCCCCTCCTCGCTTACGGGGTTAAGGGGGGTTACAATAATTCGCGCACGTCGGCGACTTCGCCTTTAATAGCAGCAGTTGCTACCATTGCGGGACTCATCAGTAATGTGCGACCGGATGCAGAACCTTGTCTTCCTTTGAAGTTGCGGTTGGAGGAGGAGGCGCTAATTTGTCTCCCTTGGAGTTTGTCGGGGTTCATGGCTAAACACATGGAACACCCTGGTTCTCTCCATTCAAAGCCAGCAGCTTGGAAGATTTTATCTAGTCCTTCGGCTTCGGCTTCTTTTTTGACTCTTTCTGAACCGGGAACGACGAAGGCTTTCACTCCCTTTGCAACTTGGCGACCTTGAGCAATTTTGGCGGCTTCTCTCAAGTCACTGATGCGTCCGTTGGTGCAGCTACCTATAAAGCAGACATCAATTTTTGTCCCTTGGATGGGTTGACCTGGATATAAGTCCATATAACTATATGCTTCTTCGGCAATAAAGCGGTCTTCTTCTAGGAGTTCTGCAGCTGTGGGGATTTTTTCGTCTACGCCTATTCCTTGACCTGGTGTAATTCCCCATGTAATTGTGGGGGGAATATTTTCGGCATTAAATACTACGACATCATCATATTCGGCATCTGCATTACTACGCAGAGATTCCCACCAAGTCACAGCTTGTTCCCAGTTTACATCTTCAGGGGCGAAGTCTCTATTTTTTAAATATGCGTAAGTAATTTGATCGGGGTTGACGTATCCGCATCTTGCACCACCTTCGATGGCCATGTTACAAACTGTCATCCGTTCTTCCATGTTCATCTGCTCAAAAGTAGTTCCGGCAAATTCGTAAGCGTAGCCTACGCCACCTTTTACGCCTAATGTACGGATGATGTGTAAAATTACGTCTTTGGCGTAAACTCCAGGTTTGAGTTTTCCGTTAACTTCGATTTTGCGGACTTTGAGTTTTGATAATGATAGGGTTTGGGAGGCGAGAACGTCCCGGACTTGGCTTGTACCAATACCAAATGCGATCGCTCCAAAGGCTCCATGACTTGATGTATGGCTATCACCACACGCTATGGTCATTCCCGGTTGAGTCAGCCCCAATTCCGGGGCGATGACGTGAACTATACCTTGATTTCCTGAACCAATATTGTAAAAAGTTATGTCATTTTCTTGACAACTCTTTTCTAATGCCTGAATCATTTGTTCGGCCATGCTATCCACAAAGGGACGGGCTTGGTTTTCTGTGGGGACTATATGATCAACTGTGGCTATGGTTCTTGCTGGGAATAATACTTTTAAACCCCTTTCTTTGAGCATAGCAAAGGCTTGGGGACTGGTAACTTCATGAATAAGATGTAGTCCAATAAATAGTTGCGTTAGTCCTGATGGCAGTGTACCAACGGTGTGGATGTCCCAAACTTTGTCAAATAAAGTTCCCTTGCTCATACTGAAATCTATGTTAAAGGAGTCGAGCTTATGATTATATCAGAAGAGGCAATGGCAATTGGATTTGTTTGTTCTGCATTTATGTTGTGGTTATTACCATTTTTATTGACTATTGGTATCGTTTTTTTGCAGCTGCGATTACTTGGACTGTGCCAAAATTCAGCACTCCCTCGCAATTTTACCCTTTTCTGAAATCAAGCCTGAGAAACTTAGTAAATTTAGATTCTCTTTTATTTGCTCTCACCTACTGTGATTAAGCAATAAAAAACCCCAGTGAAACTAACTAGGGTTGATAGGAGAAATTTAGAATGACGATTAGATACCAATACCGAAGCTGAAAAACTTTAAAAAATCACAATATTTTAGCTAACTCCCAACGCAATTAGAACTACGCTTGTAACGAATAGAATTGCTACTGCACCTTGGAAAAGATAGTTGCTTTGTTGCTCTTTCGTAGGGTATTCAGCGTAGTACAGTTGTGGCTCAGTCGCGTAGTTATTCAGGATGCCTTCTTCGTTAGTGGTGGTATACATAATGTTTTTCCTTTGTTTTTTACTTTATGTAAACTAATATAACAAGTTTGTTACAAACTGTCAAGAAGACTTGACAGAGAATAGTAAATAGCATTAATAAGAGTTGCTTATCTGGTAGCAGCAGCAAAAACCCCGACTTTCTCAGGCAGCCAGGGTTATGGTTTGAGATCATGCACAAATTAGGGTGGCTGTGATCTGTTAATATTTCTTTAAATATGATTAAATGTTTATCTTTTGTCTAGTAAGGTGTTGATCGAGAGAAGCTAACCCAGCACCAGCGATTTCTGCAAAAATACTCATAAGACGATAGAGAGCAATCGCACTAATTACTAAAGCAGCGGGGAAACGGTGCTGTAAAATAGTTATGGCAGTAGCTTCAAACACCCCTAAACCACCGGGCGCACCGGGGACGACCAGCCCTAATACCCAAGCAAAGCTAAAACCCCCCAATAATATAGGAATTTGCTTGAAGTTTACAGAACCCAGAGCATACATAGTTAAAATAAATCCAGTTCCACGCAATCCTAAAAAAATTAATTCACCCAACAAAGGACGCAGAGGATAGCGTTTAAGACTTAAATCACTAATATATTGATTTTCTGGCTGTGAATTTGGGTTTTTCAAACGATACAAAAAACGAATTATTGGGTTCAAAACCCAAGGATGAACAGCAGTCAGCAGCACAGCTAAACTGAGAAATTGCAGAATTTGTACCCAAATATTAGTATTCTTAACTGCTAATTGACTACCGAATAAAACTACAGCAATCAAAGCCGCAGCAGCCATAAGTAAAGGTTCTAGTAAAACGCTTAAAGTCGCTGCACCTACAGAAACATTAGCATTTTTAGCCGCTAAAATTCGCCCATAATAATGCCAAACATTACCAGGCAAATACTTAGCAATATTCGTCTTTAAATAAACTTGGATAAATTCCGAAGCTGATACAGATTGATTTAACTCTTGTAACACCCAAGTCCATATCCAACCTGACCAAATATGTGCAAGTAAAGTTAAACCTGTAGCAATTGATAAAACTGCCCAGGCCGCTGCATCAATATGGATAGAACTCACTTCTAACCAATGATCCTTCAACGCTTTCCCTACAAAAAACAGCGTTCCCCCCAAAATAAACCAGCGTAAAACTTTTTTCATGATTGTTTTTATTATTTGTGTAATTTAATCATCAAATTGGTCAAGATAATTATATTAAATAATATCTCTCTCCAGTTAGAGAAAATTGGGATTTTCTCAGCAGTAAAATGTCACCTAAGCTAGAAGTAGATTTCATATTAAATTTGTTAATCTCGTGAAAGGTTGTTTACATTGACAACTCAAACCATTGCCAAAAATATGTAAAACTTGGCTTGATAACTCGGTATAACTCAATAATTTATCAACGAGTTAAACTCCAAGATCGAATCAGGAGGACTAAGTGAAAAATTTGATTAATTTCTTAAAAAATCGGCAAATCCCTCAGATTTTAACTATCTTTTTAGCAGGAATATTGTTGATAGTTAGCACGGCCTGTAGTGGAGTCAGTGATCAAGGTGCAAACCCAAAAAATACACCTGTACAAGCTGGTGGAGCAAATAATCCTTACAAAAGTGGTAATGACAAATATACAAATTTGCGGATGTCAACTGACCCAAAAGTTACTACTGAACAAAGCAAACAAAAAGATGACCAAGCTAGTTTACCCTTAAATTCACAATTACTCCTAGCAGTAAATAAAGAATCAGAACTTCTTTATCCTGGAGCGGAAACACCTTTAGGTAGAGTTAAGAAAGAAGCAAAATTACCAATTATCACAGAAGAAGAATTCCAACATCCTGAACCGGGTGGTTTAATTCAGCGTGAACCTGATTTAAAAAATCGCATTCAAGAAAGAATCGAAACTGTTACAGAGTCAGTAGAAAAAGCTTCAGGATTTTTGAAAGAAAAAGCAGATGAAGCAAGTGCTAGACCGGAATTACAAAAAAATCCAGCCGTAGGCAAATAGACTTTTTAAATCAGTAGAAAAAATAGCAGGAGAAAAATATGAAAAGGCTAACTTATTGGTTACAAAATCTGCGCCTATTAAAAATTATAAGCGTTTTTTTAGCCGCAACCTTACTATTTTTAGCACAAGCTTGTAATCGTCCTACTATAGCGGGACAACCACCGCAACCCCTCGGACAACCGCCGAATGTGAAAAGATATGATCCCACCAAAGATTATCCTATTTCTCCATATCAAGGGGGAATGAACAATTTTAGTGATGTTGATCCCAGATCGATAAAAACAGAAAAAGCAGCCAGAGCTAAAGCCGATGAACTAATCGAAAATGCTCAGAGAAATCTAGAACGCAAGGGAATAGATAGTAAGGAACAATATATACGTAATTATCGGCAAGGAACACCTTTTGGTGAAAGGGTAAAAAACTTAGGTGAAGATGTAGGAAGTTCAGCCGAAGAATTGCGAGAAGGAGTAACTAAAGGGACTCAAAGAGGAGTAGAAAATCTTCAGGAAAATGTTGAGAATGCAGCCAAAGATTTAACAAAGAATGTACAACGCGGAACTGAAGATATTGGTAAAAATATTCAACGTCGAGCCGATGATACGGGAGAAGCAATCAACAGTCAGTAGAGATGTTTCGGCAAAATGTCTCTACAGGAGTCAGGAGATTAACGAGTCTGAATAATGATCTAAGGGCAGGCTTAACGCCTGCTTTATAGCGGTATCCACTTGATTGAGATACACAATTAACGTCAAAAATCCATACACTAAAAGACTTTCAACTCTGTTAAGAGTTAAGAGTTCCCTGCTATATTTTATTTGTGATTTTGTAAATACCAATTCTGTAAAGATAGGCGTTGAATTTCCCGCCAGGGAATATTATATTTTCGAGCTAAATCTGCACAATCTTCATATTCTGGCTGCACATTAGTAATAACTTTTTCTGCGGCTTGTCCTTTCCAAGCAACTTTTACACCCACTTGTCCATAGGGGGTTTCTACTTGTTGAATTTGTCGTTGTAAAATCGTGCGTTGTCCAATCGTCCGTCGAATTCCTAAAGTCGTGGTTTCACGGAATAAAATCTCTTCACAACTAGCTAAATGTTGTGGGTGACAAATTACAGTTAATAAAATCCCGGGGCGTGATTTTTTCATCCCTATGCCTTGAGTAAAAACATCCACTGCACCAGCAGCAAATAAAGCATCAAACACATAGCCGACAGCTTGAGGATTTAAGTCATCAATTTGGGTTTCTAGGACAGAAATTGTTTCTAAATTAGTGTCTAAATTTGTCTCTAGATTAGGGCTAGTATCGGCAAAATCAGGAATATTTGTGTTTTGGTTGGAACTTTCACCGAGCCACAGCCGTAGTATATTGGGGATGGGTAAATCAAGAGAACCCGCTCCCAGTCCCACTTGTTTGAGGGTAATTGGAGGTGGTGAACCAAAACTTCTGGCTAAAGTAGTGGCAATTGCGGCTCCTGTTGGTGTCACCAATTCTTTGTCAATGCCATTGCTATAAACTGGACAATTCCGCATTTCCCACAACTTCAAAACTGCGGGTACTGGTACAGCCATTTGTCCATGTGCAGCGCGAACAGTTCCCCCACCGGTTGGAAATGGTGAGCAGTATATCAATGGTAATCCTTCCTGATTGCTGTCAATACCCAACCAATCCAAACCCAAACAAGTACCGACAATATCCACAATCGCGTCTACAGCACCTACTTCGTGAAAATGAACTTTTTCCGGTTCAATGCCATGCACGGCTCCTTCTGCCACTGCCAACTGGCGGAAAACAGCTAAACTCCAAGCTTCCGCTTGTAATGGCAACTTGGCTTTGAGAATCATCTCCTCTATTTCTGGTAGGTGACGGCCATGATGGTGAGAATGTTGATGATGATGGTGGTGTTTTAAATCGACGTGGATTTTAGTTGCTTGCTGAGTTTGTCGGTGAACAAGTTCTACCCGTAATTGGTATTCCTGCTCAATTCCTAAACCATTCAGTTTTTCCACTAAATACTCTACAGGAACACCCAGACTTACTAAAGAACCCAGACACATATCACCAGAAATTCCGGTCGGACATTGAAGATAAGCAATTTTATTCATAAATTAGTCATTAGTTATTAGTTATTAGTCATTAGTCATTGGTCATTAGTAAAACTTTACTACCGATCACTCATTATTACCCAATACCCAATACCTAGTCCCCAATACCCAATCCCCAATCCCCAGTCATGGCCAAGATTTTTGAAATTCATCCTGATAATCCCCAAAACCGCCGTATAGTTGATATAAAGTTGGCGCTGTCTAGTGGCGCTATCATGCTCTACCCTACTGATACAGTCTATGCCATTGGTTGCGATTTGAATGCCAAGTCGGCGGTGGAAAGAGTGAGACAAATTAAGCAGTTAGCGAATGATAAACCACTGACCTTTTTATGTCCCTCTCTTTCTCATGTGGCAACTTATGCCTTCGTAAGTGATACAGCTTATCGGATTATGAAGCGTTTGATACCAGGTCCCTACACTTTTTTGCTACCTGCTACCAAGTTAGTACCGCGACTGGTGCAAAATCCCAAGCGAAAAACAACAGGAATTAGAGTGCCAGATCATAATGTATGTTTGGCATTACTGGAGGCGTTAGGAAATCCGATTATTTCCACTTCGGCACATTTACCACCAAATGACACAGATGATGAAATACTAGAACAAGATTCAGAATCTATTCTGTCACGGGTAGAGCTATTTGACCGTTTGGATAACTTGGTTGACATTATTATAGACACAGGTGAAGAACCTACTATTCAAGTGTCTACCATTTTAGACTTGACGGATGAAGAACCAATAATTACACGGAGGGGGTTAGGTTGGGAAGCAGCAGCAGCTTGGGTATAATAATTAAGCTTTACAGATACAACCCTCTGTGCGAGCAAATTGTGATAGATATACTCCAATTTTGAAATTGTCATACCAAAAGACGCTGGGATCACGGAAAAAGAGATGGCGGCAAATCTTGGCATTGCTAGGGTTTCGATTAGTTTTAGCGCCTTCTCAATACCCACATCTCAGATTTGATTTAGTTGCTGATCAAAAAAGCGACACACTTGACAAGCCCTTAACTTCTGAAATTTCCTACAGTTTTATATATAAACAGTCTATGCTGCGAGTCTTGATGGATTTATGCCAGCACAATTCCCCAGTGATAACTGTCTTTAAGAACTGTGTCTGCGTTTTAGTTAAGGTGCAATACCAATTCCAGGAAAAGTCATGAAAGCTAACCTCGTCAATCTGCCAAATTCTACACCTGCTTTTGATTTTGATAATGATGTTACAAGCGAAGATTTATCAGTTACTAACTCTGATACTCTAGTCCAACTGCTTTGTCAGGAAATGCAGACTCAAGTGAAGGCTTCAACTGGCTGTGTAGAAGCTGTAGCCAAACGTATAACTAAAGAAGTGGAACGGATATGTGATAAGAGTTCCCGCATCCAAACTTCTGGGCAAGTTAGGTCCTGGCAGATTACTTTAGCAAGACACCGTTTACAAAAGTGCCTGCGTTACAACCAATTGGGTTCAAAACAAGGAAGGGTGGAATTACATAGCAGCTTGGGTGCTATTGTTTATCGCCATGTTACAGTTGCTGGCTCAGAATTAGGTTTTGAAGCTCGTTACAATCTGATTGAAGATTTTCTTCAAGCTTTTTATATTGAAGCGATTAAAGCTTTTCGGCGGGAAAATGAGTTACCTGAAGATTACACACCGCGTACTCAACTACAATTAGCTGAGTATATGGCGTTTACAGAGCAGTATGCTAAACGTCGGATTAATTTACCCGGTGGTGCTAATCAACAGTTGATTGTGTTACGCGCTCAAGGTTTTGCTCGTCGTCAACCCCAGGAAACGACTGTTGATATTGAAATGGCGGTTGATTCTGCTAAAACAGAAGAGGCTGAATCTTATCAACGTAATTTGGCAGTGCAGCAAATTAGGTCGCAGATGGTTGCTAAACCTAGTTTTGATCCTTCTGAGGAGTCGGAACGCGATCGCGTAATTACCGAATTAATGAAATATCTGGAGTCTCAAGGTCAATCTGACTGTATGAATTATCTATCTTTGAAACTTCAAGACCTCTCTGCACCAGAAATTGACCAAATTCTCGGTTTAACCAGTCGTCAACGCGATTATTTGCAACAACGCTTTAAGTATCACGTCGAGAAGTTTGCTAAACAACATCACTGGCAATTAGTACATCAATGGTTAGGTGCTGGTTTAGAACATAAGTTGGGTCTATCTTCTCAACAATGGGATACTTTTTGGAATCAATTGACTGAACAGCAACAGCAAATCTTTAAGTTAAAAACTGCTTTGGAGAATGATCAGGCGATCGCTAAAGCTGTCCAATGTACCCCCAAACAACTGCAAAAACGTTGGACGCAAATGTTAGAAATAGCCTGGGCTATCCGCAATGGTCATGCTGAAGTTAAGACCAGCTGACGCTAAGGTAAAATTGCTAAATTTATCTGAATAGTTCCAAAAAACATAGACAAATATCTCATGCCTTTCGTTTGCCGGGAATAACCCCGACGGGGCGAACTATAACGCCCCCTATCCCTAGACTAAAAGCTGTCGGAACTACTTTACGTAAAATATTCAAACTACCATTGATATCAGCATGAATCAATAAACCATTACCTACTCTGTACAGCTTAGTCCTGATTCGGCGACCACTAAATTTAACTTCTTTCGAGTCAGCTTTGCCATAAGTGGGAATAGGATCTTGATCTAAAAAAGAAGCTACACTGGTCTAAGACTCCTCAGAAACCAATACATTTATCCCGAATAACTTCGCCTTATAACTCAACTGCTTTACAAATCGAGTATGGGGAATACAAACAAAGTTTTGATTATTTCTACTGCCTAAATTAGTATTCTGTTTCCACAATGGATTTTGACCTATTACTAAAGTACCAATCCCACACTTCACTAAATGGTCAATAATTAAACGACTGGCTTTATGCAAATAATCATCAACTCGAAAATTCCGTTTTTTAGTTAAACTCTGTAATCGTTTAGATGTCTTTTGATGACTTGGTAGTAAAGATTGTAACTGTGCTGAATAAGTGGCAAAAGCCACATCAGCCCAACACTTAGATAAAAATTTATCAGTGGGCAGGAGGAGAATCGAACTCCTATACCTTTCGGTGCCGCATTTTGAGTGCGGTGCGTCTACCAGTTTCGCCACCCGCCCTTATGGGTGTAACTTCCCTATTATAGCCTATTTTTTTATTTTAGCAACAGGTTTTTAGATTTTTTTTTGACTGGGGAGAAGAACTAATGACAAATCACCAAACTAGAATCAATATCTTCTAGACTAGTACAACCGCCCAGAGCCATTGCTGTAGCTAGTTCCTGGAGTAGAGAGATAACATCAGCTACTCCATGTCCAGATACCGCTAAACCCCATAAAACAGGACTTCTGCTCTACCGTCAACTGCGGCTACAATTTCCGGTAAGGCATCTAAAGAAGCGAACTGCTTGCAGCAGCGTTTCGCTATCGCTCCATCTAATTGTCTACCACCATGATTAGAAACTACAATCCCTGTCACTTATCAATTCCCCTGTAATGGAGCATTTAAAGTTTTTTCAATGCGATCGCGGGTTTCTAATAAATGGGCTTTGGTATATTCATCCTCAGACTTCACCCGTTTGAGTTGTTGGTCTAATTGTTTGAGTTTATACCATGCTATGGTACGAGCATCTTCCGGTACATCTGCTTTTCGTAATACCATCGCTGTCAAAAAGTTCACATATTGTCGTTGTAAACCCCGTCGCAGACTAGAAATTTTTAATTTACCTTGTGGTTGTACAACCTCTGTCCAAATTCCCGTTTGCAAAGTAGTAAATAGTTCAGGTATAGACAGT
The DNA here is from genome assembly GCA_004293145.1 of Nostocales cyanobacterium. Lineage (GTDB taxonomy): Bacteria > Cyanobacteriota > Cyanobacteriia > Cyanobacteriales > Nostocaceae > RDYJ01. The sequence goes on along the minus strand of RDYJ01000013.1, from coordinate 17,050 downwards.
GCTTTTCCAGGTTCGCTTTTCAGTTCAATATCCTTCATCCGCGAAAGGCGATCGCTTGATAACAAATCACTCAAGACACTACTCTGCACAAACAATACCAAATCATGAACTGGGTAATCTAAACGCCCTGTTTTCGGTGTGCTACCCCAATGTCGCCAGCGTGAAGGTGCTAATTTATTCAGTAATTGCGGTGAAAATTTTAGCGCATCCTCAGCAAAAACATATTCATGTAATGTCGCTAATGCTTCTCGTTGTTGTCCTATAGAAACTGCTACAAATGGTAATTTTCCTTTGTTTTCATGAGGATTGACTCTGTAAAAAGACTGTCCACCAATGTATTTAATCGTATAACTTAGTTGCTGTAAATAATTACCAAATATGGTACTAAACTGATCAGTTAAATCACTATAGCTCTCACCAGACATTGAATAACCATGATTTAAACGTTCCCACATCACCAGGGAATTATCCAACTGCCAGCGAGAATAAGTTAACACATTACCACTATTATCCCAAGGTGCAGATGTGGGATCAATTTCTGATGTATCTTCATCAGGAGAGTAACTCAACTCTGGTTTTTGAGATTGTTTAGCTATTTCTGCCAAAAATGGTTTTTCTGCCATTGCATTTTTCGCCCCAGAAGGAGTATAACCATACTGAATTGCCCATTGATCATAACTGCCCACTTGATTAGGAAAATAATCTCCCTGGACTGTACCACGCGGAGCAATATTAGGAGGAACATAATCCATTACGGAAGCTGTCAAGCCTTTAGTACGAGTGATTTCTAGATTATTCATCTCCTCTGGTGCTAAGAGATTACTACCACGAAAATTATGCCGTAACCCTAAAGTATGACCAACTTCATGGGCGATAATTAGACGCAAATATTGATTCACATAGTCTTTAATTTGCGCTTGACTAGGGGCAGTATTTGATAACATTGAAATTGCTAATGAACCAAAAGCAAATTGATTAGCAGATTCTATGCCGTAGCATAAATCATACTCTCCTGCGAGTTTGGATAAATTACCAATCAATCCCTTAGTATTTTGCTTACCTTTATTACAAAGAGGGCGATTTTGCATCAATGCAGATAGGGAAGTTGGAGTTGGTGTTTGGCTCGGTAAAACAAGTTGACGATATTCATTTTTCAAGGCTCTGACAAAACTAGCATCCACCAGAACATCAGCATCTAAAATCTCTCCAGTCAAAGGATTAACACGGGATGGACCAAGAGCAAAATAACCATCTACAGTATTAATCCAGCGAATTGTATTATACCGAATATCTGCCGCATCCCATGTAGCATTATCTGGCATTTGTTTAACTTCAATTGCATCCTTAAATCCCGCTTTCAAAAAAGCTTGATTCCACATTAATACTCCTTCTTTAACCGCATCACGATATTCAAAAGGTACAGCATTATCAATCCAGAAAACAATTGGCTTTTTCGGAGGAGAAATTGCAGCAGTAGGATCTTGTTTTTCCAAATTCCAGCGATTAATGTAACGAACAAAAGGATCATTGCGATCATTTATGGATAAATCTTGATATGCGGTCAAAAAATATCCCACCCGCTCATCTGCTAAACGTGGTTGATAATTATTTGTTGGTAATTGGGAAAGGCTATAATGAAGCCTTAGAGTAAAGCCTCGACTATCAGCCAGCGTATCTAAAGGCTGGGTTTGGTTATTACCGCCACTACTAGAAAAGTTAAAAATCGATTCAATTTCTAAATTGTTGGGAAAAACTTTTGCATTTCCAAAATAGCCGGGTTCTGGACTTGCTGCTAATTCTAAACTTGCAGATAAACCTGCTAAATCTGACAGGAGTAAATCACCTAAATCAATCAGGATTGTTTTTCGTTGTGGATGGATACTTTTAATATCAAGATTGTAGAGAACAGAATCACTAAAAGACCTAGCTAGTGAGCGTTTTTGCGGATCTCCTTCACGAGTCCGAAAATTAACATTGCGAACAACAAACTGTAATTTATTATCTATGCGTTGGAAGTAAAACAGGAAGTCTTGCAATGGCAGTCCACTATAAATTCCTTTTTCACCAATACCAGATTCTAAAGTAGCTGTAGCTAAGAAATTTTTTTGTAGTTGCTCTGGCTGAATTTCTAAATATATTTTATTATTTTCTTTTTGCCGATAAAGAGTAAATATACCCTCTAGCTTTTGACTATCTTTAACAACTTCATCAAATACTGCTAAATCATTAACTTTAGGTGGTTTATTAATAGAACTAGGTTTTTTTGTTGGCTTATTGGCAGTTTGAACAATTTGCAAAAAGGGTTGCTGTCTGGATTTCTTTGGGTCTGGTACAAACCACATAAAAGCTTGTTTTTGTACCTGTTTATTCTGATTAATTACCCATAATTGCGATGATGGTAATACTGTTTGAGGTGGAATCACCAAATTTTCCCTTGCTTTTGTCTCTAATGACTGGGCGCAAGCAGTTCCCATCCCTAAAAACAAACTTTGTAACAAAACGATATAAAAAGTTAACTTGTTCATTGTAGATACCTAATAACTAAGTAGGTCGGCGTTAAAAATTGTCGTGATGACAAGGCAGCTATGCTGGAGGCAGCTATGCTGGAGGGAAGAGGTTTTTAGGCAACTTTATGTTTCGTTACATACTTCTGTTTTTTTGCGCCTTTCTACTTATTGATTATTTAAATCAATACCTACTAACTTAAATTGTGCAGTTATATAAGTCAAGTTTGCATCCCTAAACTGAAATTAATTTTAATTGAATTAATTTCGGTTAAATTGCTAATTTTACATCTGGAATATCTGAGTTTGGATTTAGCTTGGCCCAGGGAATTTTTGCTTTTATGCTTCTCTTAACACATATCCTACACCCCGTACCGTTTGAATTAGGCGCTTTTGCCCTTCTTCTTCAATTTTCAGCCGCAAATAGCGAATGTATACTTCAATCACATTTGACTCACCCATAAAGTCATAACCCCAAACATTTTCTAAGATTTGTTCACGAGTTAATACTTCGCGGGGATGTTCCATAAAAAACTTTAACAATTCAAATTCCTTCATTGTCAAGTCAATGGCTCTACTATTATAAATAGCGCGACGGATACCGATATCTAGAACCAAATCTCCAAAGCGCAACTGCTCATTAGTATCAACATCAGGTTTGAGATACAAACGAATCAACTTTAAAAAATCTTCTGAGCGATAGGGTTTGAGAATATAATCATCAGCACCCGCTTCGAGACAAGCTATACGATCATCAACAGTATCTCTTGCCATTAAAATTAATACAGGTGAACAATAGCCGATGGTGCGAATATTTCTGCACAAAGAGAGTCCTGATTCTCCTGTTAGCATCCGGTCTACAACAATTAAAGCCGGTTGGCGATGGCTTTGACCGCCAGAGGCATCACGGCATTGTTGCAAACCAATAGCCGCATCAGCAGCTATGATTGCATCGTAGCCCGCTTCTTGCAAATCAAAAGCTAGTTGATTAGCTAGACTAGCATCGGGTTCGATCACCAGTACACAGGAACTGTGAGAAGGTATCATATCAATTGGTAATTGGTAATTGGTAATCGGAAAAACAATATTCCATCAGTTATTACTTATTACGTTGTTCTCTAAATATCACGCAATACTAACAGTTACAAAATGGTAACAATGATGTTCTAGCACGTTCCGGTATAAAACATCGACCATCTGAAGATGCAATTTCCATTACTGATTCCCAATACAATACCCAACTACCAATTCTGGAAGAAACCCAGTTTTGACTATCACTGACAATTGACCACCGACAACTGGCAATTATGGCAATTCTACCGAATTGGGTTTAGCAATATGTGGCAGACCCCAACCTAATTTTTCCCGTAAAATGCGGAAAAACTCTGGCGATTGTAAGCGAATAAAGCGAGCAACATAAGGCGATCGCTCTAAATATACCCGATCTTCCGGCAAAATATAACACCCACCATTTCCATCTACCACCATCACCAATCGGGGGATGTTAACTGGATAGATGTTCACAGGTTCACTATCGGGAAACACCAAAGCCCTGGAAGCCAGAGAATGGGGACAAATTGGTACTAGCTGCAACACAGGTACACCTGGTGTAATTACTGGACCACCAGCACTTAATGAATAAGCAGTTGAACCCGTTGGAGTAGAAACAATTACACCATCCGCCGCAATATCTACTGCTGCATGATGACCAATTGCAATTTCAAAATGGCACATTGAGGTCAATGGTTCCCGATGTAGCACCATTTCATTTAAGCACAGAGCCTCCCATAAAACAGCATCTCCCCGCAGCACTTTGACCGTGAGCATGACTCGTTCTTCGATTTCATACTCACCTGCCATTACCTGTTCTATAGCTTGGGGGAGTTGATTCAGGTAAGCTTCCGTCAAAAATCCCATGTGACCAGTATTCACAGTTAGCAATGGTATGCCACAGGGGGCAACTTGACGAGAAGCTGCCAAAACAGTCCCGTCTCCTCCTAATACCACTGCAAACTCCATGTCTGAGTCAAAACCAGGGGGTGTGAGAGCTTTTACTGGGGTGTGGCATACAGGACTATCTGGATTAGAGTAGCCCAGTATACCACCGATACTTGCTGTCACACATACATCCCAACCAGCTGCGGTTAGCTGGTCTTTGAGTTCAATAGCGGTTCGAGTCGCTATCGGTTTAACGTCGTTGTAGATAATGCCTGCTTTCGGCACATTCAGATATCCAGGTTTAGGCGATGCTTGATCTTTATGTAATGGTTACACATTTTTGACTAATCTAATCATTAAGTCTGGAATTTTATTGACTATTAACTTTTGAAGACTGTTTAAAAGGTGTCTTTTTATTTTTCTGTTTTTTGGTCTTATTTTTCTCGTAGTCTAACTCCTTCAGCTTTTTCATAATCCGGCTGAAGTATTCTTGCAGGTATGTTTCTACGGTAGCTGTTTGTTGTTTATCCAAGTCAAATACTGTGTATACGTCTTCCATTGGCGCATTTAAGGCTCTCCCACTAGCTAAGACTTCGGTAAAAGCCAATCTATCAGCCACATTCCATCCCCACTGAAAGCACCGGAGTAAACCTTGTACACCACGCAGTAAGCCAATTGGCATCCGCGTTACTCTTGCATCTTTCCCTGATAAGCGTTCACAAATATTAATTATTTCCTCTGCACTCCAAGCACGAGTCCCAACCACGGGAAAACTTTGTTTTTGGGTTTCTGGTACGCTCAAAGCGCGAATCGCAAATTTAGCAATATCCTGAGTATCCATATAAGCAACAGGGGAAGAAGCACCCGTTACCCACACAGGCTGGTTTTCCAAAATGGGTATGCCATATTGACCAATTAAGCCTTGCATAAATCCAGCTAGACGCAAAATAGTATAGTTTAGACCAGACTCAGCTAAAAATAATTCTGTACACCGCTTAATTTCCATCAGCGGTACATTGGGATATTTATCAGCATCAAGAATAGAAAAGAAGATAAACCGCTCTACACCAGCAGCCTTGGCAGCTTGTATTAACGCTACTTTACCATCCCAATCTACCTGTTTAATAGTTAATGAATCTGTAGCGCGAGATGTGGAAGCATCTATCACTTGAGTTACACCTGCTAACGCTGCTTCTAGGGTTTGGGGATAACATAAGTCTCCTCTCACCAGTTCTGCACCCCATTCTTTGAGAAATGCAGCTTTTTTAGGACTCCGAACCAGACAGCGTACTTTATACCCCTCATCGATAGCACGACGAGCCACTTGTCTTCCTAAGGTGCCAGTGGCACCGACGATTAATAATGTCATGAGGGTCTTTATAAATTTTAATGTTTTATGATAAAAATCTTAACAGAATTAGTTATAGAAATATAACTTTACATTTTTTTAAGGAGTATGGCTAACGCCACGCTTCGCTATCAGGAGTTCAGGAGTTCAGGAGTTCAGGAGTTCAGGAGTTAAAGAAGCTAGAAGCAAACAAGGAAAAAGAATTAATTTTTCTCCCCCTGCACCCTGCACCCTGCACCCTGCACCTCTGCTCCCCTGCTCCCCTGCTCCCCCGCTTATTCTTCTGCGCCTTGAATTTTTAGCAATAATGCGCCCAAAGCCCAGCCTACGAAGATTAAGCCGAAAGACAACATAGCTGCATTTAAGATTTCGCCGCCCATTTTCTGTGATTCTCCTTTGTGAAGTGAATGGTTTGTGGATGTTTCCCGTTTATGAGACTGCTTAAATTAACTTGATCTCTCAAATCTCATTTTTGCTAGTCTGGTAATTCAGGTAAACTAGGTCTTCAACTGTCTTGAGGATTAGACCTGTCTAAATAATTCTAAAATAGTTTAGCAGCTAATTGAAATCGGGACTGGGTAAGTAGCGATGTGGCTTAATTAACAGTTTTCCTGTTCCCTGTTCCCTGTTCCCTATTCCCTGACTTATGACTAATACTCATCAACGTCCACGTTTAGCACTGACACTGGGAGATCCCGCAGGAATTGGACCAGAAGTAATTTTAAAGGCTTTGGCAGATTCGGAAGTTAGCCAAAACTGTTATATTGTCGTAGTGGGTAGTCGGGATTTACTCACTATGACTTATAAAAATCTAACATACAATACTGAAAATTTGTCCGCTTTGGCAAATCCAGATGATTTGACAGTGATTGATATTGATACAGCAAACTCAGGTGAAATTATTACCGGGTTGGGTAATGCTGTTAGTGGTGCGGCGAGTTTTGCTTATATGGAATCTGCCATAGCCCAAACTTTGGCGGGTGAGTTTGATGGTATTGTTACAGCGCCTATAGCTAAATCGGCTTGGAAAGCTGCTGGTTTTGACTATCCGGGACAAACTGAACTTTTAGCCGAAAAAGCTGGTGTAGAGCGTTTTGGAATGTTATTTGTAGCGCGATCGCCTTTTACCAGTTGGACTTTAAGGGCTTTACTTGCTACCACACATATACCTTTATGTCAAGTATCCCAAACCTTAACACCGGAATTATTAACAAAAAAATTAGATTTATTAGAAGAGTGTTTAGAAAGAGATTTTGGGATTAAAAATGGGAGAATTGCGATCGCTGGCTTAAATCCCCACAGTGGAGAAATGGGACAATTAGGAACAGAAGAAATAGATTGGTTAATTCCCTGGTTGGAGTCAGAACGGCAAAAACGCCCTCATTTACAACTAGAAGGACCCATACCACCAGATACAATGTGGGTTAAACCGGGTCAAGCTTGGTATGGTAATTCTGCTGTTAAAAATCCTGCTGATGCTTATTTAGCACTTTACCATGATCAGGGTTTGATTCCGGTCAAGCTAATGGCTTTTGATCGTGCTGTAAATACTACTATCGGTTTACCCTTTGTGAGAACTTCCCCAGATCATGGAACTGCGTTTGATATTGCCGGAAAGGGAATTGCTGATGCTACGAGTATGAAAGCCGCGATACAGTTAGCGGTGGAGTTGGTGAAGCAAAGGCAAAGTTTACCTCACGCGGAGGCGCAGAGACGCGGAGAGGAAAAGGATGTCTAAAAGCACAAGTTATCATATAAAACTAATTCAAGACTTTAAAGATCCACTGGCAGCAGCTACTTATATTGAAGTTGTTCTAGAAGAAGGCGATCCTAAAATGTTAAATAAGGGGCTTAAAAATGTAATTGAAGCTCAAGGTGGAATTGATAAACTTTCAAAACCTGTACAGCAATCTTATGAGAACCTAGCCCAGAAATTATCTGAGCAAGGAGAAATTGAATTTTATTGTTTAACTACTTTATTAGATGCGTTGGGATTACAGTTAGCAGTAACTATTAAGTCAGCTTGAGTTGTATATTCCCCTATTCCCTATTCTCTATTCCCGATGCTTAATTTCACAATCACAGGAAAATGATCAGAAGGCCAAACACCTTCCCACTGTTGACGGTCAATAATTACCTGTTCTATTTGCAAACGGCGATCGCAATATATCGTATCTATTGCATTCCCCGCTTCACCTGTAAACTCGTGAAAGGTTTTCTGTTGTTCTAAAGAAAGAGTTGCTAAAGCATCTTGTATTTTGTGATTATCAGCTAAAATTATCCGTGCTAACGTATTGGGATTAGCGTTAAAATCTCCTGTTAGCAGTAGGTAGTCTTCTGAGGGAAATTCCATTAAACGTAGACTAACCAAAGCTGCACCTAATTCTCTAGCTTTAGCACTTTCATGATCTAAATGAGTATTAATAATAGTTAGGGAAATACTAGGATTACCAACTACAAAATTAGCCCAAGTTGCCATCCGAGGTAAACGGGTTTCCCAAGTGATACTTCCGGGGATATCTGGGGTATCGCTGAGGTAAAAATCTTTGGTTTGTTGAAGTTTTAGAAGTTGGGAATTGTAAAAAACTGCACAATGTTCACCTTGTCCTGTACCCGTGCGATCGCCCCCTATAAATTTATAGTCGGGTAAAAGTGCTTGTAAATCCCTAAGTTGATGGGGTTTACCTTCCTGCGTACCCAGTAAATCAGGTTTGTAGTATTGAATAACAGATGCGATTGCACCGACACGCTTTTTCCACTGATGCATCCCCGGATCTGGTTTATCGTACCGGAGGTTAAAACTCATTACCGTGATTTTCATTGCTTTTTTAATCTCATCAATATTGAGCAGAGCAGAATATATAGTGACTCTATATTTTATGATTTGGGAATAACAGAATTAGTACAAATTCAACAAAAACCTAAACTCTAAACTCTAAAATTGGTATGAGGCTTGAGTAGACACAAATTCCCTGACAAACTTTAGCTTCAAACACCCAAGCTTACACAAATTATGTAATCAATCAAGCCTCTGTAAAATTCCTGAGTAAATTGAAGTCTAGAACCAGTTATTAAATGATCACTTCATTAAAGTTTTAATGAGTTGTTTTTCCTATGGAGAGTTTAAACTTTACAGCCTTCAGGAGGTTCAAACTTGTAGCCATAGCCACGCACGGTTTTAATAAACTCTGGTGTACTAGAATCAGCTTCCATTTTTTTACGCAGCTGACCAATATGCACATCGACAACTCGTCCATCTCCTACATAGTCACAACCCCAAATTTTTTGAATTAGTTGAGGCCGACTCCAAGCTTGACCTGGATGACTGGCTAAAAAATGCAAGATATTAAACTCTAAAGCAGTTAAAGCCAAAGGTTTATCATTCAGTGTTACCTCTCTACCTTCCGGGTTAATTGCTAATTGTTTAAAGACAAGACGTTGGGATTGATGAGGATGGATGGAACGGATGCGTCTCAACAGAGCTTCAACTCTAACTTCTACTTCTGCCAAACTAAATGGTTTAGTCATGAAGTCATCTGCACCTGCTGCCAGAACTTTAATTTTATCAGCTTCATCATTCCGGCTAGTGAGGATCAAAACTAAAACATTAGTGCTACTTTGCATTTCTTGACAAAGTTTATAGCCGTTAGCATCTGGCAAATTCCAATCCAGAATTACTAAGGCTGGATTAAATTTCTCAAATAATGCCATAGCAGTCTTACCATCTGATGCCGATTCTATTTGGTATTTTCGACTCAGAAACCGATAGACGAGATTTCTCACACTGAAATCGTCATCTACAATCATAATCTTGGGAATAGTCGTCGGCAGTGTATCCATAAGTCCAATGCAGTTTATTGATTGATGTGGCGATTTTCTGTAGCGACAGGTTATTTTTGAGGCTGTTTTTGAGGAGTGTATTAGCTCCCACTTTCATTCAGTAGGAAAAAAGCAGTAATCTTTGTGTACACTTAATTTTCCATGAAGTTTATGCAAACTTCATAGTAATCCTTCTCAAATGTATCGGTAATGTATGATTTTGGTATTTTTTAGAAAAAATTTGGTATAAAATGTCATTTATTTTTGAAAAAAGAAAAACCAGGTAACAGAGAATACAGAAAATCCAGCTTATTATAAGTACACCAACAGACTTTCAACTCTGTCACCTGCAATAAATTGACTACTAATTTTATAACTAATTTTATATATTTAGCAGAATTTTCCCGTTGCCTTTGTTCAATGACTAATCGAGAAATTAGCCTATCTTTGTCTATGGCTTCTCTAAATTAGTAGCTTTGTAAGTTTCGTTAAAAGTTCAGAATGATTGTTGTAAACTTCTCTCTTCTAGTAAAGTTTTTGCGGCTTCATTAAATATTGGTTCAATCATTTTATGTCTATCTCGAAGATGAATTAAATATACCAAAAGGTAGATTATAACAACATTTTTCTGGGCAAACATTGATTTTTTCATACTCACGAAAGACAAGTTAACTTTATTTTTTTGTTAAGTTAATTTTAATGATGTAAATAAGAAAGAGAAAGGATAAAAACCTACTATGACCAATAATCTGATGGGTGGTATTATTCCTTCACAGCCACCAATAGAAGCCGAATCCGAGGTTCATGCAGTTAAGTCTCGTTTGGAATGGGGAGAACCAGGATTTACAATTTTGGATGTACGTGATCGCGCAACATACAATGAAGGTCATATTATGGGAGCAATGCCTATGCCCATAGACAATCTAACCGAGCGTGCAGCGAACAGTTTAGATAAAAGCCGTGATATTTACGTTTACGGTGCAAACGAGGGACAAACTGCTCAAGCTGCCCAAAAATTGCGTTCGGCAGGGTTTGAACACGTATCTGAACTCAAAGGTGGTCTGGGTGCATGGAAAGCCATTGGTGGACCAACAGAAGGTATTATTGAATCCAGAACTCCCGCAGGTGCAGATGACTACAATGTTGTCTCTCGGATGCAAAATCACTTAGAAAATCAGCAGAAATGAAATTAGGTGACAGGGAACTCTTAACTCTTAACAGGGAACAGAGGAGAAAATAAATACAGCAGAATTCAGGTGCCAGGAGTAAAACTGGCGAATGTGTATAGGTTTCAATTTAGATTCTGTACCCCATTGATCTGCAATCTGCTATAATTACCAATTACCAATTACCAATTAGTGTTCAAATAAATCTTTGAATTGCAATAAATCCAAAGCAACTAATGTTGGTAGAACTTGAAAGCATTCTTGAGCAAGTTGCCAACGCTCTTCTCTTTGCAACATTTGAGTAAGCTTTTGTTGAACACTTAGTAAGTAGCGGACATCATTAGCTGCGTAATTTAATTGATCTGCTGATAAATTAACTGCGTTACCCCAATCAGAACTTTGAGAACTTTTATCTAGTTCTACCTGTTCTAATTCCTGGACTACATCTTTTAAACCGTGACGATTTGTATAAGTCCGAGCTAACTTACTGGCAATTTTGGTACAAAAAACAGGCTGAACGTAAATGTTTAAATTGTAACGTAAGGTAGCAAGATCAAATCGTGCAAAGTGAAAGACTTTGAGGATGTGGGTTGCTTCCAGGAGTTGTTTTAAGTTGGGAGCTTCTGTTTGTCCTTTTTCAATGCGGATTGCTGTGACTTTTCCCTTTGGGTTGCACAACTGCACGAGACACAAGCGATCGCGCTGGGGTAATAATCCCATAGTTTCAGTGTCCACAGCGATCGCATCAGATTGTAAATACTCTGAGAGGGTAGCTGCATCTAAATCGCGATTGCTCACCTGAAAATTGTCTAATGTCATCAATGGTTTCCAAATAAGTTATAGTGTCTATCAGTTAAATCACTGTATCAGACACTAAATTATTATTGTGCAAATTGTGCAAAAAATCAGTAATAAAATCTATCGGGTATTGATAAATATTTGTGTGAGATAAACTTCACCTTTGCCATTAGTGGCCACTCCCACCCCTGTCAGCTTAAATTTTCCTTGAATATTCTTCAAATGTCCAGGACTATTGAGCCAACCAATTACAGCTTGCTTTGCGGGTTCGCTATATCCAACGTTAAAAGCCACATTCTCGGATGCACTTTCATATTTAAGAGGGATGGCTTTAACTCGTTGTTCAAAACCATGATGACTAAACTTAACCGTACCTTTAGCCATGTTTTGACTGTGAATTCTGGCTTGCTGAGTTATACTTGCATTTAAAGTTAACTTTGATAATCCTTGAGAAACGCGATATTGATTAATTTGCTCAAAAACTAATTTTTCTAAAGTAGCATTTTCAGAATTAAGATTCAACATAGCTGCCTGACTAGAAGTATTCAATGACTGAGTGTGCGAAATTTTCTGAGTAGAATTATTGCTGGGAACAGGAGCAGTCATCAATCCACTAGCAAGGACAAGCGTACTTAAAGCCATGCCAAAAGCAGTTTGTCGGAACATAGACAATTAGGTAGTGTATGGATTTATTAGACATATACTCTATCTTCTGATGCTTAGAATAAGTACCAGGATACTGTCAAGTATTCATGAACTAAAGAATTACATCAGGAGTCAGAATGTTTGATAAATTGGTATCAGGATGATAAAACTTAGATACAAGAAGTTTTTCAACTCCCTCACTCTGAAGGGGTGATACCTGTTGACAGCAGGTGCTACAAGTCGGGAAACCTTCCACTGCATTGACTCACCTGTCACATTCTCTAATTCAAACTTCTCATTTCACTTTCCTGAAAATGACATTTTCTTTTCCTAAAAATCTGCCAGTTTCATAACTTTTAAAAAATGCAGTATCCACTATATGCCTATGGTAGATTCCTCATCTTATTAAATGTTATTGTCACTACATTTTTAATCAAAAAAATATATAAAAAATAGTACCCACTGACAGATGTCATGGATACTAAAATTATTAAATAGCTATTGTTCAAAGAAATCTATTTTGATAGCAGGAAAATTTGTCTAAAATAAAATTGTCCTTTGCTATTACTCGCTACACCAATCCCAGAGACATTATCATTATCTTTGATATTGGCCAGATGTCCTGGACTCTTGAGCCTTAAACTGCTGTAGTCACGGGATCTCTAGATCCCCTGAATTAAGAACTTAGCGGCTGTTTGTACATCCTTGTCACCTCTACCAGAGCAGTTAATCACAATTCGGGGACTGCCAGGGAGTTGAGGACACAAAGTTTCTAAATAAGCGATCGCATGAGATGTTTCTAATGCGGGTATAATTCCCTCTAACCTTGATAGGCGTTGAAATGCCTCTAAAGCTTCAGCATCTGTCACACTGTAATATTCAGCCCGGCCATTATCCTTCATATAACTGTGTTCTGGTCCCACACCAGGATAATCTAAACCTGCACTAATCGAGTGTGGCTCAATTACCTGTCCATCATTATCCTGTAACAGATAACTCATTGCTCCATGCAATACACCAACTTGTCCTTTTGTCAAGGTTGCTGCGTGTTTGCCAGTATTTACACCTTCACCAGCAGCTTCCACACCAATTAACCGCACAGATGGTTCTTTGACAAATTCGTGAAATAGTCCCATTGCATTAGAACCACCACCCACACAAGCCATGAGAATATCAGGTAAACCACCCCATTTTTCCATTGCTTGAGCGCGGGTTTCTACACCAATTACAGCATGAAAATCACGTACCATCATCGGGTAAGGATGGGGACCTGCGACAGAACCCAATATGTAATGGGTAGTTTCCACATTTGTTACCCAGTCGCGGATGGCTTCAGAAGTGGCATCTTTAAGGGTTCCCGTACCCGCAGACACAGGACGAACTTCAGCCCCCATCAAACGCATTCTGAACACGTTTAAAGCTTGGCGTTCCATGTCGTGAACACCCATGTAAATAATACATTCTAAACCGAAACGAGCGCAAACTGTCGCAGTTGCTACCCCATGTTGTCCTGCACCAGTTTCCGCAATGATGCGCTGTTTACCCATGCGCTGGGCCATTAATACTTGACCAAGAGCATTATTAATTTTATGAGCGCCTGTATGATTTAAATCTTCACGTTTTAAGTAAATTTGCGCTCCTGTGCCATCTGGACGGGCATAATGGGCTGTAAGGCGTTCGGCAAAGTATAAAGGTGTGGCACGTCCTACGTAATCTTTCAGTAAACCTTGTAATTCTGCTTGAAAACTAGGATCATGGCGATATTGCTGATACGCTGTTTCTAGTTCAGCTAATGCTGGCATTAAAGTTTCAGGAACATATTTACCACCAAAGCGGCCAAAACGTCCGAGAGTATCGGGAACTGATGCAGTTTGGGGGAAGTTGGGAGTCAGGGGTGTAGTTGTCACGGATTGGGTAAAATAAGATAACAAAGTTAATTTTAATTCTAGAACAATCTTCTTTTACAGCAGGAGTCAGGAGTTAGGAGTCAGGAGTCAGGAGTCAGGAGTCACGAGTCACGAGTAAAACTAGCTTTTCTCGTTCCCAGTCTCTGACTGGGAATGCTATCGAGGAGGTTCTACCTCCTGCTATCATTGAGGCAGAGCCTCGTGACTGTGTTCCCACGCAGAGCATGGGAACTAGAAGATAGTTAAATCTTGTGGTCCGGGCATCTTGCCCGCTAAACTTATACAAATGAAATCCACAACAGCCTATACTGTATAATATCATCCCTATATATTTAACCCATAAATAAACATCCACACCGTGTCACTATTAGCAGGACGTTACGAAATTATACGCGAATTAGGCAGGGGGAGTTTTGCTGTTACTTACCTGGCTAAAGATCATCATATCCCCAGTCAACCCTTATGTGTAGTTAAACAACTCCATACTATCCACAAAAATAATCAGAGTGTTCTCAAACTCTTTGAAAAAGAAGCAATAGCTTTGGAAAAGCTGGGTAAACATGACCAAATTCCTACATTACTGGCATATTTTGCCCAAGATGATAACTATTATATTAGTCAAGAATATATTGCCGGCAATGACCTGAGTACAGAAATTTCTCACGGGAAGCGGTGGAGTGAAGATCATGTTATTCAATTATTAAAAGAAGTCTTAGAAATTCTCGTTTTTGTTCACACTCATGCAGAGGGAGTAATTCACCGCGACATTAAACCGAAAAATTTAATGCGTCGTCAACCAGATGGTAAAATCTTTTTGATTGATTTTGGCTCAGTTAAAGAACTCGGTTCAATTATTTTGAACCCCCAAGGAGGAAGTACGGTTGCGGGTTCTCCTGGATATATGCCGAGTGAGCAGTTTAATGGTAAACCCTGTTATGCTAGTGATATTTACGCTTTGGGCATGACTGCTATTTATGCTTTAACAGGTATTGACCCCATAAAATTAGAAGAAGATGATTATGCGGAGAAAATTTGGCGATATTCTAATTTACAGGTGAGTGATTATCTGGCAGAATATTTAACCACCATGATCCGTCGTAAAGCTGATAAACGCTACCCCTCCGCAGTTGAAGCATTAGAAGCATTAAAACCATTTCTAGAACCACCTACAGGAACAATAGTTTTTAGTCCTGCAAAAACTGCATATTGTAATGAAGTTATTAAAAGACTGAAAGCAGAAAACGGACAATTATCTGTAGTAGCAAAACAACTCTTAGAAAAAGAAAGACAAAGGTTAGCGTTATCTGTTGCAGATGCAAAGGAAATGTATGATTATGCTATTGCACAGGTGCGAGACTATGAAACCCGACTGCGGGAATATGAAGAATTATTGATCAAAGTTGTGCAAGAACAATTTCCCTTTGATCAAAAAACAGAAGCACAATTAGAAGAATATCGTAATTCGTTAGGTTTAAAAGCGGAAGATGTGGCTAAAATTGAAGAACGGGTGAAATATGAACATCAACCGAAAAAACAACCCACACCCCCACCCCAACCAGAAAAGTTTTTAGGTATTCCTGTTGTTAGCTTTGAATTTGAAACCGCTAAGTTAATCCAAAAACCGGGTATTTTAGGTTTAGGGAAAGGTTGGGAAATTCAACGCAGTCGCAAAAAAGCCAGATTATTTATTGAAGATTTGGGAAATGGTGTAATTTTAGAAATGGTGGCTATTCCTGGAGGTACTTTTATCATGGGTTCTCCAGAAAATGAGGAAGGGAGATATGACTCCGAAAGTCCACAACATCAAGTTAATGTTCCTCCGTTTTTCATGGGGAAATATCCAGTTACTCAGAAACAATGGCAAGCTGTAGCTGCTTTAGAAAAGGTTAAGATTGATTTAGAATCTGATCCATCAAGCTTTAAAGGTGATAATCTACCTGCTGAATGTGTATCTTGGGATGATGCTCAAGAATTTTGCGCTCGACTTTCCCAACTGACAAATAAAACCTATCGCTTACCCAGTGAAGCAGAATGGGAATATGCTTGTCGTGGTGGAACTACTACACCGTTTTATTTTGGGGAAACAATTTCTACAGATTTAGCAAATTATCGAGGAACTGACTGGGAATATCAAGGTAAGGTTTATCCTGGTAATTATGGACAGGGACAAAAAGGAGAATTTCGAGAAAAAACCACAGATGTAGGAATTTTTCCTGCTAACCCTTGCGGTTTATATGATATGTGTGGTAATGTATGGGAATGGTGCGAAGATGAGTGGCACGAAAATTATATAAATTCTCCCACTGATGCTAGTGTGTGGTCAGATGGCATCAATAATAACAAGCTCTTGCGTGGTGGTTCTTGGCTCAACTACGCTAGTGCACTGTCGTTCTGCGAGTCGCTACAGATTCGCGCGTGACTATAGGTTCTTCAACCTGGGTTTCCGTGTAGTCGTATCTTCCAGGACTCAGTAGCCCTTTACTCTTTTGCACTTTTACACTTGGCTCTTTTTCCTTTACACTTTCTCCCGCCGTCAGGCGGTCGATTTTTGTGGCGTTTTTTGGTGGTGCGCTGATATTTAGTTTTATTTGGTTTTGGGTATAGGATGAGATGTTAGTTTAAAGATACATGAATTTCTGGATTTTGTCAAGTTGTCTGAATCTTTTGTCTGAATCAGGATATCCAGGATGTAAGGATTTACAGGATAGAAGAAATGAAAATAGTCGGTTTGAACCGACTTTAGCTATGAGACTCTTAATTTATTCCCTGGAACAATAGAACAATCAATATTTTGTCAGAATCAGGATATCCAGGATTAAAGGATTTACAGGATAGAAGAAATTAAAAATAGGATATTTTCGCAAAATAAACCTATTTTATATGAAACTGGAAAAAATCATAAAATTAATCAAATCACCCGTATTC
>RDYJ01000120.1 GCA_004293145.1 Nostocales cyanobacterium | reverse complement strand
ATGAGGTACACCCTAATTTATTTACTGTTAAGAGTTCCCTGTTAAGAGTTCCCTAAAACTAAAAAACTCTGTACCTCACGACACCGGGAAGTGCTGTATATTTGCAATATGATCTTAGAGCAAAGTCCAAATTATTACAATATATTCTCATGAATTAATGACTTTCATCTAAATTGAGGGAACAGATAATTTTACCGGGAACTAGTGATTGAAATTCAAGCCCCAAGCTAATTCCAGCGTAAATATTCCCAGTGCCTAGTATTGATACCAATTCTATGTGAGGTTGCGCCAAATAAATTTTGTAGAGACGTGGCGCCGAAACGTCTCTTAACCGGAAAAATAAAGCGCTTTACTCCTGCTGGAAAATATCATCAAACTTCCCTTGCGCTTCCACTTTACCTGCTTTCATGACAATAATCTGGTCAGCGCGACGCAACACAGAAGGGCGATGAGAAACCACAAGACAAGTTGGTGTCCAAGGATTTTCTCCCTGTTCTGTATTCACAAATATCCGCGACCATAAAGCTAATTCTGTCTCCACATCTAAGGCGCTGGAAAGGTCATCAAACACCATTAATTCCGGTTGACGAACAAACATCCGCGCTGCTGCTACTCGTTGCATTTGTCCACCAGAAAGCCGCACACCTTTAGAACCAACTAATGTTTCTAGACTTTCATTCATAGTTGCTAAATCTTGCTCAAATACAGCCATGTTTAAAGCTGTGTCGATGTCAGAATCATCCTTAGATAACCCTAATAAAATATTTTCCCGTAAGGAATAACTAAAAAGTTGGGGAATTTGAGGAGTATAAGCACTGCGAGGAGGAACAAAGAAAGTAGCGGGATTTTCTACAATATTTCCATTCCAGTAAATTTCCCCGCTTTGCTTAGGTAATAATCCTAATAAAGAACGTAGTAAGGTGGTTTTTCCCGAACCAATTTGACCAGTAATTACAGTCAAACTACCGCGCTGTATTTCAAAGCTAATATCTGTAATTCCTTGGTTAGTACCAGGATAAATATAAGTGAGATGAGAAACTTTCAAAGATTGAAGATGATCTTTTTCATTCCGCAAAGGTTGTTCTATTTTTGGTAAATCTTTCTGCGGACCATTCAAGTCATTTAGATAAAGTTGATTGGGTGCTACCAATGTATCAGCAGATGCACCAGATAGTAAACCGGTCATTCTTTCAAAAGAAACTTCTGTTTGCTTAGACAACGCCATAAAACCACCAACAGAAGTAAAAAAGCCAGTCACAAATGAGAGGTTATAAACAAATAAAGTAAAGTCACCTACTGTTAACTGATTAACATCACTCTGCATTAATTGAGAAGCGACTAGCAAAATTAGTCCTGTCCCTAAATTCACCATATTTTGAAACGAAGAATTGAGAATAGCGTTAAACTGACTATCCTTAATCATTGTTTGTCCGCGTTGGTCATTCAGAGTGCGAAAATAATCCAATACATTTTTTTCTGCACCAGCTACCTTAATCGCTTGCACTGAAGCAAATATTTCTCCTAAAATTCCTGTAACTTTTTCGGTAGCTTGACGGCTGGCTTTTCTATACTGTTTAATCCGAGTTTCTACCTGTTGGATAATTGCTACCATTGCGACTAAGGGCAGAAATACAAACACTGTCATCTGCACATTGATAGTCAATAAAATCACTATACAAAAAATACCAAATATTGCTTCTCCTGAGAGTTCGGATATCCAGGCAATGTTGTCTTCTATTTGTTCGGCATCATCACGAAAATAGCTAATAATTTCTCCCTGTGATACAGTTGTTGCAGCTTCTTGATTAACAGCTATTGGCTGTGCTGTGGGATTTTTAAATAGACGATCTAACAAATTATGCCGCAGTAGCGATCGCATTAAAAAACGGTGTTGGGTTTTGGTAATTCGCCCCGCAAATATAACTGCAATATGTCCTACATTCAGGGCTACTAATAATGCAATTAAAGCTAAAGGTGATAATCCCAATTGTTCCTCGTTTGTCAAACGATTGAAAAACTCCCGGATAATTAAACCAGGTAAAGCTGGCAAACCTGTAATTAAAATCCAGCAGATGCTATCAAGGATATATAGTTTTGGATTATAGCAAATTAATTGCCATATTAATTCCCAATGTTTGCGTTTTTTTGTTGTCACCATGATATTTGAATTATGAACGGATTTTTTTAACAAACCGCAGAGACGCAGAGTTCGCAGAGGAAGAGAAGGAAGAAGAAAAGAAGATAGGTAATCTTTCACTGGTAAGGGAGTAAGTGAGGTACAGCAAGAAAGAATTAACCGCAGATGGAAGATGATGGACACAGATAAACGCAGATAATTTTGTGTTTTTGTAGTGTAGGAAAGGCTATAAATCAGTTAAACCTGTTTTTAATAATTGGGTAAAACGTGAGTGAGGATTTTTAATTAATTCTTCGCGTTGACCATATTCACTAATTCGACCTTGTTCTAAAATTAAGATTTGATTTGCTTTTTGTAGGGTGGCTAAACGATGGGCAATAATAATACCTGTACGCCCCATTAATAATTTGTCTATAGCTCTTTCAATGAGTTTTTCTGTAATTGGATCAAGGCGTGAAGATGCTTCATCTAAAATTACTAAACCAGGGTCTTTGAGAAAGACACGAGTAAATGCTAATAACTGCGCTTGTCCGGCTGATAAACCACTACTATCTGGACCCAAATTTGTATCTAACCCATTAGGTAAAGAATTTAACCATTCTGATAATCCTAACATTTCTAGTGTTTCATAAATGCGATCATCGTTAATTTCTGGGTTGAAAAAGGTTAAGTTATTTCTAACTGTAGTTTGAAAAAGTTGGACATCTTGAGTTACTAACCCGACTTTTCTAGTTAATTCTGTTAACGGAGTTTGGTCAATTGGCACACCTCCTAAACAAATTGAACCTAATTGTGGATCATATAATCTCAACAGTAACCGCGCTAGGGAAGATTTACCGCTTCCAGTCCGTCCCAGTAACCCCAATACTTGACCAGCAGGTAAATTAAAAGATATATCTTGTAGTACGAAATCACCAGGATCTAATTCCTGATCATTGTAGCTAAATGAGACATGATCAAAAGCTATAGAAAGTGCGCCTAGGGGAATTGATTTTTCGCCACTTGTACGCAATTGAGATTGAACTTTTAATAATTCTGTAATTCTGTAAATAC
>RDYJ01000175.1 GCA_004293145.1 Nostocales cyanobacterium | reverse complement strand
GAAAATAATAAACTAGCCTTTGATACAGCAAATATGGTGCTAAATGTGTTCACCGATGTGATTTATATTATTTTCTTATAAGAACTTTAACACTAATTGAAAAATTTACAGCTTAATCCTCTGACAGATGCCAATCAAATAACACCGTCAGTTGAAGCCCGCATTGACGAAATTTATGGAGAGTTTGAAAATATTGTAAAAGTTGAAATTGAACGAAGACTTTTGGAAATTTCAAATTTGCGGAATTCTGTACCTGGAGAAGTTCATTTATGCGTTGATGCGGCTGTCGAACAGTAAGTACTGATAAGATTATTTTGAAGTGGTGTTATTGGGTTTTTTCAACAAGCACATTCCTCTTAGCAGACTTAAAATTTAAAATGAGTTATTAGGTATTAAATTTAAACTTATAAGAAAATATAAGAATTACTTTTGTTGAATAAGCCATTTCAAAGCCTCATCCTTATCAGCAAATGCTTTTATCGGCCATCGGCCTTTAATCAATTTAATCAAAAAATTTAGGAGTATACGTTGGCCTAATGAGTTTATGATGACTGCGTCGGCAATTGAAACATTTTCAGACTCTACACTACTGAAATACTGGATTGCTTCAATTGTTGCGCTTGAGTTATTGCCTACCACTATTAAATTTAATTTTTTCTGACCATCGTTAAAGTTATATGCCTCCAAAACAATTTCTTTAGCAATAAAGCCAAAAATCAGAGCTACAGCTAATTGGGCATTAATTCCAATAGGTGCGAGTAGTGGTTGTGTGGCTTGACCAATTATTCCAGATAAAGTTTGAGAACTCGCAGTTGGGACACCAAAAGGTAAATTATTTAATAACCAAATAGCTACCACACCAAAGATAATAAAGCGATTTGACCACCGTAAAAAATGCCTAATTTCACCCCAAGCACGTAACCACATTTGCTTGATGGTAGGAAAGCGATAAGGTGGTAATTCTAATACTAGAGGTTCTTTATTAGGATATTTACCTCTAAATAAAAATGCTGTCAAGATAGCCGCGATAAAACTAAATAAATACAAACTAAATAAGACTACAGGTGCTGTATGAGGAGAAAATAAAGCTGTAGTCATGAAAATAAATACATTCAGTCGCGCTGAACACAAAGAAAAGGGAATGACGAGCATGGAAAGCATTCGCAACCCAGGAGAACGCATAACTCTTGTTCCCATAATTGCGGGGACATTACAACCAAACCCCATTAGCGACATGACAAAGGAACGACCATCTAAACCCAGTCGCTCCATAAAAGCATCCATCAAAAATGCCGAGCGCGACAAGTAGCCGCTATCTTCAACAATAGCCATGCAGAAGAAAAATAAGATAATTATGGGGATAAAAGCTGCAACTGTTCCCATTCCACCATAAAGACCGTCAATTAAGAAACCTTTCAAAAACGGTGGTAAACCGCCTAATAGTGGTTCTAATGCTGCTACTTTAAACCAGTCTAGAATATTGCCTAACAACTCTTGTATCGGTGTTCCCAGGGCATATACTATCTGGAACATCAAAAACATGGCTGCAAAAAACAGCGGTAAGCCAAAAATTGGATGTAGGAGAATTCTATCTAAGCGTGTTGTCAGGTTTTCCTCAAGTTGTGCTGGAGTGTGTACAGCATCCTGTAATAACTCTCTCATTTCTGAGACTATTTGACTTTCGCACGCTGAACACTGTTCTAAAGAACCGGCTTTAATTGGTTCTTCCTGCTGCTGGAGAGTGTGAGCTATGGAACTTACTGCCTCATCATAACCATCACCATACTTAGCACTAATGGGCAACACTGGTATTCCCAAATGCTTGGCTATTTGATCAGGCTCAACTTTCACGCCAAACTGTGGGGCTTCATCTGCCATATTCAGTAATAATACGGCTGGAAGATGTAAATGTTTTAGCTGTAAAGCCAAGCTGATTTGGCGGTCAATTTGAGTAGCGTTAAGAATGATTATGACTAAATGTACTGGCGTACTTTCCAGAAATCGCCGCACTACAGCTTCATCTTCCGAGAACCCGCGTAAATCGTAAATTCCCGGCAAATCTACTACCTCGGCTTCTTCCTCACCCAGTTTGATTTTTGCCATCATCAGGTCTACTGTCATACCCGGCCAGTTGCCAATACTAGCATTAGACCCTGTAAAACGGTTAAAAAAGGTAGATTTGCCAGTATTGGGCATTCCTAAAACCGCAATCTGTTTGATAGTCATGCTTCTGTACTCACATTTGTAACTTCTATTTCTCTAGCTTCTCGGCAACGTAACATAACTTCTGTTGTGCCAATGCGGACATGAAGTGGTCCAGAAAGCCACCCCCGGCGCAGCATCACAATTTGTCTACCGCTGCGGAAACCCATTGCTAGAAGGCGTTGGTGCAACCCAGGTTCACTATGCAGTTGGGAAATTGTGGCAATTTGACCGGGCTTTAATAAGGCGAGATGATTACTTAACATTATTTAGAAATAATTCTCATTTGTATTGAGAGTAATTATCAATATAATCTCATATTTTTACAAACAATTGAAAAATCATCTAAAAAAAATCATTATCTATGCGCGTGTTATGCGTTGGACTTAAACTAAGTATATTTACTATGTATGAATATTTTTGTATAGGAAATAATGATCAAAACATTGAAACTGCAACAAACGACCTATTGTCAAATAGTTCAAAGCTTAAAACTTTTGGAAGTAATACCATGTAAATAAATATTACTGTATATCCTAAATACATATTTAGCCATTTTGCGTAACTCCCTCAAAGAGTATGGAAATTTTATCTAATACCGTGGCGTTATCGCGGATGCAATTTGCATTTACAGCGATTTTTCACATGATTTGGCCTGTCCTCACTACAGGTATGTCTATCTACTTAATTGTCGTGGAAGGACTATGGTTAAAAACCAAAAATCCTACTTATTATCATCACGCTCGTTTTTGGTCAAAACTGTATTTACTCAACTTTGGGATTGGAGTTGCATCAGGTTTACCAATGGGTTTTCAGTTTGGGACTAACTGGGCCCCACTATCAGAAGCAGTAGGAGATTTTTTAGGTAGTATTCTGGGATTTGAAGGCTCAATGGCATTTATGTTAGAGGCTTCTTTTCTGGGAATTATGATGTTTGGTTGGGATCGCGTTCCTCCGGTAATTCACTATTTAGCGACTATTCTGGTTGCTTTTGGTGCGAATCTTTCCACATTCTGGATTTTAGTTGCTAATTCATGGTTTCAGACTCCTGCCGGTGGAGAAATGGTGAATGGAAAGTTTATTGTCAATGACTATTTTCAGGCAATTTTAAATCCTTTCATGGTCAATAGTGTTCTTCATATGTTCTTGGCAACGTTGGAGACTTCTTTATTTGTGATTGGTGGCATTAGTGCTTGGTATATTCTTAATAATCGCCAGCAAGAATTTTTTAGCAAATCCTTAAAAATAGTTTTAGCGATCGCAATTTTTGTCGCCCCTTTACAAGTGTTAATTGGTCATGCTAGTGGCGATCAAGTTTATCACTATCAACCCACCAAACTAGCAGCAATGGAAGCACAGTGGGAAACAATTCCCGCTGGAGAATCTGCGAATTGGAGTGTATTAGCATCTCCTAATGGCAAAGCGGAAAAAAATGATTGGGAAATTTCTATTCCCAATGGTTTAAGTTACATTTTAGAACTCAAACCTCAACTTTCTCAGCCTGTTTTGGGACTCAAAGAATGGAAACCAGAAAACCGTCCCCCAATGATTCCCCTCATTTATTATTCTTTCCGCTTAATGGTAGGAATCGGCTTTTTCTTAGTCGGATTAATGCTGTGGAGTATTATTCAATGGCTACGAGGTCAACTGAGTAATAACAACATAACTCAGCAAAAATGGTTGTTACGAGCTTGGATTTTGTCTGCACCTTTGGGCTATTTGGCAATAGAATCAGGTTGGATTGTTCGCTGTGTGGGAAGACAACCTTGGACGGTATACGGGCAAATTCGTACTACTGACGCAGCTTCTCATTTAGAACCAGGTGAAGTGTTATTTTCACTCACAGTTATTACTCTTCTTTACAGTGTGTTGTTCGTCTCAGCGATGTTTTTTGGTAGCCGCATTATTCGCAAAGGACCAGATTTGAATTTACCCATACCAGGAAGTGAGATCAAAACAGTAATTGCTACTGAATCTGTGAGTCATATTCCCGATAGTCGTCCTTTGGAAACACCGCAATAGGAACAATTACATGGAAGCTTTACTGCACTTTTTACCACAAGTTTGGTTTGTAATTTTGGGGTTATTTCTGTTTCTTTATGTGCTTTTAGATGGTTTTGATTTAGGCGTTGGTATCCTCTCTTTGACTTCTTCTGATGAGAAACGCCGTAGTTTATTAATGACCAGTTTAGGCAACGTTTGGGATGCTAACGAAACCTGGTTAGTTTTGATGGCAGGGGCATTATTTGGAGCTTTTCCCTTAGCTTATGGAACAATTTTAAATGCCCTGTATTTGCCTCTGATGGTGATGGTTGTAGGGTTAATTTTACGGGCTGTTGCTTTTGAATTTCGGGAACATTCTGATAATAAAAGTTTCTGGAATTTTGCCTTTGGTATTGGCAGTTTTATTGCTGCTTTATTTCAAGGATTTGCTTTGGGTGGTGTATTAGCAGGAATCAAAGTTGATGCAGATGGGCATTTTATAGGTGGGATATGGGATTGGTTAAGTTGGCAATCATTATTAACAGCATTGACACTTGTACAAGGTTATGTCTTGATTGGTTCAACTTACCTGATTCTGAAAACCGAAGGTAAATTACAGGAAACTCATTTTAGCACTGCCAAATTAGCAGCTTGGACAACTTTCATCGGGGCAAGTTTAATTACCATAACGACACCAATTGTCTATGAAAATGCTAGAGCGAGGCTATTTCATCAACCAGAAGTTTATATTTTTGCCCTGATTCCTTTGTTGGGTATATTGCTGATTTGGTTGCTGCTACAAAGTCTTAACCGTAAACAAGAAGTAGCTTCTTTTGTCTATACAGCTTTAATCTTTTTGCTGACATTTATCGGCTTAGGATTTATTGCTTTTCCCTACATTATTCCCCCCACCATTACCATTTATCAAGCGGCATCTTCTGCTACTTCAATGGTATTCATGATTACGTTCATTGGGTTTTTAATTCCGATTATGTTGTTTTACAACATCTACAATTACTTTGTTTTCCGGGGTAAGGTAGTCACTACTGAAGAAGGGGATTGAAGAAGCCAGAAGAAGCAGGGGGGCGGGTTATAGGGTGCAGAATGCCCCTCTGCGCGAAACAAAAACTGTAGTTCATTTACCTGAAAATAGCTGTAAACGTAAAATCAGAAGTCGGGGATCTGGGTATTACGTTTTTTCAGGTTGAGTTACTTGTATTGATGGAGGGAGAACTGGAGTATTTTTACTCTGATAGCAATGACAATCATCAAAAAAACCCGCGATATCTCTGCAAAGTTGAAAAAGATATCAAACGGGTTGAATGCAATTTAATAGAACAAACAAAAGTTTACTCAATACTACTTGATTGCAGCCCTTAATTCTGTGAGCGCCTTTCCAATTTCCATAAAGTCTGAGCTGCGTGAAAGCTTCTGAAGAGTTGCTGGATCGCTTTCTAGGATAATTTTGTTGTAGATATTAATAGCTTCGTTCAAGTTGTCAATGTTTACTGTTTCTGGTGCATTGGCTTCAGCAATGGTAAAACTAGCTTTTAAAGTTTTAGTGCTGGCTACTAGCTGTCCTTGTGGTAACTGAACTGAAGGAAAACTGGGTTGAGTAGAAGCACCAGGTAGGTTGAAAATAGCACCTAATACACTTGTGAAGGCTTTTGATAATTGTGGAGAAACCCCTTTTAAAATTAAGGAGATGCTAAGTTTATCAGCTTTAGCCGATGAGAATTTATGACCAGTATCACTAGCAAGTATACGATTGGCGGCTGCATTCAGCTTGTATACAACTGCTGGTGAAAGCTTTATCTTCATAGATCCATCTGGTTCTTGTTTAACAATGATACCAGGTGCTTCAGATTCTTTGTTATCTGAGTCTGTGTTTCCACCTCCACTAGCAGATCCCGCCTTACCTTTACTGGGTGAATTAGGGTTATTATTTGAGCCGTTATGTGTGCCTCCACTACCAGATCCAGCCCCTCCTTTGCTTGGTGATGGGTGATAATTTGTGGGTGAGTGTGTACCTCCACTACCAGATCCAGCCCCTCCTTTACTTGGTGATGGGTGATAATTTATGGGTGGGGTTGCACCTCCACTACCAGATCCTGCCTGGCCTTTACTGGGTGAACCAGCTTGGACTTGATTTGTTAACTGCCAAGTAATTGAAATTAAAGGTGCAAAAGCGAGAGCAATAATAAAGGTTCTGAGTTTTAACATGGTGATTCTCTAGATACTAGATATTGAAGTGCTTATTTCGGATTGGCTGAAAAAGTTTGTTCGTGATGGTCTTTAAGCCATATAGTAGAAGTCAGCAAGCAATGCGGTTTTGGGGTTTCCCCAAGGGTCGCAACTGCCTTTCAAGAGTCAGGAGACGAAGTTAAGAAGTTTTCAGAATCATTGACAATCTTGATCTATGGTTTGAGTTTTAATGCTATGAAGGGTTATTTCTGACATATTCTCAACCTTGAATAGTCGTAAAACTACTGATTTATCAGGATTTTAGTTTTATAGGGCTAATTTTGGATGACAACGTAGGAGTCATACACCATAAGCTATCAGCCAACCCTATCTAGGCAGGAAATTGAAACCATAGCCCACAGTCAGAACGAATACAGTACCGCCTACACTGTTATCTGTGAGATCAGCACCTTGGGCAGTAATTGTGAAGGGAATGCTAGGAATAGGAACAACGGATATACCAGCATTTAAACCTACTCCGCTCCAACCCACACCCATACCTATCTGGGGATGAACTTGCACACCAACCCCAGCAAATATACCTGTACTATCATTCCCTTGTCGGAAGTCGCCGCCACCGGCACCTACAGAAAAGGAGATGGCCATTGGATTGACGGGATTATCAGGCTGTAAAAAAGAGTATGTGGTGACTACACCATAGGCTCCAGAAGGTCTAATACCTTCATTACCATACTGGGCAAAGGTATTCCAACCACCAGCTATAGCAACTTGTGTGTTGCCTTGAGCATAGACGACGCGGTGAGCTTTGAGGTCAAAAGTGCCATTATATCCGAAGTTTTTTATACTACCGTTGTTGAAAGTGAATTCCACACCAACCAGGTTGTAAGGATCTCCTATACCAAAACCTGCGCTCATACTTGCGTCTGGGTTGCCGTCCCTAGTTTTACCTGCTGTAGCGGCTGATGCTCCTATGAATAAGTCACCCCAACCTGCCCCGAAAGCACTGGGAGCGCCAAAACTGAGTCCAGGTTGGTAGGTTCGTTTGGGTGGAGGAGTGATTTGAACAACGGGTTCAACTAATAAATCCTGGCGTAATTTATTAACATCTGCTAATGTATCACCTACATTACCAGAAACATTTATCTGTTGAGTGATAGTTTGAGTTTGAGTGGGAGAAAGTTTTTTGGCTTCACCAAAGGTATCACTCACATTGCTTGAGGTATCTATCTGTTGGCTGATAGTTTGTGGTTGTTTGAACTGAATTAAAGGTTGATTCAGTTCAATAGCTAACTGTTGGGATGCTTGGCTGATATCTTTAGTTGATGCTACTTTTTGCTCAGTTGAGAATTCCTTGCTCGCTGCATCAGTAACTGATCTATCAACCGCAGATGCCGATTTCATGGTAACAACTGTAGGTAGGAAAAGGCAACCTAAGAGATTTATTCCAATCAACAACAGCCAATTAGCAGAAGTTACATTGGCAAATTGGCATTTATTCAAAGTTATATTCCTCACACTCTTATACAATTTAATTATTGAACTAAGAGGATCTTTATCAAGTAACAAAAGGTAGATGGTTCCGTTATCAATGAAGTTAAATATAACGGAAAATCAAGGTTTTACCCATGCACTGAGATGCTTTAGTGTGCTATTTTATAGCAAAACCCCTTTTAAAAATATCCTCTAATCCAATATTTCTACATACCTCAATTAAACGTTTCCGGACAAGAACTTAAAACAAAAACTGTTGCATAATTCATGTCCCTCTCAAGGTTATAAAAATGCACATTAACTTGCTATTAAATAGGTATTTTTATATATATTGGGGGGAAATTTCTATACTTATATTTATTGCGCTAATTAGTTCAAATTTTATCTGAAAATTTGTGAGCTTTATTACATTTTTTCTCACTCTTTAAACATTCTCCCAAATGATTCTCTAATAAAGATGCAATCGCTTCTGGATGCACTTTCTTGTATTGCTTTTTACCCAACATCAAAACACAATTGGGTGCGCTGCTACAACGTTTTTGACAGTCTGTGTGTTCGATTTTTACTTTATCTAACAAACCGCGATCGCACAAAGTTTTTTCTAACTCTGATAATAAACCTTTCCCACCCCGTTTCATACAACCAGATTTTTGACAAACCATAATCTTAGCTGTAGTTTCCGGTAGTCGATTATGAATTGGACAAAAACCAGCTGCTTGGACTTGATAAGCTGTGAGTTTTAGTTTACTTGTCCGTGGGTTTAACTTACTCATAGCATTAATAAGAATTTGTTCACCAGGTACTAAGGAAGAAACTAGAGAACAACGCAAATCTTTAGGTAGTTTAATTTTGACATTCCCTGAAGCAATTGCTAAACGCAAATGTTTATATTTTTCGGGTTTATTACCAATAAAACCTAAAAACTGGCCTTCAAGATTCAATTCCGATACAGTCTGATACTTGTCACCCATATTGATAACTCAAATTGATAACTCAAATTGGCGATAGAAAATAATAAATCCCGTGTTACTGGGGTAATGTTACTGATCTCAAGGAAGAAGGAACAGGAAAAAATACAGCATATTGCAGGGAAATAAAGTTCTGTACAGATGTTACGAACATCTCTACTGAATTCTGCTGTATGTTTTTACCTATTACCTTCTGTCTTTACTAACTCGCGATAATTTTAAGCAATACGTTTAGCTTCCACAGTTAGGGGTAAACTTTCCTGAGTTGGTATTTCACTAAATTCTAATTCCCAACCATTAGCTAAAGTGAGAACTTTACCTGCATCACTATCTGTTTGTTTGACAACTTCTTCTTCTAGGTCTTTTTTAGCGACGTAGACAATCAAAGTTCCAGCATCATTCAACCGTAACATTACTTTCATGTGTTTCCTCAGCAGATTCTAGTTCTCTTTTTCGACAACCGATGATGTACCCTGTATCTAAAAAATGAACAGCATAGATATAGTAAGCCTGTAAAAAAGTGCCTATGCTGGATACGTAACCCACGTCTCCAATTTTTGCTAAAACTTCGCCAATTTCTCGACCTGGAAAAGTACCATCATTTTTGATGAGTTTCTTAACTCGGACTTTTTGACCAATTTCAAAAATTGGTTGAGAATTCAGTTCTATCTCATCGCGCTGCATGGGAATACCTCTGTTCACTTACTAAATTTAACAATTCTTCTGTAGTGATACTGCGTTTTTTCCGTGTTGATTCATGTCTGACTGCATCTAAAACAGATTGGGTTTCTGCTGAATTCAAAAAAATGCCATACTGTGCTAACAAGTTAGATAATAAGTGCCTTCCAGAATGTTTACCTACTACTAAACTACGTTCCCTACCTACTTCTTCTGGTGAAAATGGTTCATAGGTTTCTGGGTTTTTTAGTATACCATCAGCATGAATTCCCGACTCGTGAGCAAAGGTATTTTTTCCAACAATTGCTTTCCAAGGTGGGACGTTTGCACCTGAAGCAGCAGCAACTAATTGAGATAGTCCTAATAAATGTCGAGTGTCGATTTCTAAATCAACACCGTAGATACATTTGAGTGCCATGACAACTTCTTCTAAAGCTGCATTTCCTGCTCTTTCACCTAAACCATTAACGGTGGTATTAACAGAAACTGCACCAGCTTTAATACCAGCAATAGCGTTAGCAGTTGCTAGTCCAAAATCATTATGGGTGTGAATTTCCAAAGGAATTGATAGAGTAGATACTAATCGCTTAACTTTAAGATGAGTTCCGAAGGGATCCAGCACTCCAACTGTATCACAAAAACGAAATCTTGACGCACCCCATTCTTGAGCGTATAATGCCACATCTTCAAGGAAGTTTTCATCCGCTCTCGATGAATCTTCTCCTCCTACTGCAACCCAAAGACCATGATCAATAGCGAAGTTAATACAGTCTTTAAGTCGTTGTAAACTTACTCGCCATTGTCCATGAAATTTAGCAGCAATTTGGATACCAGAAACAGGAATAGCAATATGTACTCTTTCTAATCCACAAGCAATAGAGGCTTTAATATCTGAGATCACAGCGCGGTTCCAACCTAGTAATTTAGCATCTAAATCTAGGTCAGAAATTGCTTTAATTGCACGGCTTTCTTCTTCTCCCATTGCGGGTATACCCACTTCTAATTCGGGAACACCAATGGCATCAAGAAAAGTAGCGATCGCTACTTTTTCTTCTAAGTTAAAAGCAACACCCGCCGCCTGTTCACCATCACGTAAGGTAGTATCATTAATACTAATTTGACTCATCTCAAATATCCCTCTAGGCGAGTTTTTACTAATACTCTTTAACGCTACAATTCCCAGATATCATTGATATAAAAGAAATATTAAAAATTTCTAGATAACTACTAAAAATCACACGAGTTATTAAAGACAGTTTATAAGATTTAATTATTGCTCAATAACTCACATCACATCTGTATGATAGGAAACCAAATTCTGGTATAATTTACGAAGACTTTTTTCGGTCATGATTGGGATGCTCTACAAATAGCCAGTAACTAATATAGCTATTAGTCAATCCCGTAATTAACAAGATACTCAATCCAGCAATTAAACTAGCAATCATAGTATTAACCTCATCTGTAATAATTGAGAATTCATGGGTCAAAAGTCAGAATATTTGTAAAATTTACTGAGCTTTTTGAATTTAAACTTTTAAATCTTTAATTGATTAAGCGTGTTCTGCTAACCAATCGAAAATCTTATCTAACTGTTCTAAATTAATAAAACCATACTGCCAAAGCAGCATAGGAATAGGTCCTTGATCTGATTCACGGTGTCGCAAAGCAACAGCAATATCCGCTTTTGAAAGTTCCAATTCATTATGCAAAAATTGCAGTAATTTTTTATCGCTGTTACCGTGTACCATAATTTGAAGTTGAAAATACCAAACTAGACAAAATGATAAAATGCTATTCCCAAGGTTACTTACTTATTTCACTTTGTTCAAGAATAGAATATGTCAGAGAAATATGAGATTTAGCAGATTTGGTAGAGAGAGTGAAACCTAAGCTTAGGTTAATTTCCTTCAGTCTGCAAGCTAATTTGTGAGTAAACAATAACTTCGACTTTTGCAGAGGATGAATCATGCTTGCATCATGAATTCTGCTCTGATATTGTATTGATTAGACATTTGAGAATTTGTAAATTGTAGTCAGTTATGCACTTTTTACTCAATACTGTAACTCCAACAGGTTTCTAACCATTCCACTAACTCACAGCGCGAAGCTAAAAATTGCATGACTGCACTGCGGACAAGAATTGCTTCTTGCAAACTATTTACTTGCACACGCAAAGAACCATCCATAGGACAGGAACAAACAATCATTAACTCTTGCAAACGGTGATAAATTTGCCATCTATCACTCAAAGGAATTTGCAAAACTTGTTCACCTAGTGAGAACATGATTCAATGTTCCTCGTTTTGGTGATGATGATTTAAACTTTGTAGTTGTTGTTCAAGTTTTTCAATTCGAGAAAGCAAGGAACGAATTATACCTGCTTCCACATCTGGTAATTTGCCATGCTCTAAAGGAGAAATGCGTTTTTTCTGTTTTTGGGAAATAATGCGGCCAGGAATACCAACCACGGTAGAATCTGGAGGAACATCACGCAAGACAATGGAACCTGCACCTATTCGCACGAGATCGCCAATTTGAATATTTCCCAACACTTTCGCACCCGCACCCACAACAACGTTATTACCCAAGGTAGGATGACGTTTACCGCTTTCTTTCCCAGTTCCACCGAGAGTTACACCTTGATAAATGAGTGTATAATCGCCAACTATGGCAGTTTCACCAATGACAACACCCATACCATGATCGATAAATACACCTTTACCAATTTCCGCACCTGGGTGAATTTCAATACCTGTTAAAAATCGTCCCAAATGGGAAATTAAACGAGGGATAAAACCCACTTTATGGATGTGTAACCAGTGTGCGAGACGATGGAAACAAAGAGCATGAAATCCAGGATAACAAAATATAACCTCCAACCAATTACGTGCGGCTGGATCACGCTCAAATATGATCCGAAAATCACTCATTAATGGCTCAAAAAAACCGCCAGAACGTTGATTTTTCTGCGAGTCTGTATTTGCAGTTTGGGTTTTAATACTGTCTAGAGACTGTTGCATCGGTACTGTCTGGTTAAAAGAGCCATGTTGTATTTTTCTGCTTATATCAGGTGAATTGAAAGCAGAGAAAATTGCAGATACCGATTAGATATATTGAATTTATTACGATTGTACTCAATAGCTTTAAACCCCTATTTAACAGAAGTTTACATTTTATGTGGGGTTAGGGGTTCTAGTGTTTTATGATCGGGGTACGGGTATTTTTAGGGTAGGGTTTGAGATTTTTTGTACTCAAGATAATCTATTGGTATGTGAGACTTGGCAGCGATTTAGGCAAGATTTGTTGAGCTATATTAAGTTGTACTCATTTGTGGAAAAAAGTTGTGCTAATGACAGTAAATATAGGTTTTATGTATTTGCTGTTACTATTATTAGTGTAGAGTTTTGGTAGTTAAAATAGGGATTTCTTTATTTTGTTTTAGGATTTCGTTTTCTGTATGGGGGAATACAAAATAGAAATATATGGAGATGGATGTTATTGAGTTATCTTGTGTTATAATTTTTGTCTGAATCAGGATGTCCAGGATTAAAGGATTTACAGGATGAGAATATTCCATTTTAAATTTATTGAAAAGGAAAGATTGAATTTACTGAAATACCCAAAAATGTGAATAATAAATAACAGCAACTATGCAATTTACTACCCTCACCAACCCATTAGACAATTTTCTTCAACAACCCAATATTGAAGCTTCTCCTGCTTGGGAGTTTATCCAGGGAAAAGCCCAGCAAAAACCCATGCCAACGCTGTTTCATTCCCGCCTCCAACGTAACCTTGTTAACGCCATCAACAGCCAAACTACCGCCTACGAAGCTATTCAAGAATTGCGGTGTATTGTACCTCCTATGTCTCCTGTACCTGATATTTCGGTTGTTAAAAGTGAGCGTTTTACAGATGAAGATGGACCCCTACAAGGTTC
Source organism: Nostocales cyanobacterium (assembly GCA_004293145.1). GTDB lineage: Bacteria > Cyanobacteriota > Cyanobacteriia > Cyanobacteriales > Nostocaceae > RDYJ01. Next base: position 1,342 of record RDYJ01000175.1, on the reverse strand, counting down.
ACCGGACTGGTTAATTGAAATTCGTTCTCCTGATCAAAGTACCTTAGATATACAATACAAAATCCTGCATTGTTTGAGTAATGATACAAAACTTGCTTGGTTGATTGATATTCAAAGAAAGCAAATTTGGGTATGGGAAAATCAAGAATTACCACTTATTTATACCGATAATGATATACTCCCTAGCCTAGATAATATTTTAGAATTAACTGTTGCAAATGTGATGGCAATGACTCAGCAAAGATGATTTATTAACAGATGTATTAATAATCGTGGTATAATCTAAAAAATAATAAACACCAAAAGACTTATGCTAAAAACAGTCGAAGGTATTTATCGAGACGGACAGATTGAATTTACCGAAATTCCCGAAAATGTCAATAATAGTACCCAGGTTCTCATTACTTTTCTCGATCCTGGTAAAATTGATCCTAGCAAGATACGCCAATTAATTGAGCATTTGGAAACTATTGCTGGTATTCAGCAGGGTTTTGAAGAACTCAACAGTGGACAAACTCGTCCTCTTTCAGATTTTATTCAGGAAATGCAACAGAAATATGACATTTCAAGTTGAAATTACTCCAATTGCTGAAAAACAGATTGAGCAAGCATATCGTTGGTATCGAGAACGTAATCCTGAATTTGCTGATACCTGGTTTCGAGGATTGATGAATGCTATTGCTACCTTACAAGATAAACCCCAGCGTTGTGCTTTAGCAGTTGAACATGAGATTTTTCCAGAAGAAGTTCGTCAATTGCTTTATGGTAAATCTAAAAATATTTACAGAGTGATGTTTACAATTAGAGAAAATATGGTATCTGTTTTATATGTTCGCCATGCTGCTCAAGCACCTATGACTGTGGATAATTTAGAAGATTTAATTTAACATTTTTCTGATTAGATAATGTCTTCTTCCACCTGCCTTACAACCTCCAAAGGTAACTCTAACACCTCTGCAATTTGTTCATCACTTAAACCAAAATACCGTAATTTATCAACTTTTTCTATCTGAATTTTATTCTTTTTACGTTGCTTTAATTTAGAATTACTAGAATTATTTTTATCTGATTTAATTTTAGGTTGTTTAGAACCAATATTTATACAGCCAATTATATTTTGATTAATACTTTTATCACCTAAAAAAAGATTTACATTTCCCTGTCGTTCCAGAACAGATTTAAGATTTCGTTTATCAACAGGTTCATCAAAAATATCAGATAACAATTGTAAAAGTTCGTAACCTACATCCTTTGCATGACCGGCGCTACAACCACAATTTTCGGCTATATCAGCATATTTTTGATGTTTTAGTGATCCCTCAATAACTCCACGTTGTAAGTC
>RDYJ01000174.1 GCA_004293145.1 Nostocales cyanobacterium | reverse complement strand
TAAATTTCTTTATCTCTTTCTTTGTGTTCTTTGCGTCCTTTGCGGTATGCCTATGGCACGCTACGCGAACGTTATATAATTCGGCGCATCTATGGCTACACCACGCTACGCTATCATACAGAATTGGTATCAGAATTAAAACCCCTCTCCTAGAAGGAGAGAGGCTGAAAAATAGGTATTTATTTCTAGCAAAAACTGCAATTTTGTCCAAAAATATATTAAAAAGTATTAAAAAATTAAGCATTGTGATTTCACAACTTATTTCTTTCACAAGTTGCTAAATCAATCACGACAGATTATTGACCAAGTGATCGCTTATCTTCGAGACGCTGTGCGAACGCTCACCGCAAGCATCACGAATTTCTGTCAATTGTTCTTGACTATTGACCGGACATCTTGGCTGTGGTAGTTCGTTATTAGGCCAAGTGGTCAAATAATAACAAGGACACAATATTGATGGCATTCCCATAGTCTTGATGGGTACTGGCATGGCACAACGTCCACAAGGCAGAACTTCCCACGTAGGTGTTAGCAGTTCAGCTATGGTTTCGTGAGTACCTTCTAAATAACAGTCACTCGTTTCCAAGGAAAGAATTTGTTGCCAGCATTCTTCAAATTCAGGGCTATAGCGATCGCCTTTTAACACTGGGTTCGGCGAGAAGCGTTGATCACTATGACCGACTATAACCTTCTTCCCTAATTGAAACCAGTGAGCAAGATATTTTTTGACTTCTTGTTTGTTTGCCATAATCTGTAATTTTAGTGGCTAATTCAGAAATTTTACCGGGTGAATCGTTAATTTTAAATTAAGACTTTGCAGGTGGTAAGGGAAAACCCAGAACACTGAGATTGAGAACATGACCACCTGTTACTAAGTAAACACTGTCACTTATTGCACCTAACTGACGGACTAAAGTACCCAAGCGATCGCGAAATTTCCGACCGATGGGATAAGCTGGAACTACGCCCCAACCGGTTTCTTCCGCAACAAACAGCAAATCAGCCTCAACACCAGATACTGCTTCTAACAACTCGGCCAAAGTTTTTTCCCAGTTTAAATCATCTTCTTCCAGAAAATTAGCTACCCAAGTTCCCAAGGAATCAATTAAAATGCAGCTGTTAGGCTTAATATCAATTAGGGTAGCTGCAAGCTCTATAGGTACGTTCATCGTTACCCAATCCTGTGGACGACGTTCTTTGTGTTTTTGAATACGTTCTTGCCACTCTTGATCATGGGGATTTTCAGTAGCTGTTGCTATATAAACGACTGATTTACCGGACTGTGTTGCTAGATTTTCCGCCCATTCACTTTTTCCTGAGCGTGCTGGGCCTGTTACTAAAATAATTTTACCCACCATTATATTACCATATATCTATTTAGAACAATCCAGGATTCCAGATTAACTTCTTATCAATTGCTATTATTCCCTATACAATAAGGGAATATTTCTCAATAAATTTGCGCTCTTAACCAACTGCCAATAGAAACCAATCAAAAATTATTCAATACCCACAAAACAAGCTCCAGGATCTCTTTATGAAACCAGGCTTAAAACGCATTGAGGCAACGCTACATGATTTAGGGATACGCTCTACCGATTTGCCACCAGAAACAGGCGATGGCAAAAAACGCCCATTTTCCTTTAGGATTAGTGTCGGAACTAACAAGACTGGAGAGGGGGAAGATACTTCAGTAAATGAAGATAATAATACAATAGATGTAAATGTAAATACCCAAGAAAATTCATATTTTCAGCAACATCTACTTTCCAGAGATAATTCCGTACAAACCTTTCCTACCCAAGAAACAGGAGGAAAAACCCCCAGCTTACCTAAGTTTAAAACACCAAGCTTTAGTAACCATCGTCATGGTGCAAATCCAGCATTTGCCATGAATCTTTTACAGGATATTCAACAAACTGTTGCAGATTGGCAAACAGAATTACAAACTATTCTCCAGCAAATTCAGGATATTTACTTAGAAGGACCAGTGATTAATGGCTGGTTAGAATCCAATCCCCAAGAACCAGAACCAGGCGGAACTGCAACCTTGCGCCATGCGGAAGTTGAACGACTGATGGATTATGTAGAGGAAATTTGCGAGCCTGGAGATAAGGTATCTTATCAATCATCTCGTACTGGCTATCGGCTTTGTGGGATAGATACTACTGGTAAAGTCTGGTCGCGTCAATGTCCAGTCGATCAAGTGCCTGGTGTCAGCATGGCTATTGCCCGTTACCAAAAACTACGCCAATTATTTGGGCGCAAGCAATCTATAGAAACTCGTTTAAGTCAATTGGCGGAAACTCTTATAGCTTTACACAGTCATATTCAAGAAGTATAGCTTTGCTAAACAGCTAGATAAATTAATCATGAAGGAATTAAAAAGTTTTATTAAAGTTTGTCCTTCGACAAATACAGTTGGCAGATGTTATAAATTTTGAGGTAGATTAGCAGACAAAGAGCTACAGTTGAATTGAGTATTTTTAAGTAAAACTCAAATTTCCCAATACCAAATACAGGACAATGCCAGATATCCAAATCTCTGCGATCATTTGTACTCACAATCGAGATACCTACTTAGGTGCAGCAATTGACAGCCTGTTAGCACAGGAATTTACTGCTAAGTTTGAAATTGTGGTAGTAGATAATGGATCAGGAGATCGCACTCGTGAAGTAGTAGAACAAAGAGCCAGCCATCCTCATCTTAAGTATGTTTTTGAACCAACAATTGGCTTATCAGTAGCTCGCAACACAGGGGCGAAAATTGCCAGTGCTGACATTATTGCCTATTTAGATGATGATGCAGTAGCTAGTCCCCAATGGTTGCAAGTTTTATACTCAGCATATCAAAATAATCCCAAATTAGCGATCGCAGGTGGTAAAGTCACACTTATCTGGCCTCCAGGCATCCAACCACCAAAATGGATATCTCCTGGACTATCTGCTAACTTAGGAGCTTACGACTTGGGAGATAACAACCTTTACATTGAACAGCCCGGTTCAACTCCCAGAGGCTTAAATTACTCCATTCGTCGTAGTTTTCTAGAAAACATAGGCGGTTTTGATCCTCATCTGGGAAGAGTTGGTAAAAACCTATTATCCAACGAAGAACTGCAAATGACCGAATTTGCCCTCCAACATGACTGGCAAGTTGCCTATCTCCCCGCAGCTTTAGTTGCTCATAATGTCGCCCCAGAAAGGCTAAAACCCTCCTGGTTTTTAAATCGGGGCTGGTGGCAAGGTATTAGTGAGTGCTATCGAGAACAAATTGCAGGTAAAGCTGGTGTTGGACAACTGCAACGAGGCAGCGAAAAATTTTTGCGGGGCTTATATAAATCATTACAATATATTACCGATCCAGCGGAAAGATTTGATAAACTAGTCTATGCTTATGGTCAGATTGGTTACTTAAATGCTGCCATTCACGGTCTTCTCTCTAAAGCCAAAAAAAAAATAAATTAACAATTAATATGTTGTCTAAAATACCAGTATCCGTACTGATTCCGGCCAAAAACGAAGAAGCAAACTTACCAGCGTGTCTGAGCAGTTTACAAGTAGCCGATGAAATTTTTGTTGTTGATTCCCATAGTAGTGATAGAAGCATCGAGATCGCCGAAAATTATGGGGCAAAAGTAGTACAATTTAATTTCAATGGCAGTTGGCCAAAAAAGAAAAATTGGTCATTAGAAAACCTACCCTTTCGTAACGAATGGGTATTAATAGTTGATTGTGATGAGCGCATTACACCAGAATCATGGCAAGAAATGGCCGAACTAATTCAAAAAGATGAATGTAATGGTTATTACATTAACCGTCGAGTCTTCTTCTTAGGAAAATGGATTAGGCACGGTGGTAAATATCCTGATTGGAATTTGCGGTTATTTAAACATAAAAAAGGCCGTTACGAAAACCTCAGCACTGAAGATATTCCCAACACAGGCGATAATGAAGTTCACGAACACGTAATATTGCAGGGAAAAGTTGGGTATCTCAAACATGATATGCTCCACGAAGATTTCCGGGATTTGTATCACTGGTTAGAAAGACATAATCGCTATTCTAACTGGGAAGCACGAGTTTATTTTAATTTACTTACAGGTAAAGACAACGGTAATACTATTGGCGCAAATCTATTTGGTGATGCGGTACAACGGAAACGGTTCTTAAAAACCGTTTGGGTACGCTTGCCATTTAAACCATTATTGAGGTTTATTTTGTTCTACATCATTCAGCGTGGTTTTTTAGACGGCAAAGCCGGATATATCTATGGACGCTTACTGAGTCAATATGAATATCAAATAGGAGTAAAACTTTACGAATTACGGACTTTAGGTGGAAAATTAAATATTGCCAATACCTCTAAATCCGTTCCTAAACCTGTAAATCAAGAAATTGAGAAAACAGCAATTTAATAGTTATTGGGAATAGGTAAGAGGCAAAAGCTGATGAATTTTCCTCTCTGTGCCTCCCCAGTAAAGAGTCCCCAATCCCCGATCCCCAATGACAGATGCAAAAGCTTATGTAGATTTACGCAAATATGACCAATCCCGGTTTGATCGCGGTCGTCCAGGTTGGTATGTTTTGTTATGGTGGTTAGTGCAAGCGATCGCCTTTCCACTCACTCTCCACCCGCTGAATATTCTCCGTTGCGCCCTACTGCGGTTGTTTGGGGCTAAAATTGGCAAAGGCGTAGTAATTCGACCCACAGCCCGTTTTACCTATCCTTGGAAAGTGACAATATGTGATTACAGTTGGATTGGTGATGACGTAGTTTTTTACAGCTTAGATCAAATTCACATTGGTGAACATTGTATAGTTTCACAAAACAGTTACCTCTGTACAGGTAGTCACGATATCCAAGATCCGGCTTTTGGTTTGAAAACTGCAAGTATTACCATTGGGAATGGTGCATGGGTAGCAACAGATTGTTTTATTGCACCAGGAGTAGAAATTGGTGCTAACGCCGTGATAGGTGCGCGTAGTAGTGTATTTACTAATATGCCACCTGGTCAAGTTTGTTGGGGAAGTCCCTGTCGTCCCCAGCATCCCAGAATTAAACAATAATTTTCATCCTCTCCGTATTCTCAAGTAAGGAGGTAGAGGCCACATAGTTCAAGGAAATAAAGAAGATCAGTGTTCCCGGTTGTAGATTAAGCTTAATTTGTTTGTCGGAATTTTAATCAAGTTCAAAAAAATAGATCTCCGACTTATCAAAAAAGTCGGGGATATTTTTAGAGAAAATTTTACAACCCAAAAAACATCAATAGAGTTTCCCACCAAGAAGTTGTGAGATTTCCCACATTAAGCTGCATTTTTTGACGAATATCTTGAATCTTCCAGTTCGTTAACTGGGCTAAAGTTTGCGATTCTTGTTCAAAACGTCGAGATAATGAACGTTTATATTCTCTACCCGCAGAACATTGTAAGTTTCCTGTAAACGGATGTTGTAAAACATAACGTCCTTGAAAAGATTCTCGGTTAGAAGTTGTTTGAAACATCAAATCTTCAGGAAACTTATTACGAGTGTAGCGGACGTGTAAACGGGTAACGTAAACATTACTTATAGAAAAAGAACGACCAAAACCTGGTGGTGGTGGTGCTATTCTATTATTATCAACATTATGATCTAACCAAAATACACCAGCTTCTTTGAGTTCTTCATTGTTGAGAGGTTGAGCAGAACAAGGATCACAATTACCCATATCCCAAGCATATTCTAGAAAAGCAACTTTTTTATCTTCTTTAGTGTAAGAAGTTTGGAACATGGATTTATAAAAGTCGCCAAATTCGTTTTTAACAAAAACAGGAATATTCACATTAGAGGGAACTTTTACCGTGCGATAGTTAGTAACTTCTGCTTGTCCTTGAGGAGAGAGAATGTAAACAATTAAATCTTGCTCATTCGTAGAATTAATCATACCCAAACGAATCGGTAACATAAACTTGGGTGATTCATAAGAAATTTGCAAAGGTCGGAGAAATTGATAACCAGATTTCTCGAACTTATCTAAATTAACCTTAGCAACAAAGAACTTCATCGAAGAACGAATGTAGGGTTTTAGTAATTGGTTTGCTCCTCTAGGCATCTTGTAACCATTACGTCTGAGCCAAGTTTCTAAACCATTAGATTCTTTAGCACTGAGAACCAAAATATCATATTCACCAACATTAAACCGTGCTTCAACAGTAACACCTAAACTCCTATCTTCAAAGGAACTTTCATTTGCACTGCTACCCCTTGCAGCCGCCATTGGTGCAGGCATTGACTGTACTTTTTGTAATGGAGCGCAAGGGTCTTCATCAAAATATTCTACTAATCTGGGGGCGCTAAAAGCATCCAATCTTTCAATAATATTAGGTTGGGCAACCCGCACTTGTTCTTTTTGAATTACTGTGGGGACAGGTACGACCATTGCAAAGTCTTTAACTTCACCTTGAAAGTCGTTAGCCATTGTTAATACTGTTTTATTTCCCTCTCTGGCAATAACTACCTGAGAAGCTTGGTTATACAATTTCGTATCAGCTTTGGCAACATAGAAACCACAAAAAGCTAATGCTGTGGGAGCGAAAGATAAAACCGCAAAAAATGTTATTAGTAAATAAGTGAATAACCGATTGAGTTTCATATTGGTAATTGGTGATTGGTAATTGAAAGCCGGAGTTTTGAATTACGAATTTTTTTCTTGTAACCAAGAAAATCTAGGGGCAACCCAAAGGGTATCTATGAGAATGGTTAAAGGTGCAAGGGCAAATAAAGCCCAAAAAACTGCGGTAGGGAGAAAGAAATAATTCCGCAAAATAAAAGTGATGATGGCAATAGATATTGCCCAGATAATACGACCGATGGGGGCATTAGGAATAGACCGGGGGTCTGTCACCATAAATAAAGCAAACAGTATTAAAGAACCACTCATCAACCGATGTAAATAGACATCCCAAGTCCAACCTAGCCAAATATTACGTACAGCTTCCAGTAGGGAATATGCACCTAAAAAAGCGGCGGTGGTGTCCCAACGACCAACTCTTTGTAAAATCATGCCTCCAGTCCCCGCAAATAACAGCCCATACCACCATTCTTCCCCCCATTGTCCGGGGGAAACCCAAGCATCGGGTGTGAGTGCTAAGGCGGAAATAATGCCAAAATTGGCAGGGTTGAAAAAATGCTTCTCACCAGTTTGGAAAATAAATTTGCTCCCTATTGCGGTTGCAGCTGCTAAAACCATTGTTGTCCAATGGTCAGCCCGTAGTAGTAAACTGATTCCTAGAGAGGTAATTAGGGGACTGCGAAGATTGATATTTGCTTCTTTTGCAGTGACTAATGAAAATATTGATTGGGTGACTAAACAAGTGGCGATCGCTATTAAGATCAATTCAGGTCGTAGTGTCCAGTCTCTTGTGCCAATTCCTAAGATTAGGAATAGACTGAGAAAGAGAATTTGATAATCTCGAATATCTTTGAACATTAACCTTTCAGGGATTACCCCTAACTTTCCCATTAATTTAAACTAGAGTTAGGGAAAATCATATTCTTGTTACAAAAATTGTAACAACCGACAAGTATTATCCTGACTTCTGTACAGACGTTCCGCCGGAATGTCTCTACTGACTCCTGACTTCTTAAATTTTTGAATTTGATTTTTTCGTCGGATTCATCCAAATTTCTAAACTGCTAATAGCTTGGGAAGAAACCAAAGTCAAACATAAATAAATCACAGCAACCGCAGCATAAATTTCCAAGGCGCGATAATTTTCTGCGACTATTAGCTGTCCTTTGCGGAACAATTCTTCAAAACCAATTACAGCTACTAAACTTGTATCTTTCAATAAACTAATAAATTCATTACCCAAAGGAGGAATCATCCGCCGGAAGGCTTGAGGAAAAATTACATAACGCATTGTTTGTAGAGAATTTAAACCTAGTGAACGTGCTGCTTCTGATTGTCCAATTTCAATTGATTGAATCCCGGCACGGACAATTTCTGCAATGTAGGCGGCGCTATTTAAACTTAAAGCAATTACACCAGCAACTAGGCGATTTAATGACCAGGTAAAACCCAATTCTTGACAGAATGCTGGTAAACCAAAGTAAATCATAAAAATCTGCACCAGCAAAGGTGTACCCCGAAAAAAATCTATATAAGCCCTAGCAAGCCAACGCACAGGTTTAATTGCAGACAGGCGCATAATACCTATGAGAGAACCACCAACTAAACCGCAAACAACTGATAAAAATGCTAGTTGTAATGTTACAACTACGCCAGTTAATAATGTAGGTAAAGATTGCCATATTAAGCTGAAAGAGTTGATATTTGCTTTGTTTTCATTTGCGAATGGAGTTTTTTCTGGTAATACTGGCGGTGTGGATTTAAACCATTTTTGGTAAATTTTGTGATAAGTTCCATTTTCTAAAACTTTGCTTAAACCTTGGTTAATCAAAGATAAATCAGCAGAATTTTTAGCAGTAGCAATTCCGTAAAATTCCTCAGTTAGTAATTGCTGTATGACTTTGATTCCTTGGAGATTACCTGTATTGATAGCGTATAAAGTGACGGGTGCATCATTAATAACTGCATCTACATTACCATTTAGTAATTCTTGTAATGCTAGAGGTGCAGAATCAAAACTTCTGACTTGCGCCCCTGGTACAGTTTTAGCTTTTTCTGCGCCAGTTGTACCGATTTGAACAGCGATTTTTTTATTTTGGAGACTGTCAAAACTCTTGATTTCTTGGTTATCTGTGCGAGTTGCTATTGCTAAACCGGCTTGAAAATAAGGACGAGAAAAAGCTACAGTTTTGGACCTTTCCTGGGTTATGGTCATTGAACTAATGGCCGCATCTATCGTTTTAGCTTGCAGTGCGGGAATGATGCCATCAAAAGGTATATTTTCAAAGTCTACTGAAAAATCAGCCGCAGCTGCAATTGCCTTGATTAAATCAATGGAAAAACCCTGCAACTTGCCATCTTTCCCCTGAAATTCAAATGGCGGAAATGCAGGTTCAGTCGCTACCCGTAGAGTTTTTCCCGCACCAGAATTCACACTACAACCAGCTAATAAAGAGCAACTTAACACAATTGCCAAACACCAACACAACCAACGCCTAAAACGAAATTGCACCATTTTTCCTCTCTGTGTCCTCGTCGCCTATCCAGTAGCATAAAATATACTAGGTTGCGCCCAAGTTTCACAAATGAACTGCTTTTGGCTTGAACACTGTTTCATATTAATTGCTGAATTTTGATATCAGGGTATCTTAACAAATCAATACCAATTAAAGAAACTCTTTCAAGAACTCAAAAGGATTGTCTTCCCAACATGGTTCGGGTACTAACCATACCAGTTTACTTTTGATTTCCGCTTCAATTTCATCACTGTCGTCTCTTTCAAACAGTGATATCAAAGCTTCCCAGTCCCGTTCTTTCAGGATACTGTATGAGGAAAAGTTTACCTGTAGATTATTAGAGTAATTCACAAGCAGGTTTTCAGGTGATTTATACAAAAAGTGAGTATATTTACTATCTAACGAGGATATTGTAGTTTGAATACTGTGATTTAAAAGTGAGCTAGATCATAAGATTATTAAAAAATTTAGCCAATTTTACCAGATTTTACAAATAGCATTAATATGCCACCAGGGGAGGATTAAGCAGTTCTATATCAAAAACTTCAGAAAAGCAATGAGCTATATGTAAACGTACTTCTAAACATTTAATACTAGGAATCCATTTGGCTAAACTAGAGACGGATTTATCAGCAATGCCACAGGGTACAATGCGTTCAAAGCCTGTCAAATCGGGACAAACATTTAAAGAAAAACCGTGCATAGTCACCCAACGACTAACTTTAATGCCGATGGCTGCGACTTTGCACCCTTCTAACCAAACACCTGTAAAACCAGAAATGCGTTCTCCCTGTAAACCATAATTTGCTAAAACGCGAATCAACACTTCCTCAAGTTGGCGCAAATACCAATGCAAGTCTTGACGATAATGTTGCAGATTTAAAATTGGATATCCCACCAGTTGGCCAGGACAGTGGTAAGTAACCTCACCACCCCTTTCAACTCGATGCACATTATACTCACTTTTGTCAAGGTCAAATTTGAGAAATTCTAGCTTTGCACCTTGTCCCAAAGTGTAGACAGGGGGATGTTCTAGCAGAATCAGTGCATCTTCCATATCTGGGTTGTTAATACGTTCTGTAAGTAGCGATCGCTGCCATTGAAGAGCATCTAAATAAGGCATCAATCCCTGGTCATATAAAAAACAGCGGCGTGGTTTGTTGGCATTACTATGGATCATGCTAAAAATCAATGGGGTAAATGAATCAATATATTTCGACTAGCAAAGATAGAGTCAACAAATGTCAAGCTATGCAAAGGATTCTAAAGGAACGTCAACGAAATTAGCTATATAAACAACAAAGTGCTAGTTTGAATATATAACCTCAATGGTGTTGGGAGGAATTATCTGCAATAAGCATCAGGCCAAAACAAGAGAAATGGAATGGCTGATGGCATCTTCAGAAGTTGTTTACATCTATCAGGATCAAAACTTCTATTCAGGCTTGCGTTATACAGGACATTTCATTTGAGTGATGTACACAAGGGTAGGCGGGATGGCTATCCCATCAGACTTATAATATGAAGGTGTGTATTTCATTTACTTACAAAGTGCTGTATATATAAAAACAAAAAGCTAACAGCAGAAGTAAAAGAGCAACTATTTCTGGATTTGTAAAAGTTGCTCAAACTGAAAAGCAGACAAAGAACAGCTAAAACTGATTAATGATTGAGGGTTTTTCTTTGGACATCCAATTGTTTGGTAACAAGTTGGATACCAGCACAGAGTTTAACAAAGTAAATCAAGGCTAAGGGTACTTATAAGTAAGATGCAGCAACTTGAGATCATAGACAATAGCTACACATCAAAAGCAGTTTACAATTTGTATTGGCGGCAGTGATAGACCGTACCGCAATCTCCGTTCATACAAAACCCATTCACATCAGATAAATATTAAGCGGGAGAGTTTACATGAAGCTTGTCATCCACGGCAAAAATATTGAAATAACCGATGCAATCCGCGAATATGTGCATCAAAAAATTGAAAAAGCAGTTAGTCACTTTCAGAACATCACGAACGAAGTGGATGTCCATTTGAGCGTAGCTCGCAATCCCAGAATTAGTACAAAACAAGCAGCGGAAGTAACCATTTATGCTAATGGTAGCGTGATCCGTGCGGAGGAAAGCAGCGAGAACCTATATGCCAGTATTGACTTGGTTGCAGATAAAATAGCCCGTCAACTGCGTAAATATAAAGAACGAAGACAAGATCACAAAACCCAGCCCATACCAACTACTGAAGCGGTAATTGCTGAACCAGTAGCAGATTTAATAGGCGATCGCACACCAGAACTACCAGGAGAAGTCGTCCGCACTAAATATTTTTCTATGCCCCCCATGACCCTTGCAGAAGCCCAAGAACAACTGCAACTTGTGGGACATGACTTTTATATGTTTCGTAACGCTGAAACAGGAGAGATCAACGTCATTTACGAACGTAACCACGGCGGTTTTGGTGTGATTCAACCCCGCAACGGTAACGGTCAAACTAACGGTAAAAACGGCAAAACAGCTAACGTTGCTGTACCAGAAAAGTCTAAAGCCTGATTTCAGGTGACAGGTGACAGGTAACAGGTGACAGTAAAGAGTTTCATCTTCCCTGCTCACCTGCCCCCTCCCAGTTACCAGGAATTTACTTTGCAGCCAATTGTTGCAACGTTTTCAAGGTTTCCTCAACGTGACCTTTAAAGTTCAACATGGAATCAAACACATATTGAACAATGCCGTTTTGGTCAATCACATAAGTCACCCGGCCGGGGATAAAACCAAAAGCGGTAGTTGCACCGTATAACTTACGCACTTGATCGCCTTTATCACTCAAAAGTGTAAAAGGTAAATTGTGCTTGGCTGCAAACTTCTGGTGAGACTCACTAGAATCACCACTTACGCCAATAACTTCTGCACCAGCAGCTTTAAATACTTCATATTGATCTCGGAAAGCGCAAGATTCCATAGTGCATCCGGGTGTATCGTCCTTGGGATAAAAGTAAAGGACGACAGACTTTTTGGCGCGAAAATCTCTCAGGCTAACATTTACACCGTTTTGGGCGGGTAGGTTAAAATCAGGCGCAGTATCTCCAACTTTGATAGACATATTAAAAAATTCAAAATTCAAACATTACTTAATAAAATTTTACCTTGTAACCTAGTCTATAGATTTTTCTTGATAACGTGCATCAAGCGGGGTAGGGTAGATAGTCATCACAGAAACTATTCCGCTTATGCGCCTGACTTCACTCGATGTTTTTCGCGGTATCACCATCGCGGGTATGATTCTTGTCAACATGGTGGGAGTTGCAGATGATAAATATCCCCTTTTAGACCATGCTGAATGGAACGGTTGTACACCCACAGATTTAGTATTTCCTTTCTTTCTGTTCATTGTTGGTGTAGCAATGACTTTCTCTCTATCAAAGTACACCGCAGACAATAAACCCACCAAAGAAGTTTACTTACGTATTCTGCGCCGCGCTGCTATTCTCTTTGTATTAGGATTACTACTTAACGGCTTTTGGAATAAAGGTGTTTGGACTTTTGACTTCAGTAGTCTCCGCTTGATGGGAGTATTACAAAGGATTAGCCTTTCTTACCTTTTCGCATCTTTGATAGTTTTAAAATTACCCCGCAAAAGTCAATGGATATTAGCAGGAGTTTTACTTATCGGTTATTGGTTAACAATGATGTATGTTCCAGTTCCCGAATATGGTGCGGGAGTGCTGACACGAGAAGGTAATTTTGGCGCTTTTATTGATAGGTTAATTATTCCCAAAGCACATTTATATAAAGGCGATGGGTTTAATTTTCTGGGAGATCCGGAAGGATTATATAGTACAATTCCGGCGATTGTTAGTGTTTTAGCCGGTTATTTTGCTGGAGACTGGATAAAGGATAAAAAACAGACTAATTCACAAACTAGCATGGATTTAGTTTTATTTGGTTTGTGTTGTTTAGTAATTGGGATTATTTGGGATGTAGCATTTCCCATTAATAAGAAACTATGGACAAGTTCTTATGTTTTGTTTACCAGTGGTTGGGCTTTAATGTTATTAGCAGCTTGTTATGAATTGATAGAAGTGAGGGTGATAAAACGCTGGAGTAAACCATTTGAGATCATGGGCTTAAATGCGATCGCTCTTTTTGTCGCATCTGTAATGTTAATCAAAATCACAGCTAAAACCCAACTGGGTACAGGTGAAACCGCTGTTAGCATCTACAATTGGATTTATCAAAATATCTTTGCATCTTGGGCGGGAAATTTCAACGGCTCATTTTTATTTGGGCTTGTTACCGTATTATTTTGGTATGGTGTGGCGGTTTTGATGTATCGGAAACGCTGGTTTATTAAAGTGTAAATAAAACTCTTGTGGGACGGGCATCTTGCCTGTCCAAATTTTGAAAATTTTGCTTTATTTATATTTATTCTTTTACCTCAAAATCCACCTTATCATAGATATCTTCCAGCAAAATTTGACAAGCTACAGAAGCTAAATTTAAAAAATCATGCTTATCTGAATATTCTGAAAAAATCCATTTATTATTATCAGCTTTATAATATTGCTCAACGTGCATTGTATATTGGTCAATTAAAATATATTCTTGAAAACTAGGAATAGTTCGATAAGCAGCAAATTTTTCATCTTTGTCATAACTTTTGGTAGATGTTGATAATACTTCAGCAATCATTACCGGGTTAGTAATAGTGTCTTTTCTTCCTTCTTCAAAAACTAAAGGAGTTTGGACAACCATAATATCAGGATAAGTGTGAATACGTTTGTTAGGAATCCACAGACGTTGATCTGTAACAAAAACTCGATAAGGTTGACGTTTGAGAAGAAAATTGAGTGTACCACTGAAATTAAGTGCAACTTGGTTATGATCTGGTGTTCCGCCTGTCATGGGTATAATTAATCCATCAATATATTCGTGACGTATATCTGAATTTACTTCAAATTCTAGATATTCGGCGGGTGAATAGTAGCGTGTTTCCTGTGCAATAGTCATGATATTTCAACTCCCAAGGCTGCATCATAGTTTTTATTAGTGGGTAATATAAACCTATCGTTTGGGACGTTTTACACCACCAGGGCGTTTTACCCCAAATCCATACATATAAATTATCGGCATATTAACACGCCTATCAGAACGCCTGTCAATAATTCCCAATTGCAACAAATATCCCATAATTTCCTCCGGTTTTGAAGTGGGTGGTTGTTTTCCAAAATCTTCACTCCATATTGTATTTTTAAGTTTATCGAGGAAAATTTCTTCTTCAACAGTAAGTTTCAACCCATTTAAGCTATTTTTCAGAGGTTCTAACCAAGGATATTCATCTATTAATTCTCCAATTCTATATTTAGAAATATCCACCAGTGCGCCTTGTAAATCAGAAGGAGTTAGCAGAGTATCTCCGGGTAAGTTTTGGATATCAGATTCATCTATTCTTCTCTGTGCTGGTAATGAAAATAGCTGTAAAAATGTGCGGGGATAAATTCGACCTCCCGCATCTTTAAGATTATTAGGAATCCAAAGATGTGTATATCCCTTTCTAGGATTATCACCCATAAACCTATTAATTATTCTGCCAATCGTAAATTCATGAGAAACTTCATTAGAGGTGATAATTATTCCTAAAGGTGTATTAGTTTCTTTAAGGAAATTAGATGGTGATATACGACGCAAATATTCGGTCATTTCCTGACCAGAATTTGCTAATCTTTTAAAGAGTAGTTGATATAACCATGCCGTTTGCCATTCCAAATTAATTTGATAGGCTTTTAACTTAGAAGCATCAGGAAAACTTAAAAAATCTTCTCGAAAAAGGTCAGTACGTAAAAAAATCTTAGGTCTAATTCTTTCCCAACGTCGCCATCTATCTAACCAAAAAGCTAAAAGTTCACGTATAGGAGTA
>RDYJ01000119.1 GCA_004293145.1 Nostocales cyanobacterium | reverse complement strand
GATTCCGCTATTTTTTTTGCTATCAAAATTTGATTGACGAACTCCGTCGGCATGGTGTAGCATTGAATTGAATGCTATTTTAATGTTATTATTATGATCAACCTTTCAAGAGACATACATTCTCTCACCGATTTCAAACGTAATACGACTGAGTTTGTGCAGCGACTGAAGCAAACAAAAAATCCTTTAGTTTTAACTGTCAACGGGAAAGCAGAGTTAGTTGTTCAGGATGCTGAATCTTATCAGAAGCTTTTAGATGCAGTTGAGTTATTGGAGAGTTTAAAGGGAATTAAACTGGGTTTGGCACAAATGGATCGAGGGGAAGGGAAAAAAGCGGAGGATTTTTTTAATCAACTGTTTGATAAGTTAGACAGTTCCCCATGAATCAGATGAGGAAGGTAATAGCTGATGAAAGAAAATATTTGGATTAACTTTTTAGGAAAAAATAAATTAATGCGATCGCCTGATGAAGTGACAGCTTTTGAAAATGCTTTAGCCTCAGTTGCCGATCGTCCTCACAATGAAGATTTGCCAGATTTACATCTGATTTTAGACGATCGCTGCGAACAGCCAGAAGTCATGTTCGGTTTGATTCATTTTTTAGAATCTTTTGATGTGTCAGCACAGATTCAAGCATTTGTTACAGTTATACCGCAATTAATGCTCGTTGCTTCGGAATGGACGAGAATTCTCCACAACCGCATTTTGAATGATGATGATGCTTGTCGTTTGTATCGAGATATTTTGCATTCATTGAACTCCGAAGAACCTAGTTTTGTTCGTCAATTGCTGGAAGAAAGCGCTAGTTACAATTTAAGCAAGCGGGAACCAAAATTAGAGTTGGCTAGGTAAGAATGTTTAGGCAACAGCAAAATCTGTCAAAGGGCGATCGATCGTCTGGATGGTGAAAAGCCAGCACTATATCGCTTTGATGAACTTCTTCTTTTAACAGTTCGTTGGCGATTCCTTGTCTTTACAAAAGTATTGGAAAACCTGATTTTTAGGACAATAATTAATTATGGTCAGTCGGTGGCGATCGCCATTTTTTGAGTATCGTGTGAGATATGAGTTAGAATTGGGGTTGAAAAGCTCCACATTGCGATCGCCCCTAATCGCAGTCAACTGTGGGTTCCATCTACAATCCATAATCTAAAATCCGATGACTTCACTCCCACCCAACCGCGCCAAAACACTCAAGGAAGCTTACCGCGCTTGCGATGTCAAGCCTCTAGCGGGTGATGATATTGCCCGATATTATGTAGATTTGTCCGCAGTACGCAACACAGTGGCGATCGAAAATGTTAGCACGGATTTGGATCTTCAAGAACCGGGAGAATTTAACACAATTTTGTTTACGGGACATCGGGGATGCGGCAAAAGTACAGAGTTAAAACGCATTCAGTCGCGATGGGAAAATGAATATCGGGTCATTTATATAGAATTCGATCAGGAACTAGATGTTCTTGATGCTGAATATACCGATTTATATTTGCTAGTTATCAAAAAAGTAGCTGATGAGTTAACTGAATTAGGATTGAAGTTTGATCCAAAACTATTACATAGTTTTGAATTGTGGTTTAAAGAAGTCACTAAAGAAACAGAAGAAACTGTTCAATCTTCTGTTAGCATTGAAACTGAAGCAAGTGCAGGGGCAGAAATTCCCTTTATTTCTAAGCTGATGGCAAAATTGATCGGTCAAATCCGAGGTTCTAGTCAACACAAACAAGTTATTCGCGAAACTCTTCAGCGCAATCTATCCCGCTTGCAAACAGATATGAATCTGTTGTTAAAAGATGCTTTTGACAAGCTGATACGCAAATATCCAGGCCGTTACCAAAAAGGATTTTTACTGATTGTTGATAACTTAGACCGCATTACTCCAAGAGTTGCCAATCATTTGTTTTTTGATTATGCTCCTCAACTGCAAGAACTAGACTGTACAATTATCTATACAGTGCCGATTTCGGTAATTTATTCATATAAAAATGTCAGCAATTTATTTGATAGCAATCCCAACATCGTGCCAATGGTGAATATTTATGAATTTAACCGCAGTGAGTGCGATTTAAATTGCAATCAGCAAAGATTAGATGGAGTTGCCAGTTTGATCGAGAAACGAGTTGATGTTAGTGCGGTATTTGATGATCGAAAACAGTTGCTAGATTTGGCAAAAGCCAGTGGCGGTCATGTGCGACAATTGATGCAGATAACTCGATCGGCTTGTCGCACGGCCATTACTCGCAAACACAATAAAGTTTTGGCTGAAGATGTAACTTACGCTTTAAATCAACAGCAATTTGATTTTGAAAGGTCTACTCCTACACCAGAATATTATACAATACTAGCGCGAGTTTGCATCGACAAAGATATTGCTAAAGAAGAAATCGGACAAAATTTATTATTCAATCTTTCCGTCTTGGAATACAACGGCAATAGTCGGTGGAATTATGTCAACCCACTCGTAAAACAAAGTTATGCTTTCCAACAAGCCCTGGCATCAATCCAAGGAAATCCCTGAAATACACCAGCAAAGGATAATTGAATTCAATCAAGAATCTTTTGACCAATTGCTGACGTTTGTCGATATTGTTCCCGATGATGCCTTTGATTTGGGATTTATTGACTGTAATTTTGCGAAGGATACAGATGCGATTATTCAGGCTTTAATTAATCATCCCGATTGTCAAGAGATGCAGTTTGAGATTTGGGATTTTCCCGATCCTGATATGCGCTTTTTGATGGATGAAATTCTGAAGGTTTTGCCAGCAGTCAAGGTTCAACCAGACAAAAAGTTGATTTTCATTGTGCGGGGAGTGGAAAATGCGATCGGGATGACGGGGGAATATCCGCCAATGTTGGTAGATTTTAATTGGGTGCGAGATGCTTATCCGGTTATGGTACGGCATCCAATGATTTTTTGTTTGCCAGATTATGCGATTACGCGAGTTGCTAATTATGCGCCGGATTTCTGGGCCTGGAATTCGGGAACTTTTGTGTTCAAAACTCCGGCAAATACTAGGGATGATGCGATTTCTCAAACTCTGAATGCTAGCAAAGGAATTAGCAATTGTGAGTTACCGGAAAAGCAGGAACGGATTAATTTATTGAAACGGTTATTGATTGAATATACTCCGTCGAATGGGCGCGAGGAAACTCCAGGGGATTTGAAAACTCGGATCAGGGTTTTGAATGAGTTGGGGATTGCTTATCGCAGTCGGAGTGAATATAAAACAGCAAAATATCATCTAGAACAAGCGTTAGGTTTGGCGAAGGATGATG
>RDYJ01000118.1 GCA_004293145.1 Nostocales cyanobacterium | reverse complement strand
CATTCAAGTGAGGTACAAGCAATAATAATTAAACGCAGATGGACGCTGATAAACGCGGATAATTTTGTACTTCATTAGACTAGGAAATGCTATATATAATTGACACCTATTCTATAATCAGGAATAGGTGTTTTTGAAGTTATGAATAAATATTTTCTAGCCCCTAATTTTTAGGATTAGGTTGCCAATTTTGCTATTCTTGATATATTATTGTAGACTATATGTCACAGAAAAGCAAACATTCATTCATATCAATTATCAAATGCAAGGAACACAAATTTCTTTTTTTCCTAACGAGGATGAGTATCATTCTATCAAAAAGCAAAAGAAACCGAAGTTAGGGCGTTATCAGCGTATTCAGCGCGAACTAGATCAAGATAATTCTGATCCACATAAGATATTTATTGATGTTAGTTCCGCAGCAAGTCCATTATCTAAATATACTTTTGTGGATCTGTTTTGTGGTGCTGGGGGAATCACACAAGGTTTATTTCAAGCTGGATTCACACCATTAGCTAGTGTAGAAATTAGTCCAATTGCTTCTGCGACTCATAAAAGAAATTTTCCACAATGTCATCATTTCTGTGGAGATATTGAACAATTTTCTGCCCAAAATTGGCTGCAACAAATTGGCTCACCTGATGTTAATGTTGTTGTTGGTGGTCCACCATGTCAAGGATGCTATATTAGAAGCCGAATTAGCTGATTTTATCTCTCCTATCCAGCGATCTCCTAGACGTATTTGTTGACAATTTTGGCAATAATTTTTGTCTGTTTCAATGACAAGACCAGGACGACTTCTTGTCCCGCGTTGTAATCCTTGAATACCTCCACCACCAGCATACTGAGTTGATCCTATATTTTTTCCTTCGCACTCCCTACAATGCCATTTTTGATCTGATAAAAGAGTAAAGACTTGTAATTGAGTTGATCCTTGTCTAAATTGGGCTGTAATTGTCTCAACTAAATTTTGTTGGTTTGTCACTGTATTCTATCGGCTTCGATTTCCAGGTTTTTGAGAAGAACCGAAACACTAATACCTAAGCCATCTGCAAGACTGACAAGAGCAGTGAGGGAAGGATTTCTGACTCCACGTTCCACACCGGAAATGTATGTGCGGTCTAAGTTAGCACGTAGTCCTAACTCCTCTTGTGAAATTCCTAACTCTGTTCTGCGTTGTTTGACTAGATAACCTAAAGCATAAAGAACCTTTTGTTTTGATTCATTCATGTACTGATTTTGAGCATTTATAGACTATCAGTCTACGGACGATGTGTCACATTACCAGATATGAACTATTAAAATTTGGAAAAATTAGCCATCTCACAAGACTTTTATATAATTGAAATATCCAAAATAAATAAATGTATTAGCTTAATATAAACACAGCACTAGCATTACTACTACAAAATGTCCCAGGTTTTAGAACAATCAATAAAAATTAATGCCCCTGCTACGGTAGTGGAACAATGTTTTACAGATTTAACGTTAATGCACCGCTGGCTTAACCCTGTTCTCCGTTGTGAACCTGTAGGAAAAGTGTGGAGTACGGAAATAGGTAGTCGCAGTCGGTTTATGATTCAAATTCCGGTGATTAAACCAACTTTAAATACAGTTGTGATCGAACGACAACCGGGTTTAGTAGTGTGGGGGTTTAAGGGATTTTTCCAAGGTAGCGATCGCTGGGAATGTCAACCACTGCCCAAAGGTACACTTTTAGTTAACCGCTTTGAGTTTAAAATTCCCAACCCTGTCGTCAGTTGGGGTTTTAATACCTTCGCCGCATCTTGGACAAAAGCCGATATGGAAGCACAACTGCGCCGTTTTAAGCGAGTTGCAGAAGAATTAGCTCGTTCCCCTAAATATTCTGCTTGAACTGCTGGGCAAATTCTAGCGCCTCTGCTGCTGTAGTAACTTTTCCCTCAGCTTGGGCTACAGCAATTTCACTCAATATCTTACCCACAAGTGGCGAAGCCGGAATATTTATTGCTATAATCACCTCTTTACCACTCACCAACGGTGAGGGGTGAGCTACCAAATCATCAGGGTTCAGGTAACGGTTGATTAAGGGTGCATAAACGCATAGCGGATTATCGCCAGACATCGCCTCTACTACATCATCTGCTAAGGCTAAGACAGTTGTAGCACTAAATACAACTCCCACGTCCTGAAATAAAAAATACTGTTCTCGTAGGGACTTATGAACTACTTTGAACTGCGGGAACAGTCGCAGGGCGGTAGTTACACCGCGAATTTCTGCACGGCTATAGGTTAGTTGCTGTAGTTCTAACTCTGCTATTTCTGGGTTTGGGTGAACAAGACAAGCAAGTTTGGCAATACCTAACCAAGTGGTTTTGACGGTATCACGCAAAGGTTTTTCCAGTTCTGCCCCTAATTGTGGATATTTTTCCCCTATCAAGCTGCAAGCTTTGTCAACTGCGGCTAATTTCTCCAAGCTTTCACGGTTGGCATTGATAAAAAAACAGGCTAGTAAATTATCTTCCCAGGCACTTTTTAACCAAGGTGTACCCTGAGAATTGGCTAAAAGATAACCAATTTCTACCCGTACTCTCTCAGATGCAACTTTACTAATATCTGCTGCTAAAGTGCGAATAGTGGCTTGGGTAGATGGTTCAATGGTAAAACCCAGTTGGGCCGCTTGACGATAAGCCCGCATTAACCGCAAAGGGTCATCTTGCAGATTTTCGGGTGATATCATCCGTAATGTACCAGCTGCTATGTCTGCACAACCTTGGAGGGGGTCGATAATTTCCTGGGTATGGGGATTATAGGCGATCGCATTTATGGTAAAATCCCTTCTGTGCAAATCAGTTAATAAACTATCTCCTTCCTGTTGGGCAAAATCAGCGGTAGCATTAGGAAACACCACACGGGCAATTTTTCTTTCTGCATCCAGTAAAACAAAACCAGCTTGATAATGTTTGGCGATCGCACGTGCCACTTTTACCGCATCATCTGCAATAATAAAATCTAAATCTAAATATTCTCGACTTCTACCCAAAATTGCATCCCGCACCCCACCACCCACCATGTAAGCTGGTTGTGGCAACCATTCCAGGCTGAAAGGCCAATTTTGGGCATCTAGACGATCAACAATTGAATTATCCATTTTAACAAAAATCCACCCACCAACTAATGTTTAACATTTTGGCTTGAGTTAAATTAACTATAAAGGTTCAAGGAGTTGGTTCTATTATGTGTATTTGCGTGAATTGCCACTATGTAGACCGTTGTGTAACCTACAATGCTGTAGAAGCGCAGCACCAACAGCC
>RDYJ01000173.1 GCA_004293145.1 Nostocales cyanobacterium | reverse complement strand
GTTTACCAATACTGTAACTTTAGTTGATGACACTCATTGCGAATCTCCAGACAAGACTAACTCCAAGTGAATGATGAGATATTTATTTTCTGAACTGTCAACTATACCAGGAGATAAAAATAATAAATTTTGACTCTTGGTGTTGAATTAAGTAGGTAGGCGTTAAAAATTGTCGTTATGACAAGGCAGCTATGCTGGAGGGAAGAGGTTTTAGGCAACTTTACGTTTCGTTACATACTTCTGTTTTTTTGCGCCTTTCTACTTAATCAAAGCAATAATGTTTTTTTACGTCTTTGGTAATTTCCCATCTACAAGACATTCCAGCAGGAAATGTGACTAAATCTCCTTTACCCATTTGCACTGCTTGTCCGCCATCAGGGGTAACAATTACATCGCCTTCCAAAAAGTAACAAGTTTCTTGAAAATCATAAGTCCAAGGGAATTTGGAAACTTCTTTTTGCCAAATTGCCCATTTGTATACACCTAACTGTTTGAGGCTCTCTTGACTAGGTTGATGCTCGATCTGAATTTCCATCTGATGTTTGATTTAGTTGTATTTAGCAGTAGGATTGGATATCTTCTCCACATTCATCTACTAAATAACATAATGCGCGGAAACGCAAGCCCACAAATTGATCATATAGTGGATTGAGTTTGCACATCGGGGGAATGTGAGCGATTTTGCGCCCAAAAAAGACTATATCTCGTTCAAAAGGACATTGAGCAGGAATCAGTTTGGCGATAAATTTAGCTAATTGACGATTGTGAATTTCAATTTCCTCTAACCATTGACGTATTGGTTGCAGTAAATCAGATTTATTCTCCATTTGATGGGTTTGTTCAATATGGCTAATCAAAGTAGGTAAGATGATAGGTTGAGTATTTGTGGTGATCATAGTTCTAAATTCCTGTTGTCTTCAGATTGATGAAATGTTGTCATTTTGGCTGATGACCATGCAAATTATTGATTACAGAAATCTGCGTTGCCTTAGCAATTCTAGGTAAGACAATCGCCACTGCAATATCTTACAGGGAATAAGCAGAGAAATTCTTTAACTAATTGTTATTTAAACTCACGGTGTGTTGAATAACTGTCCCGTTAAATACAAAATAACAAAGAAATAATAAAAATGGTATTACCTTAACTTATTAATTGCTGATATCAAATATTGCAATCTCATATATCAATCCCAAATACTTGGTTGGCAAACAGTATAGTGCTATTAATTCTCACTGGGCAGTTCAAAATATAGGTTAAGTCAGCCTATAAACAGTTTTGACAAATATTCACCAACTACCTCAAGCAATTTTCAAGCAGAAGAATCTAAAAAAATGTTATTTACGTTACATAAACTAACCTAAATATTACTTGAATAGTGGGAATAAAACCTTTGATAAGAACAAACTAATTAACTGGTCAAATTAGCTTATCAACAACCAAAATATGTTATAATATATATCCCGTAAAAATAAATAATCAGCATTGATCATTAAACAGAATAAATTAGTCATAGGTGGGCAATGCCCACCCTACTATTCATCAGGTTCGTAGACTATTAACTACTTAGTAGATAATGGCGTAAGTTAACCAATCATTAAAAATTTCTGAAGAGCTGGTCTAATCCACTTTTTTAATTTTTAATTCTGCTCTGTGGTACTAGATTTTTGGTATTGACAAACTTTGCAAAATAGAATTAGATAACTCGCAAAATCCAGCCCCTTCCGCAGCAGTAGTTATATAAGCAGGTTGATACTGTAACTGATTGGCATATTTAACCACATTCGCTACACCTACAGAAACAGGAAAATAGCTTTGATCAAATAAACTTTCATCATTAGGACTATCACCTACTGTAACAACTTGATCAAGTGAATAATCTGGGAAGTATTCACGTAGCACTTGTAACAATCCTCTGGCTTTATCTTGTCCTTGGGGTTTAATGTGACATTGAACATTACTATAAGTGAATCCCCAACCCTCAGATTGACACAAGTTACTTAAGTATTCTAGTTGATTTACCGTCAAATCAGAAACATCAAATGTCCAATCGGTAACACGGAATTGATTGTCAGCAGATTCCTGAATTTGGGGAAATTGATTTTGTAATTTAGCAAAAGTTGTAGCTAAATGCTGACGATGTTGGGATAAATCAGGAATTGGCGTTAAAGCTACTGATTCTAAGTTTAAAGATCGATAAAACAAACCCCCATTTTCTGCTATAGCGCCTACAACTGGCATCAAGCTACTGATTCCACTTACCCAACCAGCTGAACGTCCCGTGATAATTAATACATTAATTCCAGCAGATGCTAAATTTTCTAGAGCTTGCAACAGTACAGATGTAAATTTTCCTTCCAGAGTTAAAGTCCCATCCATATCCGTAGCTACGAGACGAATATTTCTCAAGAGATGAGAACTGCTAATGTGTTTGGACATATAAAACGGAAATAAAGGAATATGATGTAAAAAAATATTAACTATACAGTAATCTCAACCCAAATATTTGGGCATCCTAAACATTACGAGTAAAATGTTTTAATTTGGTAATTATGCTTAGTACAATGTTTTTAGCCCAGTCTTCAGGTGCAAAGACTAAAAAGGCAGTCCAACACGTATCAGCTAATGAGCTTCAGACACCATCCTTATTCATGTTTGCCAGTGGAGGCCTGCTGTTAGCACTAATAGCTGTCGTTGTTTATGGCAAGGTATTAATCCATAAATATGAGAAAAAAGTTAAGTTTGAAAAATTTCGCACGCGAGAACTAGAAAAAAAGTTGAAGTTGGCCTTGGAAACCATTCGCAAAATGGAAACCAACCCCGATTTAGTTCACTCCCGCGATTTTAACCTTGATTATCTGCGAATGCGGATGTCAGAGGAGGTATTCCATTTTGGGATTGTTAATCAAATTAAAGTCAAGATTAAAGATAGAATTTCTCAGGCGTTGCGACCAGGCCAATCTCAACAGGGACAGGTTGGGGTGGCCAGTAGTGGTGGTAAACAAGTGGACGAAATTTTTGATGTTGAACATGAAACGGGTGTTGCGCCTAACATTGTCAAGCGAGTGCTGTTTAGAATTCAAATTAGGTTAATGAAGTTACCTACTCAAGCAACTTCTACCACTATTAGTCAAATGATGGACTGTATAGAAACATACCTGAGTCCTAGAGAAGAAGATGATTCATGGCAGCCAACAATTCAAGGTCGAATTGTCTATATGCACTGGGATCAAAAGGCTAAACCCACTCCGTTGCTAGTCTTGGAACAATCAAATGAAGGGGTAAATGTTACTTTCCGTACTACTCGCCAACCCAATGCGGCTGCACCACCAAACGCGCCAACTGGAAAGGCTAAAGCTTGATTAATAATGACAAATGCAGGGTGCTGCTCTTAATTTGCTCCCAGCAAACAATTAATCAGGGGAATTCACTAGTTAATGGCAAAAATATGTCCAGACAAGCAAGTTCAAAGTGTAGTTAGTGAGGATCTGAAACTGGTGCTTCTACCTTATGGTTGATAGTTACATTTTGGGCATCACGAGTTAAAAGACCGTCTTCCATTTCGACTATACGATCTGCTATATCTAAGATCCGGTTATCATGGGTAACTAGTAAAATGGCTGTTCCTTGTTCTTTAGCTAAACGCTGCATAATTTCTACCACATCACGTCCTGATTGTTTATCTAGTGCGGCAGTTGGTTCATCTGCTAGGACTAATGGCGGGTGATTCACTAGGGCGCGAGCGATCGCTATCCTTTGTTTTTGCCCACCAGATAAGTTGTCTGGGTAGTAGTTGATTCGTTCTGATAATCCTACTGAAGCCAGCATGGCTTCTGACTTTTTAATAGCTTCGGATTGAGAAATTCTTCGATTTAATTCCACTGCCATTTGCACATTTTGCCTAGCAGTTAAGAAACCTAATAAATTGTGAGCCTGAAAAATATAACCTATGTTACGCCGACTTTGTACAAGTTGACTTTGACTCGCACCAAATAGTTCCTTACCTAAAAATTTCAAACTGCCTTCTTGTGCAGACCGCAACCCACCAATTAGACTCAGTAATGTAGTTTTACCTGAACCTGATGGTCCAGTCATGATCACAATTTCTCCGGCATATATTTCTAGACTGATATCAAATAAAATCTGTTTTCTCAGCGCACCTCTACCATAATAATGGTTAATATTTTTAATGGCAATTACAGGTTCTTTACTGTTCATAGTGATGATAATGGTGTGACGATTTTTGAATAATTAAAAAATATCAGCAGGGTCAGCTGAACGTAATTTTCTCATGGCGATCGCCCCAGAGATAAAACACATTAAAATAGTTAGAATTAATACCATGATAGCGCGATAAGAACTCATGAAAACTGGTAAAAGTGTGGCATCCCTAGCAACTTGATACATAAAAAGAGCGCAAGCAAATCCGGGGATATATCCTAAAACTGCTAACATAAAAGCTTCTTGCAGAATGACAGTTAATAAATAGTTTTGTGTATATCCTATGGCTTTGAGGGTAGCATATTCAGATAAATGATCTGTTACTTCTGTATACAAAATTTGATAGACAATTACGGTTCCGACAATAAAACCCATAATTGTCCCTAAAGTGAAAATAAACCCAATCGCTGTACTGGTTGCCCAATAGTTTCTTTCAAAAGCAACAAATTCTTCTTTGGTTAAAACATTCACATCTGTAGGCAGATAAGTCCGTAAATATGCAGCAACTTGGGTTGCATCTGCTCCTGGTTTTAATCTAATTAAACCAATATCAATTAATCCTCTTTGTCGATTACTAAATATTCGCAAAAAGTTGACATCACTAGTAATTAAATTACCATCTGCTCCAAAGGATGCACCTAAAGTAAATAATCCTGCCACTTTAATGCGTCGTCTTCTCACTTCTGCTGTTACATTTTTTCCCTGATCAAAGTCAGTAGCAATCGGACCATATTCTACTCTAGAAGAACGGTCAAACAAGACTACATCAGGCAATTTTAGTTGATTTAAATTTTCCTCAACACCAGGTAAATCAAACACATTAAATTCTGGATTAACCCCAAAAGTGAGAATACTGCGAGGACGGCCTGTAATCGGGTTTTTCCAGCTAGTATAGTCTAAATATATGGGATGTACTGACTCCACAACTGGTAAATCCAAAGCTTTATATAATCGCCTTTGAGAAAAAGGTTTCATTGCCAATACAGCATTAGATTGATTGTTAATTAAAACAATGTCACCTTTTAAACTGCTGTGCATTCTGACGTTACTGTAATATAGTGCATCTCGGAAACCAAGCTGCATAAACATCAAAATATCAGCAAAGGCAATACCCGATAAAGCCACAGCTAGGCGAGTTTTTTCTCTTGTCAGTTGTAACCAAGATAGAGGTATTCTCTGGGACATTTTAAACTAATAGGGAATAGAACAATTAAAAAACTCCTTGAAATCTGTTAAATCTTAAATCCTCGTTTTCCTGAACTCCTTAATTTTTCTTGCTCACTTCATCCATATTAATTTCCACAAGGACTTTGGCATTAGTTAAACCAGAAACTCGCTGACTATCTTGTAGAGAAAGTGCAATTTTTACTTCTACAACTCTGGCATCAATATCAGCCGCAGGATCTGTATTCAACACATCTTTTTTACCTATTTTTCTGCCAATTTCTGTGATATTTCCCTTGAAGTTGCCACTGAATGCACCGTTATCACTGGTGATAGTTGCACTTTGACCAAGACGAACTTTACCAATACTATCTTCGGGAATTTCAGCAATTACAAACATCTGATCTGTTTGTCCAATCTCAGCTATGCCATTTGCACTCATGACTTCGCCTGATTTGGTATGAACTTTTAAAATTTCCCCTGGGGTTGGTGCTTTAACATAACTTAATTGCAGTTCGGCTTCAGCTTTTCTAATTACGGCAACAGCATTAGAAATTTGGGCTTGCGCCATTTGTACATCAGTGGGACGAACATCAAGTAACCTGCTTAATCTAGCCCTTTCCTCGTCTATTTGCTTTTGCAAAGTGGCCACAGTTTTATCACGGGTAGCTGTGGCTTCAATCAGTTGCTGCTGCAAAGTAGCAATAGTTTTGATTTGAGTGGCTCTGGCTTCGGCAATTTGTTGTTGCAATGTTCCCAGTGCTTGTCTCAAACTGGCCTGAGTTTCACGCACTTGCTGATTAGCAGTAGCTGCCCGCAAACGCCTTGTATCTCTTTCTTGCTGAGAAATAGCACCTTCTCGGTATAAGAACTCATAGCGTCCAGCATCAACTTGAGCGTCACGCTGTTCGGCTCGTATCCGGTCAATTGTGGCTCTTAAACTATCTCTTTGCCCACTGAGTTCGGCTTCTAGACGTTTAATTGTGGCTGTTTGGGCGATTTTCTCCCCACTTAATTCGGCAGCAATGCGGGCAATAGTCGCTTGTTGAGCTTCCCTTTCCCCATTCAACTGTGCTTGTAAACGAGATATGACTGCTGTTTGAGCTTGAATATCTCTCGGTGAGGCAGCTTTTACTTGGGCTAAACTAGCGCGAGATTCTTGCAGTCTGGCTTTTGCTTCTTCGATTGCTGCCATGTTGCTATCACGGCTGTCTAAAATCGCTATCACTTGACCTTGCTGCACTCTTTGTCCTTCTTTTACCAACAGTTGCTGCACTCGTGAACCTGCTGATAGTCCTGAGTTGGGAGCAGCAATTCTGATTACTTCTCCTCGTGGTTCTAATCTTCCTACAGCACTAATGCTTTTGGGACTTGGTGCTATGGATACAGAGGAAGTTAGTTTTTTGAGTTGTTCAATTTTGGCTGTGGCTAGAAATCCCGCTGCAATGGCTACTGGTAAGGCAACAGCTACTTTCAACCAAACTTTAGATTTTTCTAGTGCCTGTTCTGTTAACTTTGGCTTCTCCGTCACCCTTGACATGGTATATTGCCCTTTTATCTAATTTGTGACTTGTGGAAGTAAAAAAGCAAATTAGCGTCAGTTGATTGGGTAAAATTTGAAATGTGACTGTACACAAAGTTAAGGGAATTCTAACTTTTGAATTCACCAACTTCCGCACCCCAATACTATTTAGGGCTGATTGTTTCTGCGAGCAACCTGGTATAAATTTAGTAGTAATAATCATGCAGAATTCATCTAGGTTGTAGACTATTGCCAGAAGTTTCTACAACCATGTATGAATTTTCTTGAATTATCAGTATTCAATCGTTTCATTATTTTCTGTTAACTGATAACTGTGCGTGTATTCCAGATTTTAAAGTCAGGAAATGTGCCACGAAATCTAAAATAGTCTTTTCTCAAATCTAAAGTTGGCACAATCAAGCACAAAATGAAATATATAGCAGAAGTCAAGAGTGAAACCCTTGCTATTATTAGGTTTCAAGGATCAATAATGTCCTAATCATCCTGGCTACAGCTATATCTGTCAAATAGAGCATTTCTAACATCAAAGTTTTCCTAACTTAATTGTTAATCTGTGAACAAAGTTAGTTGTTTACATTTAACAAAAGAAAAAATTTCTTTGGTTATTTACTGAAAAGGTTTGATGCGCTACTTTCCCTCTACTGTTTTTAGACTCCATTAAACTCTAGTTAAATGAATTCTACATTCATCAGTTATCAAAAAACGTAACGGAGCTTACAGATAGGGAGATGGAGAGATAGGGAGTTGTAGACCGGAGGCTTATTGTGGTAAATCAAATAATACAGTAGTCATGTAATTTTCTGCCCAATCTGTACCAAAAGCCTTTTCTAAAACTCGACGGGTTTTATCATTCTGTTGCTGTTTGGTACAATAATTATGTTGGCCAGCGATAATTTGCTCTACTTTTTCTGGTGCTACAGGACTAGAGGTAGTTGCTTGAGTACAATGAATCTCTAAGAATTCTTTGACACGCTGGAGAAACATTGATTCTTCTTCAATAGAACCAGGACGAATAAAAATACAAAAATCAGAGAATATATTTCCCCACTCTGGTAACTCACGGGGTTGGGAAAAGTTAACTTTGGTTAAATTACTCAGAGCATGATGATAACCATCTGGTAATTTACGTTCTAAGTTTACAGGAGAAAGGTCAGCAATCGCTGCACTAATTTGACCTCTACCTCCCACTAAATCACAACCAAACATGGGTATATCATAATTTGGTCGGGGAAACATTACACAATGCAAAATATCTAACATATTTCCCACCTTTGCTAGTTCCAAGTGCATTTTGCGGAACTGTGGTGTTTGATAACAGCGATTTTCTATAATCAGTTTTTCCCCTTCTAGTCTACCTTCTACATATCCCAATTCTGTGGGTAAAGGATAGGATGATAAATCTAGATGTTGATGCCAAACCGCTTCAATTGTATCAGCTAGTTGATGAATAAGGGGATGTTGTTGTTCACGGATGGAGGGAGTAGAAGTAGAAGACATTTTCTTTGAACCATGTAATTTAGTGTCTAGTTTACAATTAGTAAATACATTCTGTTATATTTGTTATATTGAGAAATATAAACTCACAGTTATTTATACAAAATCTGCTCATCCTCACTAACTTCCAAATGCAAATACTTTTGAACAGGTTGCAAACGCTCACGAATTTTTCCGATGATGATATATAGAATTGGCACAATAAACAAACTTAAAAAAGTCGCCACAAACATACCACCAAACACCGCAGTACCCAGAGATTGACGACTACCCGCACCAGCACCTGTCGCTACAGCTAGAGGAAAAATACCCAAAAGAGTAGAAATAGCCGTCATTAAAATTGGACGCAAACGCCCTTGTGCAGCTTCAACAGCGGCTTTAGTAATTGATAAACCCTGTTGTTCCCGTAATTGATTAGCAAATTCCACAATTAAAATCGCGTTTTTACTGGCCAAACCAATTAACATGACTAACCCTACTTGGCAAAATACATCATTACTTAAACCCCGTAAAGATTGCGATGCTAACGCCCCCATAATAGCCAAAGGAACAGAGAGCAAAATAATTAAAGGATCAACATAATTTTCATACTGAGCAGCTAACACCAAAAACACGAAAATTAAACCCAACCCAAAAATTATTGGCGCTTGTCCACCAGATTCTTTTTCTTCAGCGACAATACCCGACCATTCATAACCCATACTTGTCGGTAAAATCTCCTTAGCTAGTTTTTCCATCGCTGCGGTCGCTTGTCCAGAACTAAAACCAGGCGCAGGAGAACCATTAATTTCAATAGAGCGAAATAAGTTGTAGTGGTTAATAGTTTGCGCTCCTGTTGTTGAAGTTAATTTCACCAAACTGCTCAAAGGAATCATTTGATTATTGTCAGAACGCACATACAAGGAATTGAGATCATCAGGGTTAGAACGAAACTGAGCATCAGCTTGGATATATACCCGATAAGTGCGAGCGAGAAAATTAAAATCATTGACATATCTTGAACCTACATAAGTTTGTAGAGTTCTAAAAATCTCATCAATTGGAACTTGTAAAGATTTCGCCTTGTTGCGGTCTACTTCAATAATAATTTGCGGTGTATTCGCTTTAAAAGTGCTAAATACAGCCTGTAAACCGGGAGTTTTATTACCCTGCATCATGAACTGACCGACCACTCCCAGCATGGAATTTAAGCTATTCGTTCCGGCTACATCTTGTAACTGAAACTGGAAACCACTAAAACTACCTAAACCACGAATTGCTGGGGGGTTAACTGGAAAAACACTAGCTTCTGTAATGTCGAAAAATTTCTGTCTTAATTGACCAATAATAGCCTGTACTGATTGATTGGGTTTTTTCCTATCCTCCCAGGATTTGAGAGTGGTAAAAATTACACCACTATTAGCACTATTACCACTAAAACTAAAGCCACCAATGGCAAAAGTTCCTGTAACTTCTGGTAATTTAAGAATTTCTGTTTCCACCTCACTCATCACCTTGCTAGTGTATTTGAGTGAAGAACCTTCTGGAGCTTGAATAATAGTGATGAAATAACCTTGATCTTCATCAGGAAGAAATGATGTTGGCACATTCAAATAAAGCCAACCTGTAAAACCAATTAACCCGATAAATACAACTAAAACAATGGCTTTAATTTTTGTCAATAATCTAAGACTGCTTTCATATCCCCGCCGCATGGCTTCTAAAAAACCATTGATAATCCCAAATATAAAGCCAAAAATCCCACCGGGGGGAGGACTTTGACGTAATAACAAAGCGCACAATGAAGGTGTGAGAGTCAGGGCTAAAAAAGTAGAAATCGCAATCGAAAAAGCAATGGTGAGTGCAAATTGTTGATAAATTTGTCCAGTTGAACCAGGGAAAAAAGCCACCGGTACAAACACAGCCATTAATACTAAAGAAGTCGCAATTACCGCCCCTGTCAGTTCAGTCATAGCTACAGAAGCAGCTTTGCGGGGAGGAAGGTTTTCTTCTTGAATTAAACGGGAGATATTTTCAACTACAATAATTGCGTCATCAACTACCATCCCTGTAGCTAGGGTTAAGCCAAACATGGTTAAAGTATTGATGGAAAAATCAAAGGCTTTAACAAAAGCAAAAGTACCAATTAAAGATAGGGGAATAGTAATGACAGGAATTAAAGTAGTGCGCCAATCTTGTAAGAAAATAAAAATTACTAGAATAACCAAACCAATGGCTTCTAAAAGAGTTTTCACTACTTCTTTTAAAGAACCTTCCACAATAGTTGTCGTATCAAATGCCACTTGATATTTCATTCCTGGTGGAAAGTTTTGGGAAAGTCGCGCCATTTCTTTTTTAACAGACCTAGCCACATCCAAGACATTGCTTCCCGGTGTGGGAAATATCCCTATCCCTACACCATCTTGAGCCTTAAATCTCAGAAATGAGCTATAGTTTTGAGCGCCCAGTTCCGCCCTACCCACATCTTTCAATTTAATCAAACTACCATCAGCCGCAGTTTTAATGACTAAATTGTCAAATTCTTGCGGTTCTGTGAGGCGACTAATTGCCCTTAAATCAATTTGATACATCTGACCATCTGGGGCTGGCTGTTGTCCAATTTGCCCCACACCCACCTGTAAGTTTTGCTCATTCAGGGCATCAACTACATCATTAGTGGTCAAATTGCGACTAGCAAGCTTATTTGGATCAAGCCATAACCGCATCGCATAACGACGTTCCCCAAAAATTCGCGCCTCACTCACGCCTTTAATGCGTTTGAGGGCATCAGCTACATATAAATCAGCATAATTGCTGAGAAAAACCGTATCAAACTGCTGACTTTCACTATACAAACCCATCGCTAACAAGATATTGTTAGACTGTTTGCTGACAGTGACACCAGTTTGTTTTACAGCATCTGGTAATTGCGGTTCAGCCAAAGATACCCGGTTTTGGACATCAACAGCTGCAATATCCTTATCCTTGGAAGCATCAAATGTAACTGTAATAGTGCTAGTTCCATCATTACTACTACTCGAAGTCATGTATTTAATGCCTTCGACACCATTAATTTGCCGTTCCAAAATAGAGGTGACAGTGCTTTCTACAACTTCTGCACTAGCACCAACATAGTTAGAAGTGACAAGAATTTGTGTCGGACTAATTTCAGGATATTGTGCTGTGGGTAAAGTTGGAATACTAATTATTCCTACCAGCAAAATAATAATAGCGCAAACACTTGTAAATACAGGTCGCTTAATAAAGAAATCAACAAACATAATTAATTCGTAATTCTTAATTTTCTCTCTGTCATCTATTCCCTAATTTTCAGGAATTATTGGTAAGCCATCTCTGAGGTTTTGTCCACCAGAAATAATGATTTTTTCATCAGCTTTTAAACCTTCAATGACTTGGTAATTATTACCTTTGATATCTCCTAACTTCACTTGCTTTTGTTTAGCTATTAATTGGGAATTGCCTTCAGGAGATTTTTCTGTTTGGGCTACAAATACAAAGTTTTCACCAGCGATGGGAGATACTGCTGTAGTGGGAATTAGAACCCCAGAACGTTGATCCCAAATTACTCTGGCACGAATTTGTTGATCTGCTCTCAACTGACCTGCGGAGTTATCATACAGTGCTTTAACCAGTATCGATTGGGAATTATTAGTAATATTGGGAGAGATAAAAAATACTTTGGTACTAGCCATAGTTTGACCTTGGGCGCTAATTAATTCTACTGATAATCCCTGACGCAGTTGTGGTCCTCTTTCCATCGGCACGGGGATATTAACTTCTAAAGGTTGATTTTGAGTAATAGTAGCTAGTGCGGTAGAATTATTAACGAAATCACCTACTTTTATAGGTATATTGCCGACTGTACCACTAAAGGGAGCAGTGATTTTATAATACTGAAGCTCAACTTGTTGTTGTCTAATGTTGGCATCAGCTTGCTCTAAAGATTTTTCCGCCTGGGAGATGGTAGCTTTTTGGGCTTGAATGCGGGAATCTATCGCCCCCAATTCTGCTTTCGCGGTGGACAGTTTGTTAGCATATAAATCTTTAGTTTGCCGAGATACAGCCCCTTGAGCAGCTAACTCAGAATAGCGATTGTAATCTTGTTGGTTCAAACGGACATCAGCAACTTTACCTAACCGTTCTGCTTGCAAAGATTTGAGGGTAGCACGGGTATTTTCTAGTTGTGCGTTTGATACTTGAGCCGCAGCAGATAAACTATTTACTGCGGCCTGCTGTTGTCTCGCATCTATTTGCATAATTGCTGCACCAGCAGTCACAGCATCTCCTGGCTTCACGAATATTTGGCTAACTTGACCTTGAATTCT
Source organism: Nostocales cyanobacterium (assembly GCA_004293145.1). Taxonomy (GTDB): domain Bacteria; phylum Cyanobacteriota; class Cyanobacteriia; order Cyanobacteriales; family Nostocaceae; genus RDYJ01. The sequence continues at coordinate 2,696 of RDYJ01000173.1, read as the reverse complement.
GGGTTGAAGATTGACTGAACGCCGAGATTCTAGAGTGGCTATGTACTCTGTACTGTCTTCCAGTGTACCTGTTTGTACTGTCGATAATTTTACTTTTACTCCGGGGAGTTGGGCATTAGCTAATCCTGGACTGGGTTTTTCAGGAGTGAGTAAACGCCAAGTTATTGCACCTCCACCTCCAATTATTAGGACTAGAGCGATTAATAATCTCAGCCATCGTGATTTGGGTGGTGGTTCAAAGGATGGCTGGGGAATATCTGGAAACTCGGTTTTAGATTCAGGGGATGTCATGGGTGATAATCAATTGCAGGAATAATATAGTTAAAACTCTATCTGGATCTGTATGATGTTGATTTGGAAATTACTCATTTAGCATGAGTTATTCCCAAAGATTATGTGTTACTTCATCTAAATGTATAGGGTCTATAATTTTTTACAATCTACCGAAAGATTCATTATATCTATCTTCCCTCAAAGCCACATCTAAAAATGGCAGTTGCGACAACGGAGGATATATTGTCTTTATTCAGAACGAAATAGCTCTAGGAGTTAGCTGTCAGGAATGCCCACAAAAGGCATGATATGTGGATTAATAATTACAACATCGGTAGGCAATACTGCTCGGTTAAGGAAAAGAGGGAGTAAAACCAAGAGAAAATTGTTCACGTAATGCCTACGCGAACCCAATATTTTTTATCGCACCCCCTATTCTTCTAAAACTGCATGGAAGTTAGTGCCGCCAAAACCAAAAGCACTGATTCCTGCTCGTCGGGGATAATCTGGATGAGCTAACCAAGGTTTGGCTTCTTTTGGGAGATAAACGGGACTGGTAGGCTCAACGATCAAATCTAGGGGATTTTCTGTCAATGCGTGGGGAGGTATGACTTTGTGGTGCAGTGCTAAAATATTAAATTTGTCTTTGTCAATTTAAAGCTCCAAATCAAAGCATTATTGGGAAAGCATTATTGGGATAGAGTACAACCTGCGTTATAGATTAGTTATGAATCATATTTACAAAACCGGACTTGTTCTGGCTTGATCTCAATAGCAAAGGTTTGGAGATGTTTACTTCATCAGAAACTCCCATAATTACAGCAGTTGTGCTGGTAGCGTTCGGAATTTTAGGTTGGGGCTTCTACCGCGCCAGACCTTTTGGTAAGCTGGGTATATTAGCCTGGTTACAGTCGGTAGTATTAATGACTCCCTGGTTACTGTTCTTTGGCTTGTTTGCCGCCGGAATATACATCAATATAGCGGGTATATTGTTATTAGTGATTACGTCAGCTGGTGTGTATATTTTCTTGGGGAGGCAATTACGCAATGCTGGTCAAGATGCAATTCTTAAGCAACGGGCAACAGAAAGACTGACTAACCAAGCTTCAGAAACGGCAACTACCCCAGTAGATCCTAACCAACCAGTAGTAATTGCAGAAATAAAACCAGAGGCAATAACAATACCCGAAGAAGATTTGAATACCATCAAAGGTATTTTTGGTATTGACACATTTTTTGCCACGGAAACCATCCCCTATCAAGAGGGAGCAATTTTTAAAGGTAATTTACGGGGAGAACCGGAGGAAGTTCACAACCGTCTCACCAAAAGCTTAAAAAACCGTTTAGGTGATAAATATCGCCTGTTTTTAGTGGAGAACACAGACGATAAACCAGTGATGATAGTTTTGCCTAGTCGCACTGATCCCAGACCTTTGCAATTACCGCAAAAAGTCTTTGCCGTCATTCTCTTTGTAGCAACCATCGCTACCAATTTAGAAGCAGCAGGTTTACTACTGAATTTTGATTTATTCGCCAACCCATCACGAGTTTCTGAAGCTTTACCTATTGGTTTGGGAATATTGACAATTTTGATCGCTCACGAAATTGGTCATTGGTTATTAGCACAAAAGCACCAAGTCCGCCTAAGTTGGCCTTTTTTCCTCCCAGCTGTGCAGATTGGCTCTTTTGGAGCAATTACCCGCTTTGAGACTTTATTACCTAACCGCAAGGCGTTATTTGATATTGCTTTGGCAGGTCCTGCTTTTGGTGGTATTGTCTCTTTGATCATGCTGGTGACAGGGTTGTTACTTTCCCACCCAGGCAGTTTATTTCAATTGCCAAATAAATTTTTCCAAGGTTCGATTTTAGTAGGCAGTTTGGCGCGGGTGGTGCTGGGTTCGTCTCTACAAGCTCCTTTGGTCAATGTTCATCCTCTGGTGATCATCGGTTGGTTAGGGTTAGTGATCACGGCTTTAAACCTCATGCCAGCCGGACAATTAGACGGAGGGCGCATTGTCCAGGCAATTTATGGCCGCAAAACCGCAGGAAGGGCAACAATTGCAACTTTAATTTTGCTGGCTTTGGTTTCTCTGGGTAATACTCTGGCTATGTATTGGGCAATTGTGATTTTCTTTTTACAACGGGATGCAGAACGCCCCAGTTTGAATGAAGTCACAGAACCTGACGATGCGAGAGCCGCTTTAGGTCTTTTAGCCCTATTTTTGATGATTAGTACCCTTTTACCCCTCACCCCTGCTTTAGCTGGAAAGTTGGGAATAGGATAAGGAGGCAGGAGGCAGGAGGCAGGAGTTGGAATTAATTTTTCACCGAAGAGGCAGAGGGGAAGGGGGCTTTCTAGCAGGGGGAGCAAGCCTTTCCTCTCTGCGACAAGCGTTGCAGAGCATGGGTAAGAAGCCCCGCCC
>RDYJ01000172.1 GCA_004293145.1 Nostocales cyanobacterium | reverse complement strand
TTTGAAGCAGGTCCAATTTGGTGGTTTGGTGGTGGTGCTGATTTAACACCCTATTATGCTTTTACTGAAGATGCGATTCATTTTCATCAAACTTTAAAAACTGCTTGTGATCAACATCATCCAGAATATTATCCCACATATAAACGCTGGTGTGATGAATACTTTTATTTACGCCACCGTCAAGAACAACGGGGAATTGGGGGGATTTTCTTTGATTATCAAGATGCTCATGGTAACTTGTATGCAGGTTCAGAACCCAATAGTCCGGCTGCACTCTACAGCCAAAAAGTAGGGAGAATAAATCATAGTTGGGAAGATGTATTTGCGATGGTGCAATCTTGCGGCAAAGCATTTTTACCTGCTTATGTTCCTATTGTGGAAAGAAGACAAGATACAGAATATAGCGATCGCCAGCGTCAATTCCAATTATACCGCAGAGGTCGTTACGTTGAATTTAATTTAGTCTATGACCGAGGAACAATATTCGGTTTACAAACCAATGGTAGAGCAGAATCTATTCTCATGTCCTTACCACCTCTAACCCGCTGGGAATATGGTTATGAACCAGAACCAGGAAGTCCCGAAGCGCAACTTACTCAAGTTTTTCTACAACCACAGGATTGGGCAAATGCTTCTATAAATGCAGAATATAGCATTTAAATAAATATTAATTGGTAATTGATGATTATTATCACCCATCACCTGTCATCTCTTACCAATAATCAGTTTTTGAGGATTGTAACATTGAATATTTCATTAAATCTGCCAGAGAAACCCGAACCGCTGCGTCTTAATTGGCTATCGGTAGCATTTTTCGCCACAATTCATATATTAGCGTTATTGTCTCCTTGGTGTTTTTCTTGGAGTGCATTAGCTATAACAGTGTTTATGCACTGGTTGTTTGGCAGTATCGGAGTTTGTTTAGGTTATCATCGCTTATTGAGTCATCGCAGTTTTAAAGTACCAAAATTCTTAGAATATGCGATCGCTATTTTAGGAGCATTATCCATCCAAGGCGGACCGATCTTTTGGGTAGCTGGACATCGCTTACATCATGCCTATACAGAAGATGAAGAGAAAGATCCCTACTCAGCGCGTCGTGGTTTTTGGTGGAGTCATATACTCTGGATATTTTATCCCCGTTCCGAGTTTTTTGACTATGAGCGTTATCAGCGATTTGCACCGGATTTAGCGCGAGATCCTTTTTATGTGTGGCTGAATCGCTACTTTCTCCTCTTGCAAATTCCCCTGGCATTGTGTTTATATGCCCTGGGAGGCTGGTCATTTATCGTTTATGGTGTGTTTTTGAGGTCAGTGATTCTTTGGCATACCACATGGTTCATTAACTCAGTTACGCATATTTGGGGATATCGCACCTTTAACAGTGATGATAATTCCTGTAATCTTTGGTGGGCGGCGATTCTCACCTATGGAGAAGGGTGGCATAATAATCATCATGCTTATCCTCATGTAGCTAAGTGTGGCTGGCGTTGGTGGGAAATAGATATGACTTGGTGGGTAATTGCATTATTGAAAAGCGTTGGTTTAGCAACGAATATTAATTTACCCCCAGAACAAGCGATGAAAGTTTGAATTAATCCTGAGAAATTACGGTATTTACCGAAAAATCCACCTGCTGATATGAGATTTTTATTAGTCCACGCAGGTGGACTTTGTTTGTGTAGACGCGATTTGTAATCGCCGAATACTAGTATAAATATGCAACGCAGTAATATAATTATGTAGATTACTATGTATTCTGAATCTACACTTACTAAGATTGCATGAAAAGCAAAAATCAGCTTGGGTTAACGTTATCACTTGTTTTATTATCTACTACTTCTGCGATCGCTCAACCTAAGCCAACTACATCACCCGGACTTGCACCTAGTCCAACAATTTTAACTCAGCAGCAAAAGGAACTAGAAAAATTACAGCAAGAGAAAGAGATACGTAACACAGTTCAGACGGAAGTAGATCGTGCTTTTAATCGCACTACAACCATGCTGAATATTTTGCTAGTTGTGCTAACTGCATTTCCTGTGCTTATAACTATTATTGCTTTGTTTTTTCGCCACAGCATTATTAATCAAGTATTAACTCAAATAAAGCAAGATATAACAAATGCCAAGGATGATGCTTTACAAAAATTACAAAAAGAAATGCAAGAGATAAAAGATAAGACTATCTCTGAAGCACAAAATTCAGTTGCACAAACAAAGGAAGAAATGGAAAAACTAAAAGATAACGCTATAAGCAAGATGAATAAGGATGTGTCTGAAGTTGAGAAGCACAAGAAAAAAGCTATTGAGCAACTGAATGAAACTTTTATGAAACAACGTGAACCTGAAAATCCTAAGTTGTTACAAAGTGCAGAAAATTATTTCAACCAAGGGAATACTTTGTGTCTTTCAGATGATTATGAGGGCGCAATTAAACTTTACGATCAAGCCATTCAAATACAACCCTTCCATGAAGTATACCAAAATCGCGGTGTAGCACTATTTTTTTTAGACCGAGAGGAAGAAGCACTTGTATCTTTCAACAAAGCTATTGAACTTCAACCAGAATTTTACCAAGCTTGGTATAGTCGGGGTGTTGCACTACTAAAACGAATGAAAGATATATATTTATTTCCAGGTTCATTAGACCTGTCTGAAGAAAGCCAAAAACAATATCAAGATGCAATAAAATCTTTTAAAAAGACTATTGAAATCGAACCAGAATACCACCGAGCTTGGTATGATAGAGCCGAATGTTATGCAATAATTCAGAAAGGGGATTTAGCTATAGAGGACTTAAAACAAGCTATTCAACTTAATCCCGAATACAAAACCCAAGCAAAAACTAACAATTACTTTGATGAAATTAGAGAAGATGAGCGATTTAAGAAATTGATAGAAGACTAAATCTATGGTGTTGGTGAATGAAAGTATGAATTTTTCTCACGCTTCAGTCGCAAAGAATAGGAGTTTGAGAAATGGAATTTTTGATTTTCATACCTCAATATGGCTATCTATCACCAACGCCAAAAATGTTATATTGAAGGCAAAGCTACCACAAAAATCAAAAACTTATGATAGCGAATAATATTAGACAACAAATTCTAGATCATCTTCAACCATTACCTGGAGAACAAGTAAAAACTCTTCTCTTAACATGGCTAACTGGTACATCTGGGGAATTAGAAGATTTTGAGCGGTTGCTGACAAATGAATCTACTCAAACCACAGAAGAATCACTTGAGTATGGCGAAATAGATGCAGAACTAAATTTTCAACCTCTCACTGAAGCCGACATGATTCAACAAAGTAAATCTGCGCTAGAAGCCTACCGTCGCAAAGGTTCAGGAGTAGAACATGAACGAGTGCGGGAATGGGTAAATACCTTAGGAATCAATCAAGAACGCTGATGTCTCAGATAGTTTGGACAGAAAGTGCAATTAACGACTTAAATCGTCATTACGATTTTATCGCACTTAATGATGTTAACGCAGCAGCAAGCGCAGTACAAAAAATAGTTTCTTCTAGCGATACTCTACAGCAAAATCCACATCGAGGCGCGATTGTAGATGACGTAGCAGGATTACGAAAACTTTTAGTTTCTTTTGGTAAATACGGCTATATTATTCACTATGCTATTCTCGAAGATGATGTGATTATTTTACGCATCTATCATGGGCGAGAGAATAGACCGATTTAGTCAGTCAGTTCTCATCCCCTATTCCCTTACAAATACTTCTCCAACAACAAAGCCAACTTCTCCTTAGTTGCTGTTGGTGCTTTCTCCAAATTCGTTAAAATTGCATACTTCAAAGCCGAATGAGCCTCACTAGTAGGGGGATTTGCACTTAACCGCTTCACAGTTTCTTGAATCACCTTTTGTGCATTTATCGCATTTTTTTGTAAATTCCCAATTACCATTTCCACCGTCACACTATCATGATCGGGATGCCAACAATCATAATCCGTCACCAGAGCCAAGCATAAGCAATTTCCGCTTCCCCAGCTAACTTAGCTTCTGGTAAATTAGTCATACCGATAATTTTCGCGCCCAAATTTTTACCTTCCAGCACAATCAAATAAATGCAACCCCAACCGTTGCGATAGTTCCTCGCACACCTTCACACCCCGTACACTGTTAGCCCGTGCATCTAGGAGGGGTGAAAACACACCAATTCCCATCTTTCCAGGAACAACAGCGATAATTCCCCCACAAACGCCGCTTTTTGCCGGAATTCCCACTTTATAAGCCCATTCCCCCGCAAAGTTGTACATTCCGCAGGTGTGCATCACACTTAATATATCTTTGATATAACGACTGTCTACCGCTTGTTCTTTAGTAATGGGGTTAATTCCTTTATTAGCCAGAGTAGCTGCCATCACCGCTAAATCTCGACAATTTACCATCACAGAACATTGTTGAAAGTATAAATCTAGTGATTCTTCTATATTTTGGTCAATCATGCCAAAATTGAGCATCAGATGAGCAGTAGCGCGGTTACGGTGTCCTGTGCTGCGTTCAGAAGTAAACACGGAAATATCCACAAACACATCCCGACCAATATAACGCCGATACATTTCTAATAATCTGTTAAGGCGTTCTGTCGCCCCATTGCCTTTAATTAAGCTAGTAATAGCTATAGCCCCAGCATTTACCATTGGGTTATAGGGACGTTTGGATTGTTCATCAAGGATAATAGCGTTAAATGCTTCCCCTGTTGGTTCTACTCCCACCCTAGTTAACACATAATCCCGTCCATGATCTTCTAGTGCTTGTCCATAGACAAATACCTTGGAAATGGACTGGATAGTAAATAGCTGTTGATAATCACCGATTTCATCAATCTGACCATCGATGGTGGCTATACAAATGCTAAATAAGTTAGGGTTAACTTTTGCTAGTTCGGGAATATAGTTGGCGACTGTACCCTCTTGCAGCGATTTGTACTGGGAATGCAAATCTTGGAGAACTTCTGAAAATGGTGATGGAACTGCTTCTAAATCTTGTGAGTTTACCATAGGGCTGATAAGTTGTTAGTAACTGTTATAGTTGATTGATTAGCCGGGGTTAGCAAGACTAGAGTCACTTTTATTACACTAAAAATTAGACTTAACGAGATGACAACCCTTTTTTATTCTCCCACCATTGCTTTTTTTTGATCAGCAAAAAATGCTTAACGGAATCAATCTTGATTTTGCAACCGTAAAGTTATTTAAAGAATAAAATTTAAATATACTATAGTAGTTTAAGTAAATCGAAAAAATACTGGTCGATTAAAACACTTTTGTTTTTCAGGACTGAAAATATCTGTTAATTACTATTTTTCGAGAAATTTTATCAACTTCATCATCAAAATTTTTCAGTGTAAAATTCAGTAATTGCCATTTAATTCATATTTATTTCCCAAAAAATAAATATAGTGATAGTTAAAAATACTACCCAAGTCTCAATTTTGGTGATTTATCAATCAAGTTAGTAACAAGCTTATGTAAGATTAGCCTAATATTTTGTTTTCATACAAAATTATTCATATCCCTAAAAAAAATGTTACATATCCAAAAACCTCACGCGCAAAAGGTTTGGACTGGGATAACCGGAGGAAAATAGAGGAAACTTGAGCAAGACTTACGCTAAAACCCTGATCCCCAAGCCTAAAAATTCATGTTACTCTGTTGCAGTTATAAACAAAAAGTGAAAGCAGAACGAGTTCGAGTTTCAGGGCTATCACCATCACAGGTGAAAAACCCACTAATTAAAAAACTTAAGTTCTAGAGTCGCTTTATATCGGACGCATGAATCAAAGACATTTGTGGACTATTGCCGTCGTGTTTCTATCTGTTTTGGGTGTACCCTCAATGGGACGTACTCAAACCACCAAGGGAAACACTCCAACTTCCCCAGCCCCAGCTGATGTGGTGAAAGTGGGAGAGTACCAATCCCCTGGACAGAAACCTACCGTAAATGCTGTGAACACAGAAATCCATCCTCACAGCATTGAAGGCCGTCAGGCGGCAACCCTTTACATCCGAAATATTCCCGTTCTTACCTTTCTGAGTGCTGCCCCAATTGCTAGTGGGAAAACAAAAGTAGGAACAATCGCCAATGTTAAGTATTATGCCCTGGCGGCTAGTAACTCAGCCAAGGTAGGTAGGTTGGGTAATGTGATGGATGTGAGCAAATCTCCTAGCTCCATTATTGCCGATGACCCAGTTCAGAGAGCCAGCATATTAGCCTCAAAAATCAACCAGCTAATTCGGGACAATGCAGACGCAAGCCAAATTACCGTCAGCTGGAAAACAGGGGAAAAGTCTCCAGTCAATCTTCACAATAAAGCCCAAGACAAAGGCTCCTCTGTTCCACAGCCGCTAGATCGCTACACCATCAAAATCAACGGTAAAGAATTGGTGGAAATCAATGCAGCCACCCAACTAGCAGACAGCACCAATAATCTAGCACAAGATGCTTTACAAGCAACCAATCGTCTGCGGAGACTTATAGGCAACGCATCCCCCATCACGGAAATTGCTAACTTACCCCCAGGGGCAAAAATATCAATGCCCAGCCTACCACAACAGGTTGCTATTGGCGGGATAAAAATCAACTTCAAGGGCATAGCTTCCTGGTACGGTTATGATTGGGCTGGCAGAAAAACTGCCAATGGGGAGAGATTTAACCCTGAAGCCATGACAGCAGCCCATCGCAGTCTACCGATGGGGACAAAAGTTCGTGTGACTAACACCCGGAATGGCCGTTCTGTGGTTGTGCGAATTAATGATCGTGGTCCTTACATCGGTGGTCGAATTATTGACCTTTCTGCTGGTGCAGCCCGGATTTTAGGGATGATGGGCAGTGGTATCGCTCCAGTACGTATTGATGTTTTGGGAAGATAACCCTCTTCTTATTTTCTGCTCTTTTCTCGTTCTTCACTATTGCTTAATTCCCCTGGTTCACTCATTCCTTAACCCGATTATGCCTTGCGCCAAGCTGCGCTATCAGATATACACTAACGGGGGATAGGATAGAGAAGAACTAGGGGTATTTTGTGCGACTGCTGACAACTGTTGCGGCTTTACGCTGTTATTTAAATCAACGTCTCTGGGAAAGCAATCTCCAGCTTTCAGAGGAACTATCGCTTGATGATCAGACTACTTGGTATCCCACAAAAGTTGGTTTGGTGCCAACTATGGGAGGACTACATCAAGGTCATCTGAGTCTGATTGAAAATGCGAAAGAGGAAAATTCTACGGTGATTGTCAGTATTTTTGTCAATCCTCTACAATTTGGACCCAAGGAAGATTATCAACGCTATCCCCGGACTTTAGCAGCAGATCAGAAATTTTGTGCACAAGCTGGAGTAGACGCGATTTTTGCCCCTACTCCGGAAGAAATGGGAATTCCTCCGAAGAATATACTAGAATCTCAAGTGACACAAGTAATCCCTCCATCTGATATGATAAAAGGCTTGTGTGGTAGATATCGGCCGGGTCATTTTCAAGGTGTGGCGACGATTGTCACCAAGCTTTTCAATTTGGTACAGCCTGACCGAGCCTACTTTGGCCAAAAAGATGGTCAGCAACTGGCAATTATTAAACGTCTGGTGGCTGATTTAAATTTGCCGGTGGAAATTGTTGCTTGTCCAACGGTACGGGAAGCGTCGGGCTTGGCTTTGAGTTCTCGTAATCAATATTTGACTGCAACGGAAAAAGAGCAGGCAACAGTGTTATATAAAGGCTTGCAGCAAGCTGAGGCGGCGTTTCGTGCTGGCGTTCGCAACAGTAGTCAGCTGATAGCATTGGTGTGGGCAGAAATTGCAAAAGTCAGCACTATCTATGTGGAATATATCGAATTGGTTGAACCGAATACATTGATGTTTTTAGCAAAAGTTGAGGAGGAAGGAATGCTGGCGATCGCAGCCCGTCTTGGTTCTACACGATTGATTGATAATACCATTTTGCGCGATGTCTACAACGGGCTACGCCAACCTATTATCGCCATTGATGGTCCTGCTGGTGCTGGTAAGTCTACGGTGGCTCGTCAAGTGGCATCCCAGTTAGGTTTAGTCTATTTAGATACGGGTGCTATGTACCGGGCTATTACTTGGCTGGTGCTACAAAAAGGTATTGCTATTGATGATGAATGCACCATTGCTGAATTAGCAAGCCAGTGTAAGATTGAACTTACTCCCAGTCAAAATCTGGACACTCCCGTGCGAGTATGGATTAATGGTAATGATGTCACTCAAGAAATTCGCACCATTGAGGTAACATCACAAGTATCAGCGATCGCTGCTCAAAATGCAGTCCGTAAAGCCCTAGTCGCACAACAGCAAAGCTGGGGTAAAAAGGGTGGTTTAGTAGCTGAAGGCCGGGACATCGGTACTCATGTTTTCCCTGATGCAGAAGTGAAAATCTTTTTAACCGCTTCTGTAGGTGAACGCGCCCGTCGTCGTCAGCAAGACTTTACCAAACAAGGTCAACCCGAAGTCAGTTTAGAACAACTGGAACGAGATATTGCGGAACGCGACTATAAAGATAGCACTCGCAAAATTTCCCCGTTGCGAAAAGCTGCCGATGCGGTGGAAGTGCAAACTGATGGACTTAGCCCCTCTGAAGTAGCAATGCAAATTGTTAATTATTACCAAACAAATGGGTTTCAAGCCCCGTCCTTCTAAGACTGCTTTTTGATACAATGGTGAAAACAGGCAGGGCATTGTCTGTTGGGTGAGATAGCGTAAGACGGTATGAAACTGCAACTGTTGTTTGAACCCACAATCTCCGCTCTTCTAGGGCGGGGAGTATGTCAACAAGATCGTTTGTCTCAACGGTAAGAATTCAGAAGTCAGGAGTCAATTTCCCAAAACTTAACCTGGAATTAACTGCAATTAAATTTATGGCATCAATTAGGGGTTTAGCAACACTAAACCCTCCCACAAATTCAGAGAACTATGAACAAGGAATCAGGAAAAGATTAGATTGGTAAGTTTACGAATCAAAAGTAGTGCTAATATATTCGATGCTAAATAAAAAAGTATTGTATTCAACACTGTAAAGCTTTTAAAGTATAATTCATCTAACTCAAGATAGATTTAAAATATTTTATTTATTTTGATTTTTTTAAATCCCCTACTTCTCACAGGTGTTGGGGATATAGTTGAGCGACCGCATTATACGTGATATGTGCTTATTTGGGCATCTGAATTTGAGGATAATCTGCCGCAAACGGCTAATTAACCGAGTAAATGAACCATTAGCAATTTTTATTTATAACTATAAATCTCTCTAAATTGGACTTATTGCCAAGGTCTTGTGATTTAACCTTCACTTTGGTAGTAAAATAACGATGTTAAGTTTTATGTCCCCAAATCAAGGATATAAAACTGAATAAATACAAAACCTGTAATTTTCTGGATTTCAGCCATAGCTGGGAACTAGAAAACAGTAAAGAGAGGATTTAACAACATGGCATTTACACAGCTTCCCCTACCCTTCGACTTTAATGCTTTAGAGCCTTATGGCATGAAAGGTGAAACCTTTGAATATCACTATGGTAAGCATCACAAAGCTTATGTAGATAACCTAAACAAACTCACCGATGGTACAGAACTTGCTGATAAGTCCCTCGACGAAGTAATCCAAATTTCCTTCAAAGACTCCTCCAAAGCTGGCATTTTTAACAACGCTGCTCAAGTTTGGAACCACACCTTCTTTTGGAATTCTTTAAAACCTGCTGGTGGTGGCGCACCCACAGGCGAACTAGCTGCTAGAATTGACAAAGACTTTGGTAGCTTTGACAAATTCAAAGAAGAATTTTCTGCTGCGGCTGCCACCCAGTTTGGTAGCGGTTGGGCTTGGTTGATTGATGATGGTGGTACACTCAAAGTCATCAAGACACCAAACGCAGAGAACCCCCTAGCACATGGTAAAAAGGCACTTCTCACCTTAGATGTTTGGGAACACGCCTACTACATCGACTACAGAAATGCTCGTCCAGCATTCATTAAGAATTTCTTAGATCAATTGGTTAACTGGGAATTTGCGGCTGCAAATTTAGCCAAAGCCTAATCAACGACTGATTTAAGATTATCATTGACAGTCCCCATGCCTAGCCAGGCGGGGGATTTTTAATTTCAAGATAGGTATTGTAATTGGTAAGAATTTATTACCCAGTCCCCAGTCCCATACCTTCTGGTAGCATGACTTAATGATTGTGTCAGGCGCAGGATAATAGAATTTCCAAGATGGTACAGACTAATAACTCAAAATCCGCACGCGAACGGTTTAATATTTCCAAATTGGCGATTGACTTTTCGTGGTTGACGGTATGTTTTTGGATAGGTGTGACGGTAGCTGGAGTTTTGGCCTTCAGTTCCCTCAAATATGCTTTGTTTCCAGATATTACCTTTCCGGTGGTGGTAGTAAACGCCCAAGCGCCTCTAACATCAGCACTGGATACAGAGGCTAAACTCACCAAACCACTAGAAGTCAGCCTAAAATCACTGGCAGGACTAGACGATATTCGTTCTGCAACATATCCTGGTCAAAGTGCTGTTAGCTTGTCCTTTGCTGTTGGTACGAATTTAGAAACATCGACTAGCAACACCGAAAATATAGTTAAACAGTTGAAATTGCCCACAGGGGCAAATTATAAAATAATTCCGCTGAACTTGAATGAGTCAGCAGCTATTAGCTATGCGATTGAAAGTAAATCTCTGAATTTAAATGATTTACAGAAACTGGCAAAAGATAAAATAGTTCCAGCGATCGCACAAATACCAGGAGTTCTCAAAGTCTCCCTACTAGGAGATGGTAACAGCGCCCCTCCACCGACACCAACAGCTGGACTACCAGCAGCAGGAACATTAATTAGATTTAACAGCAAAGATGCTTTAGCAATTCAAGTCATTAAAAAAGGTGATGCTAATACTTTAGAAGTGGTGAGTCGGGTAGAAGATGAAGTGCAGAAACTGAGGACTACCCTCAAAGATGTCACCCTTACCCTGGCTGCGACCCAAGCCGAATATATCCGCAACGCCACCCATTCCACCATTGAAGCCCTGATCGAAGCCATTATTTTATCTGTAGTGGTGATATTTCCGTTTTTGTGGAATTGGCAAGCAACCCTGATCTCCGCTTTAGCAATTCCTATTTCTTTGTTAGGGACATTTATAGTCATGGCGATATATGGCTTTAACTTAGAAACGATTACCCTTTTGGCTTTAGCTTTGGTGATTGGTTCTATCGTCGATGATGCCATTGTTGATGTTGAAAACATCATGCGGCACATTGACGACGGCGAAACTCCGCGCCAAGCAGCCCTGATAGCTACTAATGAGATTGGCTTAACAGTCACCGCTGCTACCTTCACAGCAGTCGCGGTATTTCTGCCTATTGGTTTGATGGGTGGCGTGGTTGGCCAATTTTTCAAACCTTTTGGCATCACTGTTTCAGCGGCGATGCTCACATCTTTATTAGTGGCGCGGACTTTATCCCCTGTATTGGCAATTTATTGGCTCAAACCCTCAAAATCTAAGTCTCCTCAACGAGAAAGTAAGATTGGAGTGCGATTTGACCAAATTTACTGCAACTTGCTCGCCTGGTCTTTAAACCACCGGTGGCTAGTTATTGGTTTAGCCGTTCTCAGTTTAGTCGGTGGTGTAGCCCTGATACCCCTTATTCCCAAAGGCTTTATTCCTAAACTTGACCGAGGCGAGTTTAATATTGTCTATACCTCTCCTTTGCCTAGTGTTCCTGATCCTCGACAATTGGCGCAAGCAGGACAAGAACAACCACCAGAACCAGGAAGGCTACCGGGACAAGGAGGAACGAACATAAGAGGACAAATAAATTCCTCTCCGGCTGCTGCTTTCGCTGCTTTATCATCTCCAATTCCTCTTCCTAATCCTTTAAATGATTCTCTGGATGTTGCTAAGAAACTGGAAGCAGTGGTGAGAAAGTCTCCCGCAGTGGAAACTGTGTTTACTACTGTGGGTTCCCGTGAAGGTGAGCCGAATAAGGGTACGCTGTATATCAAGCTGAAAAAAGAACGCCAAATTACAACATCTGCACTGCAAGACCAACTGCGTTCTGATTTGCCGAATCTACCTGGTGTTACTACAAGTGTAGAAGATATTCAGTTTGTGGACACTGGTGGGCAGAAACCTTTACAGTTGGCTTTACAAGGTGATGATTTGGCAGCTTTGAATAAAGCGGTTAAGGAAATTAAAGCACGAGTTGAGAAATTACCAGGATTTGCAGATGTCTCTGTTACAGGTGAAGCTAATCAACAAGGTAATGTTTTTCAAATTGACAGATTGAATCATCAAAGGGTTGCTTATATCAGTGCTAACCTGGGTGGAAATTTAACTTTGGGTGATGCGACTGATCAAGTTGTGGTTGAAGCTAAAGCTGTGATGCCACCTGGTGTTTCTTTCAATTTGGGTGGAGATTCTGCCCGTCAAAGTGAGGTCTTGGGTAGTTTTGGCAGCACTTTGGCTTTATCAGCTTTGTGTATTATCGGTGTGTTAATTTGGCTGTTTAAAGGTTGGGTAGATCCGATTGTGATTGGTATTTCTCTACCTTTTGCTTTGGTGGGGGCGCTGTTGGCATTACTGATTACCAAAAGTGATTTTGGCATGATTTCTTTGATTGGTTTTGTGTTTTTGATCGGTATCGCTAACAAAAATGCCATCTTGATTGTGGATTATATCAATCAATTACGGGATGCAGGAATTGAACGCAAACAGGCAATTTTGGAAACTGGATTAGTGCGTTTTCGACCTATTTTGATGACTACGGTATCCACTATTTTGGGCATGGTTCCCATTGCTTTGGGATTAGGCGCTGGTTCAGAATTGCGATCGCCTATGGCTGTTGCCATTGCTGGCGGTTTGGTTAGTTCTACTATCCTCAGTTTGTTGGTTGTACCTGTACTCTATGCAATTTTAGATGATTGGTTTCCCAGGAAGAAGGTGACAGGTGACAGGTGACAGGTGACAGGTGACAGGTGTTAGTTGCAGATCCCCGATTTTTTCAAGAATTCGGGGATCTTTCTTATACAGCGGATTTCATCTAAGTGAGGTACACTCGTGACGGGCAAGATGCTTACCCCACAAGTTTTTTAGCATTTATGGTTGTATAGCCGTGGACAGGGTGGTGAGGACATCAATTGATAATGAAACTCCCACTACAAGAGGGTTTTACTCCTGAATCCTGCTATACCTTATCTACCTACAATCTGCTGTAATAGTCCCCAAAGTCCGATACTAAAAATTACCAATTTAAAAACTGCTTTCTCATTTCTTCCATGTCTAAATAATCATTAACAAATGCTTTCCGTAATAATTGATTGGGAATAAACTGATCATATTTTTGCAATTTTGGCGCTTCTGCATGACTAACTAAATGTTCTG
Organism: Nostocales cyanobacterium; assembly: GCA_004293145.1. Classification (GTDB taxonomy): domain Bacteria; phylum Cyanobacteriota; class Cyanobacteriia; order Cyanobacteriales; family Nostocaceae; genus RDYJ01. Next base: position 2,156 of record RDYJ01000172.1, on the reverse strand, counting down.
CTGTAATTCTTTGCTCAGATAAGGAAGCAATTTCTGAATAAACAGATGAAAATTTATCCTTACCTAATTTCAACGTCAAATAATAGGGATTTATCCCCCCAATACTGCTAATTTCTAAAGATTCTCGACAAAAAGAATTCAACAATCTTTCTAACGTGCGATAAGCCACAGTACCCATCCAAGGAAAGATACAACATTTATTTTTTTCCATTAGCAGAATATGCTGTTGATCTAATCCAGCTTTTCGGGTTAATTTTCTCACTTCCTGCAAACGTGAGTTAGCATTTTTTTGTAAATAGCTATATTCTGTATCTTCCAACAAAACCTGACGCATTCTTTGTAAAATCCTAGTATGAATATTTCCACTACCACCACGCCAATAAATAGTAGCTTTACCCTCAACTTGCTTAACAAAAATTACCTGCTTTTTAAAATCAACTTCTAAAACTTCCCAACTCTTACCAGCTAACCCAAATTGATTACCCACAGCAGGAGGTGTAACAATACTACCAATTTCTGTTTTACCTTGTTTAACAGTATATTCTTGATTGTCAGCAAACACAGCATAAAACTGAAATTTATTAACTATTTTTTCCCCAGCTAACCCAATAATTAATTTACCTTGCTCAGTTTTTTGAATGTGATTAAGATCAATTAAATATCGCAATAATAACTTATAATCATCGGTCGAAATATTAGCAAATGGTTGTAAGTTAAAAATTTGTTGAGCTAACGCAGCAGGTGAAATTTCTCCCGTTGCTGCTAAAATACTCATAGTTTGATGATAAAGCAAACTAAAAGGATATTTAATTGGTTGAATTGGTTCAAGCCAACGTGATTCTAAATACAGTTGAATAATGGCGATACACTGTAAAAGTTGCCAGGGAATTTGTTCTGGTAAAGAAGCTTCTGATAAAGGCTTTTCTTCTGCACAAACAAAACGCATATCCGCAGATTCACCTCTTCTTCCACTGCGTCCTAATCTTTGTAAAAAACTAGCAACAGATAAAGGTGATTCTAATTGAATAACTCTTTCTAAATAACCAATATCTATCCCTAATTCTAAAGTTAAAGTTGCTGCTGTCACCGCCGGAGTATGAGGTTCACGCATGGCATTTTCAGCAGCTTGTCGTAAACTGGCAGCAATACTACCATGATGAACATGATATATATCGGGAAATCCTTCTATTTGTGCTATGTTCCGCAAAGAAGAAATAATAGATTCTGTTTGAGTCCGGTTATTGGCAAAGATTAAACATTTACGAGATTTAGTGATGTTAAAAATATGTTGTTCATAGTCTGATGGTTCAATTTCTCGATTAATAAAAAAATGTTCTAAAGCTAATTTAATTTGCCGCTTTCCTATTTCAATTTTTGGCGTAATTACTGGCTTATCTGTTCCTGAACTTAACCATTTTTCAGCCATTGAGTAATCACCGAGAGTTGCTGATAAACCAATGCGTCGGGGTTGAATTTTAGTGATTTTTGCTAATCTTTGTAATTGACAAATAATTTGAAAACCTCTTTCTGAACCCATAAAGGCGTGAATTTCATCAATGATGATGAACCGTAAATCAGTAAATAATCTGATTAATTCCTGATTTTTGTTAATTAATAAACTTTCTAGAGATTCTGGCGTTATTTGGAGAATACCCTGGGGATTTTTTAAAAGTTTGTTTTTGCGACTTTGTGCCACATCACCATGCCAAGAATATACAGGAATATCTGCCGTTTTTAATAAATCATTAAGGCGTTGAAATTGGTCATTAATTAAAGCTTTGATCGGACTAATATATAATACACCGATAGTAGTAGTTGGGTTTTCTTGTAATAAAGTTAAAATAGGTAAAAATGCAGCTTCGGTTTTTCCCGCAGCGGTAGCAGCAGCAATCAGTAAATGAGCATCAGTCTGAAATATAACTTCACAAGCGGCAATTTGTATTGGTCTTAATTCTGTCCAATTGTGAAGATAAATGTATTCTTGAATAAAGGGTGCGAGTCTAGAAAATGTGTTATTGGTCATTAAGATCCCCGACTTATTTGTTGCTCTTGATAAATATATAGCAATTCCCATTCAAGTGAGGTACAAGCAATAATAATTAAACGCAGATGGACGCTGATAAACGCGGATAATTTTGTACTTCATTAGACTAGGA
>RDYJ01000012.1 GCA_004293145.1 Nostocales cyanobacterium | reverse complement strand
CATAATAAGCTGGAGTCTTGTTAATATGATATAATCGTAATTCTCGATAATTAGAAATAATAATCCAACGACAATCAGAAGTATAATTAGCATAATTCCAACCTTGATCAACTGCTGACTTATCTCTTCCCGATACAGCGCGATCTAAATTATTTTTAGTACCTTTTAATTCAATAGGTGCTACTACTTGACCTTGTAATTTTACCTTACCTTTTTGATTTTCTACTGCGGTAAAATATCCTAAAGCTGCATCAGCAGCACCCCCACCATCAGCAATATGTTTTTCTGGGTAAATTTCCCAAGCTTTACCACCACCATCAATTACAGAACGATAACCTAAAACATCTTGAAAAATATCTTTTAAGAAATCACCATGTAAAGAAACTTCGCTAATTTTATCTAGTGTACCTGATTTTAAAACCTCAACCCACTTTTTAATAATTTGGTGACGTGCTTCTAAATCTGAAGGAAACTTAAAATTACCCAAGGCATTTTTTAACGCCTTTTTCTGAAATAAAGCTTTATCATCTTGTTGACTCATAATTACTAACCCTTTAAAACCAAGAAAGTTTAATCTTATATATTCAATAAATTACCGCCATACTAATTATAACTCATCAAGAAAAACATCCTGTAAATCCTTTAATCATGGATATCCTGATTCTGACAAATTAGATATTTAAACGCAGATAAACGCAGATAAACGCAGATTTTTAGCTCCCCGACTTCTATGATCAATTATCAATTTTATTTACAAGATCATAAAAAGAAGTTGGGGATCTGATGACTTGACTATCTATTATTCGGACGTTGAATAATAGTTTCCACCACACGACGTTTTGCTTTTGGATCAACACCTACTAAACGCACATACTCACCACTATATTCACCTAAACAAGATTCCAAAGTCGAGATAGCATCAGATTCAGCATCTATATGTAAATTACCGCAACTTTGCCATGAACCTGTACGAAAACGCCGTTCGTCAACGTGTTCTATACTAATTTTGTAACCTTGGGATAAAATCTGACGAACTTGTGCTTGTGTATCTAAAGTTAAATGAGTGTTATTTGTGGTTTGGCTAATTTCAGGTTGACTAATTGGAGTTTCCAAAACCGGAGATTTAGATTGAGAACCCCTACCCCGATTCAGTCTATTATATTCATCAACTAAATGAGAAGTTTTTACCCGTTTTTGCTCACCTACCATCAAATGACCAGCATCAATTAAATGGGATAAACTGAAATCAGGCTTTTTAAATTCTGGTGGTGCTTCTGCACTATTTACCACCCGCATAGATATTTTTTCAAACCCTACTTTATAAATAAATTCGCGGATTTGTTCATCATAAATGCGGGAACGCACAGCACTAAAAAAGTCAACCGATTGATGAGCAAAAGTATCTACAAACTGTTCAATTTCCCGTTGTGAAAGTCCATCTTCAGCAAAAATTCCTCCCACAATTCCTACCTTATCATCGCGGTTAGGGTCCCAGTAAAATTTCTCCATTCTTCCATCACGAATTAATGGTGCATAAAGAGTAGAAAAATCATTACCTGTAACAATTATTGGTACACGACGAATAGGGTTTGAATCATAACTTCCCGGTAACTGCACATCTGTGGGATTATCAGCAATATTCATCAATGTTGCATTTACCAATTGGGTATTAACTGTATATTGAGTTCCTTCGTCAAAGCGTCCTGCACCAGCATCTAAATCATTAATCATCAAGACGCACATTTTACCGCGTACCTTGACTAATTCTGCTGTTTCTCGATAACGGAGACGAATTAACCGCGCAGGGTCTCCCGCATCAGGACTTTCTAATTCTCCTCCAGATATCAGCGTTGTCTCTATACCCATTTTTTCAAAAGCTAATTCACATTGAAAAGATTTACCCTCACCTTTGCGGCCATGAATACCTAAAATTAAGGGAACTCGGATACCAGGAATGTTTAAGAAGTTTTTGGTGATGTGAACAGCAAGTTTATCAAGAAATCGGGGGGAGATGTAGTAACCCATAATTTTATCGCTATCTTTATTGCTATGTTTGAGCTATTAAGATTATGTTAGTTTTTTTTGGTCACGATTTGATATAATTTTTGATAACTTCTGTGAGTATCAGATCCCATACTGTGATATTATCTAAATAATTTATTCAATACGGATAATTTTCGCTGTCATCTAGTAGAAAATCGATCTACAAAATCTAAACATGACTGCAATCATTGACATACAGCAATTATATGAGCGTGATTACTTGGAATGGTTAGAGGAGACAATTAGACTTCTCAAATCTCGTCAAGTAGCAGATATTGATTATGAAAATTTAATTGCAGAGTTAGAAGAATTGGCTAAAAACGAAAAAAGAAGAGTAAGAAGTCTATTAGAACAGATTATTAGACATTTATTACTTTATCAATATTGGGAACTAGAAAAATCCCGAAATGCCCATCATTGGGCGGCGGAAATTATTAGTTTTCGTAATCAAATCAATGAAGATTTAACTGCTAATTTACGCAACCATTTAGATGAAAATTTGATCATGATTTATAGCAATGCTTTAGATTATGTGAAAACTAAAAGCAAGCTAACTAATTTACCAGAATCATGTCCTTACACTTTGGTTCAGATTTTGGATAAAAACTGGTTGCCTTAATTTTCCACCACTGACCACCCCAAACTCGTAGACTGTTCATAAACCTTCTTTAAAGTATTCACATCTCTAGTAGAAATAGACACAGGTTTACGAACTTGAGAAAAATAAAGTGCATCAGTTTGTAATGGACTATGACCCCAAATTCCTAAAGCGTGTCCGAGTTCATGACGTGCTGCTGATAATACATAATCACCAGTTTGACTAGGGCTTAACAGAATAGTAAAATGGTGAGATAAGATGTTATTTTGATGATTTTGATTGTATAATTCGTAGGTTGTTAACGCAGAACGCGCACGAGGAATTTTACTACCAGGTTCAATTTGTAAAGGTGGTGCTTTGCGGACAATTTTAATATCAGCAACTTCTGAATTTTCAACTACCTGCAAAGGTAAATAAATATTCCATTCTTGAATAGTTTGTAAAACATTATTAACCCATACTTGTGATTGTTTTTCACTTATTCCCGTGGGTTTTTCTATCTTCACTTTGACTGGAAAACTTGACCAAATTAAATAACCAACTTTAGTAGGTTGGATGTTATCAAAATAATCACCACTGTTGGTTTTATCTTGCCATTTTTCTAAGGTAGGTGGTAAAGGATGGGGTTTTTGTTGATAGGAATTCTGGTTAGTAGCGTTAGTTTGGAAATTAGTTAAAATAACTAACAGTCCTGTACTTATAAATAAAGTCAGAACTGTTAATAATCTCTGCCAAAATAATCTATTATTTTGGATTTTGTACATTGGCTTTTGGGTGATGTTCCCCATTTTTGCTTATTTAGGTAGCCAGTTAGCACTTAAAACCACTGTTAAACCGAGGAAAATTACTACTAACGCCCAAGTAACACGATTTAATGTGTTTTCTGCGCTTTTGGTGCTGCTAAAAAGTTGAGCTTGTCCACCAATAGCACCAATACCGTCACCTTTAGGGCTATGTAGTAAAACCAGTATAATTAAACCTAAAGCAGAGAACGCCCAAATTCCTTGTACGATGCTAGTAACTGTCATACGCCATTAAAAATTCCTAAAGATGAGACTGAATATAATTTAAACGTAGCACGCCGATTAAAAATTTGTTAATCCCAATTTTATCTAAAGCTGTACAGAATCATGAAATCCATGAATTCAACCGTATTTATCTGCGTTTATCTGCGTTTATCTGCGTTCAATTTTCCTTGACAATTACTTGGGTTAGGACTCAGAAAACAGTTAACTGTAGAAAGTTAACTGTTAACTAGAACCTGTTTTACAAACCTACTTGTGCAGGAGTACGATTCAGTTGTAAATCATATTCTGCGGCTTTGAGGAGCGATCGCCCTGTCATTTCTGGAGGCTGGGGTAGCTGTAAAATATCCAGAATAGTGGGAGCAATATCGGCTAATTTGCCATCATTCCGCAATTCCACATCTGTACCATATCCAGGTATTTTGACTTTTTCGCCTTCTACCAAGATTAGGGGAACAGGGTTAGTAGTATGCGCCGTCCAAGGATTACCGTTATCATCTAACATATACTCAGCATTGCCGTGGTCAGCAGTAATAATTGCTGTCCCCCCGGCTTTGCCAATACTATCGATGAGACGACCCAAACAGCGATCTACTGTTTCAATGGCTGTGACTGTAGCGTCTACTTGTCCTGTATGCCCCACCATATCAGGGTTAGCATAGTTCATGACCATGAGGGAGTAGATGCCCTTTCTCATTGCAGCGATCGCCACATCCGTCACTGCTTTTGCTGACATTGCCGGTTCTTTGTCGTAGGTAGCCACCATTGGACTACTGACAAGTTCCCGGTCTTCACCATCACAAGGTTCTTCTAGTCCCCCATTAAAGAAATAGGTGACGTGGGCATATTTTTCGGTTTCCGCAGTCCGAAACTGTTTGAGACCATGATTAGCAATAACTTCACCCAGAATATTCGTCAAGTTCTGGGGAGTAAAGGCCACAGATACAGGTAAATCTGGGTCATACTGAGTAAATGTCACAAAGGACAGCGGTGTAATTTGCTGTCTTTCAAAACCCTGAAAAGTGGGACTAACAAAAGCTTGAGTTAATTGTCTGGCGCGGTCGGGGCGGAAATTGAAAAATATCACCCCATCTCCAGGTGCAACTGCGCCAGGAGCAATTCTCACAGGATCAATAAACTCGTCGGTTACGCCTTCAGAATAGGATGTTTGCAAGACCTCTAAGGCCGTAACTCCATTACCAGGTCCATCCTGTGTCATCACATTGTAAGCACGTTGGACTCGATCCCAGCGGTTATCGCGGTCCATTGCATAATAACGACCGCTCACAGTGACTATCTGCCCTATTTCCACACGGTCTATGTAGTCTTGCAATTTTTGGATGTACTTAACGCCATCACTGGGTAGAGTATCACGCCCGTCCATAATGGCATGGATACATACTTGTGAAATTCGCTGTTCTTTGGCTATGTCAAGCAGTCCAAGTAGATGGGTAAGATGCGAATGTACCCCCCCGTCAGAACAAAGCCCTACTAGATGTAACTTGCCATTAGATGAGCGAACTTCCTGGCAAATTTTGACAAGTGCTGGGTTAGAGGCTAGAGAACCATCTTCAACTGCATCCGAGATGCGTACCAGTTCTTGGGGAACCACACGCCCAGCGCCAATATTCAAATGACCAACTTCCGAGTTGCCCATTTGACCTTCTGGCAACCCTACGGCTTTTCCTGAAGTGCGGATGAGGGTGTGGGGATAGGCTGCCCATAAACTATCCATAATGGGAGTTTTAGCAGCCGCGATCGCGTTTCCGCGCTTGTCCTCACAGTAGCCCCATCCATCTAAAATGACTAGCACCACAGGAGCAACAGGTGCTTTGGTCATAGTAAAATTGCCCTTTACTTTTTGTAATATCCGAATGATACCATTCCTAACCGCCGATGTAAGTTAAATTCTGCGGATTAATTTGTCAGTAACCTTCTTAACTATTAGCGCAGTGGGTGCTTAAACCCTGTAAACAAACAAGCTAAAAATCCCAAAAACTAATTTTATCGCTTCTTGCTCAGATTTTATGCGATCGCTCAAATCTCCATCTTCAATTTGTATCAAGAATGGGTATAACGGCTTTTGTCGCTACCAGTAAATCTTTTACAAAAGCAGCATATCCGCCAGGACAGCCAGTTTTAATGCTCTCTAAATCAATCTGAAAAGCTAAGTTATAGCGAATTTGTAGCGGACGTTGATTGCCAATGTCTTCGGACAAATACTTTGATTCTGAGATTCCATTCTCCAAAATATTCTTTGTATTGTTTAAATCCTCTAAATTTTCCAGAGGTGGCAATTCTACACCTAATATAGTCGAAACAGTTTGGGTATCAGCTATTAACCACGTCTCGAAATTTCTAATTGCTAAACCTCCAGCACTGCGATCGCTAATTGGTTGCTCGTTAATATCTAAATGATTATCACGAATTTTATTTACAGCCCGTTCTAAATCAATTTTCCTTTGATTTATATTATCATCTGCATCAACCACAATGAGGATCATATCTACCTCTTCGGGTTTCCATAAAATAACAATTTGGGCTAGATATTTTGGATCTAAAATAGAATGTCCAGTCCGTAAAGTAAGTTTTTGACTTTCTTTAATTTACGGATGTCTTTGGACAAAATCACAATCAGGAAATCCAGCATTTTCGAGTTCTCGTCTAATTAAAGTATGCAGTCCGCCTTCATTTTCTCTTGCAATTACTTTTCCACCATCTTCTGGTTTAATATAAGGAATACTTGCACCTAATTCCGCTTCCCCTTCAGCAATTAGACCAATCCGAATCCGACGACTCATTCTGGATTTCCTCCAAACACATTTGTAAACCAAAGTTCACCTAAAGCCCCATCATAAGCTTCTAAAGCTTTTTGAAAGCGGACAGAATCTATAGGTAATTTATGAACTTGAGTTTTACCTTCTTTGTCTAATTCAACTGCACGGACTTGATATGGTTCAACATAATTTAACAACACAGGAGAATGAGTTGTAATTAAAACTTGCACAGGTTTTCCAGTTATTCCTTCGGTGGAAACAATTTTTAGCAACTCCATCATTTTGTGCAGTAACCAAGGATGCACACCATTTTCTATTTCTTCAAAGCAAATAATACTAGGCGTGTTTTCTTGATAGAGTGCAGTTAGAAAAGCCAGAATTCTTAATGTTCCATCTGATATATCAGCAGCAGGAATATGATGTTCTGAATATCTATCAACCAATTCTAGGGAAAATGTATTATTCTCACCACGAGGTAAAACGACTTTTTTAATATTAGGAACAAGTTTTGTTAATCTTGCTTCTAATTCATCAAAACCTTCACGATTAGCTAATAAAATATCCAGCAAAGCATAAGCTATTCCTTCTCCAGTTCTCTTCATTATTGGAGTTGTTGAAGTTTGTCTAGAAATATCACCTGGAGAAAAATCATAGATACTGACTTTTTTTAAAGCTTTATTAACTGGAGAATCTGAATATTTATTCTCTACTAGCAAACTTCTGAGTCCATTTGTGAATGGTTGTGTACGATTTCTGCCATTGTTTCCTATCTTAACTGTCCTTTGAGGATAATCAAGATGAACTGATATATCTAAAAAAGGATGAGTATTTTCAGTCAGTGCGCTAACCTCTAATAAAATAAAATCTGTATTTCCATGCCAGAATTTAGATTCAAGACTTTGCTGATTTTTGCTTACTGTTTTTAATGATTCTGAAAAAAAAGAAACTATTTCTTGATTAATATTATCCATAAGTCTTTTCAGAAAATCAGACAATACAGCCAAAGCTTCACAAATATTCGATTTTCCAGAAGCATTAGGACCGATGAATACAGTCAATGGCTCTAAATCAATTTCTGTATCAAAAAGGCTTTTGTAGTGTTGAACTCTTAGTTTAGATAACATCTGTTTACAAATAAATTGGCTCTTGGATTGTTTTTGTGGTGACTGAGGATTGATTATAACATTAGATATATTATACGCACTTTCAAACACATTTTTAATAATTGCCTATTATAGCACCAAGTGCTATACTTTAGTTAAAGGAAACTAATATGGCAATCTACAAAACCCGATGGTTTAACCGTTGGGCAAAAGATCAGAAGTTAAATGATTCTAGTCTCTGTAATGCTGTTGCAGAAATGGCAGCAGGTCTTTACGATGCGGATCTAGGAGGTGGACTATTTAAAAAACGCATCGCTCGTTCTGGAAAAGGCAAGAGGGCTGGTTTCCGTACATTGGTTGCTACTAACAAGGAAGATAGCTGGTTTTTTGTGTTTGGGTTTCCAAAAAACGAGCGCAGCAATATTGATCAGGATGAAAAAGAAGCCTTGAAAAAACTGTCATCAGAACTACTGTCTTTAACAGCAGAGGCTATTGAAACAGCAAAATTGAAAGATGAATTAATAGAGGTAATCTGTAATGAGGAAGAAGAAGTCAGCAATTCTTGAGGCTGTTCACGAAACTGCTATAGGACTATACAAGGCTGGTGTAATGAGTCAAGTTACGTTACGCGAATTTGATAGCTTGTGTTTACCTCCAATTGAACCGCTAGAACCTCAACAAATTAAGCAACTTCGTGAATCATTTAATGTCAGCCAATCTGTGTTTGCTGCTATTTTAAACATCAGTTCATCAACTGTTCAAAAATGGGAAATTGGGCAAAAAAGACCTACAGGCGCGGCTCTTAAATTACTACATTTAGTCCGTCAAAAAGGTTTGGACAGTTTAATTTATTAATATAACCTGTTCCTGGTGGATATATTCGTTTAACAGAATATTTTCCACCTTCAGTAAGTATCAGATAAAAATTCTATAACTATAGCCGGAACAAATCCCTAACTTCTTCAAGAAATTAGGGATCTGAACTTCTATATGAGTTATCCAAACTCAATATTTTATTTTCTCTTAGCCCCAGCTTTCGCTGCTTTAGCTGCTTTCTTAGCCGCTTTTTCTGCCTCTATTGCGGCTAACTTAGCTTGTTCTTTCTCTTCTGCAATTTTGTTGAGATAGTAATGGTAATCTCCTAAATAAACCCGGAATTCACCATCACGAATTTCCACGATTTTGTTAGCTACCTGGGAGATAAAATAACGGTCATGGGAAACTACAATCGCTGTACCGTCATAGTTCTGTAAGGCTTCTTCCATCATTTCCTTAGCAGGAATATCTAAGTGGTTGGTAGGCTCATCCAGAATAATTAAATTCGCTGGACGTAACAGCATTTTTGCCAATGCTAAACGGGCTTTTTCTCCTCCGCTTAACGCCCCAACTTTCTTAAATACGGTGTCACCAGTGAATAAAAATCTTCCCAACAATGTGCGGACTTCTTCGTTTGTCCAGTCGGGAACTTCATCATGAATTGTTTCCATGACGGTTTTATTCAAATCTAATGCTTCCGCTTGGTTCTGCTCAAAGTAACCAGGAATCACATTGTGATCACCTAGCTTCACAGTTCCTTCGGTGGGTGGTTCTGCACCCATAATGATTTTTAACAGTGTAGATTTACCAGCACCATTGGGACCCAAGAAAGCAATTCTATCGCCTCTTTCAATCAGCAGATTAGCGCCTAAGAACAGAATTTTATCCCCATAAACATGAGTTAATTCTTTAATTTCTACTACTTCTCTGCCGCTGCGAGGTGCGGGAGGAAAACGGAAATGTAGAGTTCTCACACCGGCTATAGGTGCTTCGATGCGTTCAATTTTATCTAGTTGTTTTTCCCGGCTTTTTGCTTGGGTACTGCGGGTTGCGCTGGCGCGGAATTTGTCTACAAATGCTTGTTGTTTTTCTAATTCTTTTTGTTGACGTTCATAAGCGTTCAGTTGTGCTGATTGACTTTCAGCTTTTTGTTGCAGGTAAGTTGAGTAATTACCGAGATAAGTTGTAGAAACACCACGTTCAGTTTCCACAATTTGGGTACATAGTCTGTCTAGAAATTCCCGGTCATGGGAAACTATCACCATTGGAGTGACTAAACCTTTGAGGTAATTTTCTAACCATTCAATGGTTTCTAAGTCTAAATGGTTTGTCGGTTCATCCAGTAGTAACAAATCTGGCTTTTGCAACAGGATTTTACCTAAACTCATCCGCATTTGCCAACCACCAGAAAAGGCACTCACCAGGCGATCGCCATCTTCTACCTGAAATCCCATTTCTGGTAAAATTTTACCGATGCGGGTATCTAAGCTGTAGCCATCCAAAGCTTCAAATTGGCGTTGCCAGCGATCCATCTGATGAATCAGTTCATCTAGTTCCTCTGGCGTAGCTGTTTCCATATCTCGATGCACCTGCGCCAAAGCTAATTGTACTGCATTAGCTTCTTTAAATACTGTCCAAAACTCTTCATTAACTGTCCGGGTGGGATCAACCTCAAACTCTTGGTTAAGATATGCTATGTGTAGGCTGGCAGGGCGGATAATTTCCCCTGAAGTGGGTTCCATTTCCCCAGAGATGATTTTCAGCTGGGTGGACTTTCCTGCACCGTTAACGCCGACTAAGCCGATGCGATCGCCTGGTTTCACTTCCCAGTTGATATCTTTAAGAACTTCGCCTGTAGGATAAATTTTACTGATATGTTCTAGTCGCAGCATGAAGTCTGTCTCAGGTAGGGGATAAGGATTTGGGGAGGAAGAGCTAACGCCGTCTTCAATCTTAACAAAATTTAACTACATATTTACATAAAACCAGCGTATTCAGTGCAAAAGGCGGAAAACAGTAGACAGCAGCTACAAGACCTTGACTAAGAGAGTTTCTCTGTTGGTATTTTACCGACAATTATTTCTACCCATACCAATCCGATTTGATTTGTGATAGCTTACGTGGCAAAGCCATCTTTATTCTTTGCGGCTGAGAATAGAGAAAAAAGAGGATAAGTCTGGATGTAATCTATTCAAAATCAAATATTATTCCTATATATAGGACTCCTATTTGTTAGCAGATTTATTAATACTATCGCCACCGAAAATTAGCCAAAAATTCGCAAATTTTCCATACTTCAGAGATATTATTGTTTATGAATGATTAATAATTTTGCTTGGCCATATCAGTAGTCAGCACAATAATACCTATGTAAAAAAGATTAACAAAGTTTAGAAACTCTTCTCTTACCTCCTGCTCATGACAAATAATGCCTTGATGCTACAAGCCCTCGGATTTATCCGTGGTGTCAATCTAAAATTCACAATCTAAAATTCACAATCGGATGATAAATATTCACACCGTTTTACTTACAGATGCTCCTTTGAGTCAGGGCTGATAGCTGTGATCTTTTTGTCATTAACAATAATTAACATCAAAAATAAATAGAATACATCTGTATTGTGTTTAACAAGGTTGACATTTTGACATCATTTAAAGAAATATCTTAGGGAAACCAGATAGCCTGTAGAGAGGAAACTATGCATACAGTTATTTTAGTCCTGGTTGAAGTGCTGATTGTGATTGGAATATCACGCCTAGTAGGATTAGGATTTCGGTCAATTAAGCAACCATTGGTAATTGGTGAGATTGTCGCTGGTATCATGTTAGGACCATCATTATTTGGTTTAATTGCCCCCCATGCAGCAGCTACACTGTTTCCACCAGAAACTATTCCTTTCCTGAATGTTTTATCTCAGGTAGGACTAATATTTTTCATGTTTTTGATTGGTTTAGAGCTAAATCCAAAATATCTCAGCGGTAACTTACAAGCAGCAATTCTGATTTCAAATATCAGCATTATTGTACCTTTTTCCCTAGCCGCAATTTTATCTTTACTGCTTTATCCTCTAGTTTCTAATGCTACCGTCTCTTTTACCGCCTTTGCCTTATTTTTAGGCGCAGCAATGTCAATTACAGCCTTTCCTGTATTGGCCAGAATCATCACTGAAAATAATTTACAGGGAACACGTTTAGGGACATTAGCTTTAACTTGTGCCGCCGTTGATGATGTGACAGCCTGGTGCATTTTAGCAGTAGCAATCGCCGTCGCTCGGAATGGGAGCATCGATCAAAAAGCTATCCTCACGATTTTTGCCAGCCTTGTATATATGGCTTTTATGTTCTCCATCGGGCGTTGGTTTCTCAAAAGCCTCAGTACCCATTATCACCGCACTGGAAGATTGAGCCAATTTGTTTTAGCTTTAATTTATATGGGAGTTGTTGCTTCTGCCCTCATTACTGAATTTATCGGCATTCACCTAATTTTTGGCGCATTTTTATTAGGCGCAGTCATGCCCAAAAATGCCGAATTAGTCAGAGAAATAGCAGTCAAAACCGAAGATTTTGTTCTCATATTTCTGCTCCCTGTGTTTTTTGCCTACAGCGGTTTAAGGACACAAATTGGTTTACTCAACCGCCCTGAATTATGGCTAATATGTGCATTGGTTTTAGGAGTAGCGATCGCAGGTAAGTATATTGGTACTTATGTGGCAGCCCGTCTCAGTGGCATTAACAAACGCGAGGCATTCGCACTCGGTTGGTTAATGAATACTCGCGGGTTAACAGAATTAATTGTTTTAAATATTGGTTTAGAGTTAGGCGTAATTTCACCTTTACTATTTACCATGCTAGTAGTTATGGCCTTGGTGACAACATTCATGACATCACCATTACTAGAATGGACATATCCCAAACGCTTAATCAAGTTAGATGTCGTAGAAACAGAACCAGAACAGGAAACAGATCCAGAGGTGATAGAAAATATTGAATCTTTCGTTACCTCCTACCGCATTTTAGTCCCTGTCGCTAACCCCAGCACTCAAAAAGGATTAGTGCAGTTAGCAGTAGCTATAGCTCTCAACTATCGACAACCTGCTGTGATCAATCCTCTCAGCTTAATTGAATTAGAAGAAAACTACGGTTTTGAAAGTACCCCCACAGAAGCTAACCGATTAATTGCCGAGCGTCGTCAACAACTAGAAGAATTAATTGATACCTTAGAACCGCCAATTACAGGATCTTACATACATCCTATCGTTCGCATATCTAGCAATGTCGCCAGAGAAACAGCCCAGATCGCCCAAATTGAACAACCAGACCTAATTCTTGTGGGTTGGCATCGTCCAGCCTTTAGTAATAATCGCTTGGGTGGAAGAGTTGGACAAATTCTCACCACCGCACCAGTAGATGTGGCTGTATTTGTAGATAAAGGAGGCGATCGCTTAGAAAGTTTGCTAGTTCCCTACTCTACAAATATCCATGATGATTTAGCTCTCATACTTGCCCTCAGGCTGCTCATCAACCGTGATACTTGTATGTTGCAGATTTTACAAGTCTTAACAGCAAGTCAAAACCAAGATGAATTGAGTTATGAACTGCACGGGATGGTTTCACAATTACCCGCAAGTGTACGCGATCGCATAGACATCAAAACCATTACTTCTCCAGAACCCATCCAAGCCGTAGTTACAGCTTCAGAAAATGTGGACTTAACCATCGCCGGAACTAGTCGCGTTTGGGGTATTGAAAGGCAAACTTTAGGACGATACACAGATGAACTAGCCATTAAATGCCGTTCTTCATTACTGATCACCCGTCGTTATAGTCAAGTTACCTCCCATCTCAGTTCCCTGCTACCCGAAGTTCACAACCATGAAATAATTCATAATTCGTAATTACCAATCATGAACAACTTCAAGTTTAAATCTTTAGCAATTTCTGGCATAGCGATCGCATCAGTTCTCATCTTATTCAAAACTGTCACCGTCTATGGTGAAAATCAGCTTCGCTCTACTCCCCTCATTCACAACCGCTATCGTCTTACCCTAGCCAAAAACTTACCAAACTGTGAAAAAGCCAACACACAAATTTTAAATATTCAACAATCTGGTATTTACCTCAACGCCTCTTTATTACCAGTCACCGCTAATGCAGATACAAAAATCCAGCTTGCTCTCACAGGTATTTTGCAAAATCAACAACTAGAATTATCGGGAAACATTGATAGTTCAATTTTATGTCAAATTCTTGCTCCCCAGAATAGTCAAATTCAACCAATTACAATTCAAATGTCCCTACTTCATCAAGATAATATTTCTGGCCAACTAAACATCAAAAACATTCCCACAACTATAAAATTTACCGCTTTACCCGAAACAAATCAAAAAACAACTCCCAAATCAGAAAGCCATTAAAACATGAACAAGCAACTCAAGACCCAGAAATTTTCCCACTCAAATCTGTTTAGAATTAGCTTATTTAGCTTATGTGCAGCAATTACTCTCAATACTAAAGTTAGTATCGCCGCACCAGATGCAACACTTAATAAATGGCAGTTTAACCCCAAGTCACAGCAACTAGAAATCACCCTTTCCATAGCCACAAAACCTGAGTATTTCTACCTTGCTCAACCCCCGCGTTTAGTCGTAGATTTGCCTAACACCCAATTAGGCAATGTTGACACCCAAAAAAACTACACTGGCACAATCCAAAAAATTCGCGTTTCCCAATTTAGCCCTAACATCACTCGCATCGTCATCGACTTAAAACCAGGAACTTTTGTCGATGCCAACCAAGTAAAACTCCAGCCCCTTTCCCCAAAAAACCCCACGCGCTGGGTATTACATCCCATATTCTCCCATAATAGCACTCCTCCCACTAGTCAGGTGTCCCCCCGCCCCCCTTTAATGACTCTCCCACCACCAGTCACTAATTTACCCCTTAACCAACAGCCTTTTGTGATTGTACCACCCCTTAATTCTCAAAATCCTGCTCCACTATCTAACTTGATTATTCTTCCACCCAATTCTTCCAATTCTTCACAAAATTCTAATCTGATTACAGTCCCTAATTCTTCCGCCAATCTTCCTGATTTCCAAAACTATGCCAATCAAATTACGACTATTCCCATCATTGAATTTGGTCAACCACTACCTACTAATAAATAAAAAGTCAACAATCAAAATTGGAAATATTTATCTGACCCCTGACTTCTGAATGCTTACGTTTTTAGAATCTTTCTGTTTCCTGATTTGGTGCAACTGCACCCGGTTGAGATAAGAAGAAATTTTGAGCAGATTCATTCTGATATATACATCGAATATCGGGCTTCTCACTGTTTAAATCACCTGTAAAACCAAAGGTATTCAGGCGATTTTTACATTCTCTTACCTGATCTGAAGTGACAAGTTTTTTGTTTTCTAAAATAGCCCAGTTATTTTGGCGGATTACACATCCAGGACGTATATTCGGCTGGGCAACATATACATTAAAGGGGTTAAGAGTGACAAACAATCTAGCATCCATCACCATCGCACTGGCTCCATACTGTACACAAATTTCTGGGTTTGGTGCTTTAGTATCAATAAATTCACGGGAAGCCACATTTGATGGACTCAATGTGCTTGTAGAACTAAACGCAATTCCAATCCCAATTCCTAAAATCAGCACCCCTCCCAAAATTGCAATGGTGGTAAAGTTAAACAGAGGGGACTGAAACACAGAAGGGTTAGAAGTAGTATTAGTAGCTGATCTACCAGTTGATTTACGTCTCATTTTTGTTTGATCACCTTTGCGTCAACTTGAGGAGGGAGTTGTTTGTTCTCTCCATACTTCAGTATGACGACTATTAAAGAAAATTGTCCCATATTTTCTATCTAATTCCAACTTGTTAGTACCTAGCCAAAAATATCCTGAGTTTGACCCAGGATATTCTGGTAGTTGTTTGCTACAATCAAACAGGTTTCTGGGTCAACCTTAAAATTCACCTTCAGGATACCCAGTCATCGAATCCCAAAACAGTTACTCGTGTTTAGCCGACACGAGTAATTGTTGTTTTTAGCTTTTTCACTTTTACTGTCAAACCCATACCAGCAACAGCCAAAATTCCCAACACTATACTTGATTCGGGTGTAGTTTGGTGGACTGACTGATTGATTAGCGAAATACTTGCCATACCATTAGTACCACCAACTAAAGCAATATCCTTAGTCACGGATATTTTCTTCTGATGGGGAATTACATCTTTGATCACAGAATCAAACGGCGAAGTTGATGTAGCCAGTAGATTCACTGACCCACTACCAGGATCCAGTAGATCCACTCGATCAGTTATGGTGATAAACCCAGTTCCGTTAGTACCATAGGTTTTAAGTTCCAAATCAACTTTATCAATCCATTGATTAGGATCAAGAACTGTTACATCATACTGAAAAGTTGTGTCTATTGTTTGTCCTGATGTAACATTCCAAAGTGCGCTCTGAAACAGCAAGTTATATGCAGATCCAGCTATTTCTCCAAATACAAAAATTTCGTCTGCTTCAGGTCCGTTAGCACCACCAGTTTCAATCGTGCTGAATGCCCGAAAGTTATCAAAGAGTTTATCCCCAAGCTGATAAGAATTACCCGCCAGTAGATCACTGAGTATGACAGTACCTGAGAGAATTGCTGCTTGAGCAGAAGTAGAAAGCATGGCAATAGTAGCCAAAGTAGCAGTTATTCCCACTGCAAGGGATTTAATGGGTGTCTTTAATTTCATAATCATGAACCTTTGAATTGGTTGATGTGTATGAGGAAGAGTTGAATTGAAAAATTCTCCTTCTTAACTTGTCAGAAGAGAATTATTGTTATATGCCACTGTTTTTAGCAGTGTTGTGATTGAGATGCTACTGCTATCTCAACTATTGAAATCTATAATTTTTGATTAGGTGAATTTAGCTTTTGAACCATCCACGTCTACTGTTGACAACAGAGCTATTATTGTTTGCACAAAGAGTAAACTCTAGATATGGATATGTTTTTTATTAGCTTCCACTTAAGTACCGATATTAGCATTATTTACGTAATCTTTTGATTCTCTATTTCAACTTGATAAAATCTTTACTTTATTAAGTAATATAAACATTAATGGTTCGCTTAAAATAAGGTAACCTTACCCTATTGAGAGAATATAGGATCAAAATCATCAAATTGAGATAGAACAATACAAGAATACTCACTTAGCTTGATTTCTAATGTAAGCAAATATTAACTCATTTAAATTTTTACTCAAAAAAAACATATTTTTTCAGTAAATTTACTTAGAATTATTAAGTTGCTCTTATATCAGTAATTTCTAAATTCTTAAAGTCTACTTAAAATAAAATTTACAGAAAATTTATAAATTCAATGTTTTAAATATGCTGTTTTGGAAGTCCCTAAATATTTTTACGGTACTGAACACGGGACTTCAAATCCCGTGTTAGTTAATTAGCTGTTAACTAGCTAACAGTGTTTTTTCCAGGGGAGTCCACCGGAAATAGCGATCGCCACCTCGTTCAATCACCACTTTTACCCGTGGTTCTAACTTGGGCAAATTCGCCAAATACTCTACTTCCTGATCAGAAAGAATATGTCCCTCAATGATCCACAGCAATAGACCCTTGGACTTAGGTGGTAAATGTTCTAAATGGGAACTGATCATAGGAGGTAAATAATACACTTCACCCACCGCTGCACCGCTACCAGTGCTTTTTTTACCCAGATGAGGAGGTCTTACACCATGAACTCTTGTCAGATAGGCAGCAACATCTCCTAGTCCCCTGGCAGTAATATGAAGGTTGGTGTAGCCAGCAGCCCGCAATCGACGGCGATAACGACCTTCATAGCCTCCCTCCAAAGGAACATATACACCCAGAGCGCCAAATTTCTCCAAATCCCGGATTAAACCGTTGCCAGTGGTAATTAGTGCCATAGATTTTCGTCTTATTCCACTTAGATATCTCTATTATTCACCTTTTGATGGTAGATTAAGTTAGATTAAGCCACAAAACTTTAGCAACACTGGGCATTGAACGTAGATAAGTTGCTAATTTTCCACGTTTTTATCCTCCCCAGGAAAATCTGCCCAGTGAAATACTAGACAAAAGCAAATGAATGATTTATATTATTAGATTGTGACCAAACAGTAAAATTAGGTAGCTCTCTGAATTTAGCAATCTCACCCAGTAAAAGCATCAAAAATTGATGAGTTTAAATTCCCAAAGGAATAAATAATCTGGTAAAAATGCACAAGAGACTGCTAAAATAAAAAAGCTTTACAGGTCAAACTCAGAAGCTAATGGCTAGTAACCCACAGCCAAATTAAAGCTCCAGCCCCCGTTCACTCCCGCAGCCCCTAAAAAAAGGCAAGACCTCGAACATTAAGTTTAAGGTATTTATGAAGTAGAGCCTGAAAAGCAAGTTTCAGGAAACGGATACTGAGTGGCAATTTGCACTTAAGTCCTACTACAACCGGAGAGTGCCAGAGCAATCGCTTGGACGAAAGCATTGCTGCACAAAGCGCAAAGCAATAACGTCTTGCATTGATTCCAGAAATAATGCCTTCTGATGACGAAGGTAATTATCACTGTTCTGGTGGCCAAGTGAGTGAAAAAATAAACGGATTCACCAAACAGTAGGGAAGCAGTTTTTTGCGTCGTCAATAATTTGCCCTGTCTAACGCCAGTGCAAATTTGTGAGGACATTCCACCCGATCAAGACGATGAAAAAACTTGTCCCTAAAAAGTTAGATTCCAAGGTCAGCAATTAGATAAGGAGAACCAGTTACTGTGTCTGTAGGTATTCTCGGCACCAAGCTGGGCATGACCCAAATCTTTGACGAAGCAGGAGTAGCCATTCCCGTCACCGTCATTCAAGCCGGTCCATGCACTGTTACACAAGTTAAGACAAAACAGACCGACGGTTACTCTGCCATCCAAGTTGGCTATGGCGAAGTTAAACCCAAGGCATTAAATAGACCACTACTAGGTCACTTAGCCAAATCATCTGCCCCTGCATTGCGGCATTTAAACGAGTATCGCATTGATACCTCTAGTGACTATGCTTTAGGTCAAGAAATTAAGGCAGATATTTTTAGTGCTGGTCAAATTGTAGATGTAATCGGTACAAGCATCGGTCGTGGTTTTGCGGGCAACCAGAAGCGTAACAACTTCGGTCGCGGACCAATGTCACACGGTTCTAAAAACCACAGAGCGCCAGGTTCCATCGGTGCTGGGACAACCCCCGGTCGTGTTTATCCCGGAAAGAGGATGGCAGGACGCTTAGGTGGTACTCGGGTCACAATTCGCAAACTAACCATTGTGCGAGTAGATGCAGAACGCAACCTGATCCTAGTCAAGGGTGCTATCCCTGGAAAACCAGGTGCATTAGTTAATGTTGTACCCACAAATAAAGTTGGTAGTAAATAGTTTTAGTTGTTTAGCTGTCAGCGTCAACTGACAACTGACCACTGACAAAGGACACAAAAATGGTTGAGAGTGTAGTTAAAAATTGGCAAGGCGAGCAAGTTGGTCAGACCAACTTCGAGTTGCGAGTTGCCAGAGAAGAAACAGCGGCGCACATAGTACACCGCGCCCTCGTCAGACAAATGACCAATTCTCGCCAAGGTACAGTCAGCACCAAAACCCGTTCTGAAGTACGTGGTGGTGGTCGCAAACCTTGGAGACAAAAAGGTACAGGTCGCGCTCGTGCAGGTTCTATTCGTTCACCCTTATGGCGTGGTGGTGGTGTAATCTTTGGACCAAAACCCAGAGACTTCAACATCAAACTCAACCGTAAAGAGCGGCGTTTGGCACTGCGGACAGCCTTCGTAAGTCGCGCTGAAGATTTGATTGTTGTAGAAGAATTTAGCAATGAACTACAACGTCCCAAAACCAAAGAAATGGTAGCAGCATTAGCCCGGTGGGGAGCTGCACCAGAACAAAAGTCCTTGTTAATTTTGGCAGAGATAGCAGAAAACGTACTTTTGTCAGCCCGCAACATAGAGAATTTGAAACTAATTGCAGCTGACCAACTAAATGTTTACGATTTGCTCCACGCTGACAAAATCGTTGTTACGCCGGCAGCTTTAGAGAAAATTCAGGAGGTCTACAGTGCCTAACTTTGACCCCCGTAACCTCGCCGACTTGGTACGTCGTCCAATTCTCACCGAAAAGGCGACCATCATGATGGAGCAAAACAAATACACTTTTGAAGTCACTCCCAAATCAACCAAGCCAGAAATTAGAGCAGCAATTGAAGACTTGTTTCAAGTCAAAGTTGTCAAAGTCAATACATCCTTACCACCTCGTAAAAAGCGCCGTGTCGGTAAGTTTATCGGCTTTAAGCCCCAATACAAGCGGGCTATTGTCACCGTCGCAGCTGGGGACGAAGACAAAATCAGACAAGTTCTCTTCCCAGATGTTTAAGAATTTTAGATTTTAGATTTTAGATTTTAGATTGGGGTGATGAATATAATCGCCAAACAACAATTAAAAATCAAACATCGAAATCAAGAAAATTCTCAATCCCAAATCGAAAATCCGAAATTCAAAATTACTTATGGGTACTCGTTCTTATCGCCCTTATACCCCCAGTACTCGCCAAGTTACAATCTCCGACTTTGCGGAAATCACCAAAACTGAGCCAGAAAAATCACTGACTGAATCAGTACATCGTGCCAAAGGTCGGAACAATCAAGGGCGGATAACCAGCCGTCGTCGGGGAGGCGGACACAAACAGCTGTACCGGATTATCGATTTTAAGAGAGATAAACGGGACATTACAGCTACAGTTACAGCAATTGAATACGATCCCAACCGGAATGCGCGAATCGCTCTGGTTGTATACGAAGATGGCGAAAAACGCTATATTTTACATCCCAATGGCTTGAAAGTAGGCGCAACAATTATTGCTGGCGTTGAAGCTCCTTATGAAGATGGTAACGCCTTGCCTCTGTCTAAGATTCCTTTGGGTACTAATGTTCATAACGTGGAAATGACTCCAGGTAAAGGCGGTCAAATTGTCCGTGCTGCTGGAGCTACAGCCCAAGTTGTGGCTAAAGAAGGTAATTATGTAACTCTTAAGTTACCTTCTGGTGAAGTTCGTATGATTCGCCGTGAATGTTACGCCACCATTGGACAAGTAGGCAACACTGACGCGAGAAACCTGAGTGCTGGTAAAGCCGGACGGAATCGCTGGAAGGGTCGTCGTCCCAAGGTCAGAGGTAGCGTCATGAACCCCGTTGATCACCCACATGGTGGTGGTGAAGGCAGAGCGCCCATCGGTAGATCAGGACCTGTGACACCTTGGGGTAAACCAACTTTAGGCGCTAAGACCCGCAAGCGCAAGAAAGCAAGCTCTAAATTAATTGTACGTCGCCGTCGTAAATCTTCTAAACGCGGTCGCGGTGGTCGTCAGTCTTAGAATTTTAGATTTTAAATGTTGGATTTTAGATTCGGTCTACTTGTAGGCATCCCAATATTAGAGAAGTCTGAGCAAGCAACCTCATGATCCAAAATCCGAAATTCTCAATCCAAAATCCAAAATCCAAAATTAAACTATGGGTCGTTCTCTAAAAAAGGGTCCTTTTGTTGCTGATCACTTACTCAGCAAAATTGAAAAGCTGAACGCTAACAACGAAAAGCAAGTCATTAAAACTTGGTCAAGAGCCTCGACAATTTTACCTATGATGGTAGGTCATACCATAGCTGTTCACAATGGAAAACAACACGTTCCAGTGTTTGTGAACGAGCAGATGGTGGGACATAAGTTGGGTGAATTTGCCCCAACCCGCACCTACAGAGGTCATGGTAAAAGTGACAAAAAATCGGGGAGATAGTCATTAGTCATTAGTCATTAGTCATTAGCTAAGAACAAATGACCAATGACAAATGACCAAAACGGAGAAAATTATGGCAACTGATACTACAGAAGTTAAAGCGATCGCTCGTTATATCCGCATTTCTCCCTATAAAGTGCGTCGTGTACTTGACCAAATCAGGGGACGGTCATATCGGGAAGCACTCATCATCCTGGAATTCATGCCTTACCGAGCTTGTGATCCAGTATTAAAGGTGTTGAGAAGTGCAGCAGCTAATGCTGAACATAATGAAGGTTTAGATCGGGCGGAGCTAGTTATCACTCAGGCTTTTGCTGACCAAGGTCCAGTCCTGAAACGGTTTCAACCCAGAGCGCAGGGACGAGCCTACCAAATTCGCAAGCCGACGTGTCACATCACTGTCGCTGTTGG
The DNA here is from genome assembly GCA_004293145.1 of Nostocales cyanobacterium. Lineage (GTDB taxonomy): Bacteria > Cyanobacteriota > Cyanobacteriia > Cyanobacteriales > Nostocaceae > RDYJ01. Next base: position 24,853 of record RDYJ01000012.1, on the reverse strand, counting down.
TGCTGGTGCTACCGCTGCTAAATAAGCAAAAAAACTGACACAACTAAATTGCGTACAGTAAGAAATTTTAGAGGAAGCATTTGTGGGACAGAAAATTCATCCAGTCGGTTTTCGTCTGGGTATTACACAAGAACATCAATCCCGTTGGTTTGCAGTTCCTGACCGCTATCCAGAACTGCTACAAGAAGACCATAAACTCCGTAAATACATAGAGCAAAAACTGGGTAGATCCGCTCAAAACAATGCTGGTATTTCGGAAATCCGCATTGAACGCAAAGCTGACCAAATTGACCTAGAAGTACGGACAGCCAGACCAGGTGTTGTAGTAGGTCGGGGTGGACAAGGTATCGAATCACTGCGTACCGGACTCCAAGAAATGCTGGGCAGCAACCGCCAAATTCGCATTAACGTAGTTGAAGTTCAACGAGTTGATGCTGATGCCTACTTGATTGCGGAATACATTGCTCAACAACTAGAACGCCGTGTTTCCTTCCGTCGTGTAGTTCGCCAAGCTATTCAACGCGCCCAAAGAGCAGGAGTTCAAGGGATTAAGGTTCAAGTTGGTGGTCGGCTCAATGGTGCGGAAATTGCCCGGACAGAGTGGACACGGGAAGGTAGAGTACCTCTACATACCCTGCGGGCTGATATTGACTATTCTTGCTGCACAGCGCAGACAGTTTACGGGATTTTGGGGATTAAGGTTTGGGTGTTTAAGGGAGAAATTATCCCCGGACAAGAAGAACTTCCTTCTCAACCAACCACGCGGGAACGCGAACCCCGTCGCCGTCAACAACAACGTCGTCGCCAGCAATTTGAAGATCGCTCAAATGAAGCGTAATAGGTGACAGGAAAAAGCCAATTACCGATTACTAATTACCAATTAGCAAATCATGTTAAGTCCTAGAAGAACTAAATTCCGCAAACAACAACGCGGACGCATGGAGGGTCTAGCAAGCCGTGGCAGTACGCTCAACTTTGGGGATTTTGCCCTCCAGGCACAAGAACCAGCGTGGATTACTTCCCGGCAAATCGAAGCTTCCCGTCGGGCAATGACTCGTTACATTCGTCGGGGTGGTAAAATCTGGATTCGGATTTTCCCTGATAAACCTGTAACCATGCGTCCCGCAGAAACCCGGATGGGTTCTGGTAAAGGTAATCCAGAATTTTGGGTAGCTGTTGTCAAACCAGGGCGGATTTTGTTTGAAATCGCTGGTGTTTCCGAAGAAATAGCTCGTGAAGCCATGCGATTGGCTGATACTAAGCTACCAATTAAGACCAAGTTTATTGTGCGCTCTCAACCACAGGAGCAGGAGTAGGTTATGCCTCTTCCCAAGATTTCAGAAGCTAGAGAATTAAGTGACGAAAAGCTGTCTGAGGAAATAGTCGCTGTTAAAAGACAACTATTCCAGTTGCGCTTGCAAAAAGCTACTAGACAGTTAGAAAAACCCCACCAGTTCAGACACGCCCGCCATCGCCTCGCCCAACTGCTGACAGTAGAGGGAGAACGCCAACGGGCAGCAAGTCAATCGACTCAGGAAGAAAAGTAGGAGATTATGGCAGTCAAGGAACGTGTTGGCTTGGTAGTGAGCGATAAAATGCAAAAAACAGTGGTAGTCGCTGTTGAAAACCGCGCTCCTCACCCCAAGTACGGCAAAATCGTAGTCCGAACCCGGCGCTATAAGGCTCATGATGAGGATAATACCTGTAAAGTGGGCGATCGCGTTCGCATTCAGGAAACTAGACCATTGAGCAAAACCAAGCGTTGGCAGATCACAGAAATTCTCAACGCTAAAGCTACAAAATAAATAGTTGTTACCTAAGTAACAACTCTAACCGGGAGACTAATTGTGATTCAACCCCAAACTTATCTGAATGTCGCAGATAATAGCGGTGCCAAAAAACTAATGTGTATCCGCGTATTAGGTGCAGGTAATCGCCGATACGGTGGCGTGGGCGATAAAATTATCGCTGTTGTTAAAGAGTCCTCACCCAACATGGCTGTGAAGAAGTCTGATGTTGTGGAAGCTGTAATTGTTCGTACTAGAAAAAGTATCAACAGGGACAGTGGCATGAGCATTCGGTTTGATGATAACGCCGCAGTCATCATCAACAAAGATGGTAATCCCAGAGGTACACGGGTATTTGGACCTGTAGCACGGGAATTACGCGATAAAAACTTTACCAAAATAGTTTCTCTCGCGCCGGAGGTGCTGTAATGGCAAAGCCACAACCTAAAGTTTTTCATAAAATGCACGTCAAAACCGGCGACACTGTACAAGTGATTGCTGGTAAGGATAAAGGTAAAGTTGGTGAAGTGATTAAAGCATTACCCCAACTCAGTAAAGTCCTTGTCAAAGGTGTGAATATCAAAACAAAGCACGTTAAACCTCAGCAAGAAGGAGAATCTGGGCAGATTGTCACCCAGGAATTTCCTATTCATAGCTCTAACGTCATGCTTTATTCCACTAAGCAAAACGTCGCTAGTCGTGTCTGCTACACTTTCACTGCTGAAGGCAAGAAAGTGAGAATGCTCAAGAAAACAGGTGAAATACTCAGCAATTAACAATTCAAAATTAAAAATTAAAAAATTGAAGTTGTTCATTTTTGATTTTTAATTATTAATTTTTAATTGGAGCAAAGTGACCCTGACCAAGCCCAGGGAGAATAAGGACAAATAACTATGGCGACAACCAGACTCAAAAATTTATACCAAGAGACAATTGTCCCCAAACTAACCCAACAATTTCAGTATACCAACGTGCATCAAGTGCCAAAGGTAACTAAAATAACTATTAACCGGGGTTTGGGAGAAGCTGCTCAAAATGCTAAGGCATTAGAAGCATCTTTAAACGAAATTGCCCTGATCACTGGTCAAAAGCCAGTGGTGACAAGGGCTAAAAAGGCGATCGCTGGCTTCAAAATTCGTCAAGGTATGCCAGTTGGCATCATGGTGACTCTCAGAGGCGAACGGATGTATGCCTTTCTCGACCGACTGGTTAGCCTAGCATTACCTAGAATCCGTGATTTTCGCGGTGTTAGTGCCAAAAGCTTTGACGGGCGTGGTAACTATACTCTAGGTGTACGCGAACAGCTAATTTTTCCAGAAGTCGAGTACGACAGCATCGATCAAATCCGTGGTCTCGATATTTCTATCATCACCACCGCGAAAAACGACGAAGAGGGTCGTGCCTTACTAAAAGAAATGGGAATGCCCTTTCGCGATCAATAAGTTCATAAGACAGAGGGAACGATGGCGGCTAACGACACAATTGCAGATATGCTGACGCGCATCCGCAATGCTAACCTGGCAAGGCATCAAACTACACTAGTGCCAGCTACAAAAATGACTCGTAGTATTGCCAAAGTACTACAGCAAGAAGGCTTTATTGCTGAAATTGCGGAATCTGAAGAAGGGGTAAAGCGTAACCTTGTGATTTCCCTGAAATACAAAGGTAAAAATCGTCAACCCCTAATCACAGCCTTGAAGCGAGTGAGTAAACCAGGTCTGCGCGTTTACTCCAACAGAAAAGAATTACCCAGAGTATTAGGTGGTATCGGTATCGCCGTTATTTCTACATCCAGTGGGATTATGACAGACCGCGAAGCGCGTCGTCAGAACTTGGGTGGTGAAGTGCTTTGCTACGTTTGGTAGTCGTCAATAGTCAACAGTCAGTTCCACCTAAAACTGACAACTGACAACTGACAACTGACAACTGACAACTGACAAAGGACAAAGGACAAAATTAAGTCATGTCTCGTATTGGTAAACGTCCAATTACTGTTCCCGCCAAAGTACAAGTGGCGATTGATGGCACAAAGGTAGTAGTGAAAGGTCCAAAAGGAGAACTTTCTCGTGAACTACCTGCTCATGTCATCGTTTCTCAAGAAGGGGAAACATTACTGGTAAATCGTCGGGATGAAACCCGTACATCAAGGCAAATGCACGGTTTAAGCCGGACCTTGGTTGCCAACATGGTTGAAGGAGTATCCCTTGGTTTTCAACGTCGGTTGGAAATTCAAGGGGTCGGTTATCGCGCCCAAGTTCAAGGCCGTAACCTGGTGTTAAATATCGGTTATAGCCATCAAGTACAAATTGAGCCACCAGAAGGAGTTCAGTTTGCTGTGGAAAATAACACCAGCGTCATCGTTAGTGGCTATGACAAAGAAGTGGTAGGAAACACAGCAGCTAAAATTCGTGCCGTTCGTCCACCAGAACCATACAAGGGTAAAGGCATTCGCTATGCCGGTGAAGTGGTCAGACGTAAAGCTGGTAAGACTGGTGGTAAAGGTAAGAAGTAAACATGAAACTTACTCGTAGAGAATCAAAACAGCGTCGCCATCGGCGCGTGCGTGGTAAAGTTAGCGGTTCCCCAGAACGCCCACGCCTAGCCGTATTTCGATCCAACGAGCATATTTATGTTCAAGTGATTGACGATACACAACATCAAACCATTGTGGCTGCATCGACCGTAGAACCAGAGTTGAAATCTAACTTGGCTTCTGGCGCTAACTGTGATGCCTCAGCCCAAGTTGGTAAGTTAATAGCAGTGCGCTCTTTAGAAAAAGGCATCACCAAGGTCGTCTTTGATCGCGGTGGCAACCTCTATCATGGTCGCATTAAAGCACTAGCTGAAGCCGCACGGGAAGCTGGTTTAGATTTCTAAAGTTATTAGGCATCGGGCGTTAGGCGTTGGCAAAAACTAATGACTAATGACTAATGACTAATGACTAATGACAACTAACGTTGAGAGAGCATTGATTATGGCAACGGGTCGTCGTAAAGCAAACAAAGCAAAAAAAGAAGAAACTAACTGGCAAGAACGGGTAATTCAAATCCGTCGTGTTAGTAAAGTCGTCAAAGGTGGTAAAAAACTCAGCTTCCGGGCAATTGTCGTCGTGGGTAATGAACGCGGCCAAGTTGGTGTGGGAGTCGGTAAAGCCTCTGATGTAATTGGTGCAGTCAAGAAAGGTGTGGCCGATGGGAAAAAGCATCTAATTGATATTCCCATTACCAAATCTAATTCCATCCCCCATCCCATCGATGGTATAGGTGGAGGTGCTAAGGTAATCATGCGTCCAGCCGCACCAGGTACAGGGGTAATCGCTGGTGGTGCAGTTCGGACAGTATTAGAGTTGGCAGGAGTACGTAACGTTCTCGCTAAACAACTTGGCTCTAATAATCCTCTGAATAACGCTAGAGCCGCTGTTAATGCTCTATCTACACTGCGGACATTTGCGGAAGTCGCTGAAGATCGGGGCATTGCCATCGAGAATCTCTATATTTAATAACGCTGTGATCTTGGATTTTTTATCTAAAATCCACAAGCAAAACGAGATTATCAATCCCAAATCTAAAATCCCAAATCAAAATGAGACTCAACGATGTTAAGCCCCAAAAAGGCTCGAAAAAACGCCGTAAGCGTGTAGGTAGAGGTATTTCTGCCGGTCAAGGTGCCAGTGCCGGTCTAGGTATGCGGGGTCAAAAGTCTCGCTCTGGTAGCGGCACCAGACCGGGATTTGAAGGTGGTCAACAGCCATTGTACCGCCGGATACCCAAGCTCAAGGGCTTTCCCGTCATTAATCGTAAGATTTACACTACGATAAATGTAGAAAAGTTGGCCTCCCTAGCTGCTAATTCAGAAGTAACTCTAGCTTCTTTGAAAGAAGTGGGTATTGTTACATCCGTTAAAGGTCCATTGAAAATATTAGGTAACGGGGAATTGGGCGTTCCGCTCAAAGTGCAAGCGGCAGCTTTCACAGGTCAAGCTCGTAGCAAAATTGAGGCGGCTGGCGGGAGTTGTGAAGTTTTAAACTGATCCAGGACACTCCCAGCTAGTCAACTCGCTTCCAGCGCCTGGTTCACTATAAAGGTAGCACTCTATGATCAGTCGAGATAAAGCCCCAACGGCTCAAGAAACTTTTATGCAGATGGCTCAAGCCGCTGGACTGAGAGGCAGGCTGCTTGTAACTGTCGGTATTTTAATTTTGGTGCGTCTAGGCATTTTTCTGCCAGTACCAGGAATTAATCGCGAGAGATTTGCAGAAGCTATATCTGGCAATAATTCCATATTCGGTTTATTGGATATATTCTCGGGACGTGGACTCTCAACTTTGGGTGTATTTGCCTTGGGGATTTTGCCCTTTATCAATGCGTCTATTATCATCCAATTACTGACTGCTGCCATTCCATCTTTAGAAAATTTACAGAAAAACGAAGGGGAAGCAGGTCGGCGGAAAATATCGCAAATTACTCGCTATGTCTCTGCTGGTTGGGCAGTTGTTCAAAGTGTTTCTTTTTCGGCATTATTCCTGCAACAATTTGCCTTAAATCCAGGTCCCCTGTTCGTAGCAGAAACGGCGATCGCTCTCACTGCTGGTTCAATGTTTGTGATGTGGGCATCAGAACTGATCACAGAACGAGGTATTGGTAATGGCGCATCTTTGTTGATTTTTGTGAATATTGTGGCTTCTCTACCTAAATCCTTGGGCGATACCATCGATTTGGTACAAGTTGGCGGCAGGGAAATAGTTGGTCGTGTCATCGTCCTCCTCCTAGTTTTCATGGCCACCATTATTGGTATTGTCTTTGTTCAGGAAGGCATGCGCCGTATTCCCATTATTTCGGCTCGTCGCCAAGTTGGTCGGCGCGTATTGGCAGAACAGCGTAGTTTCCTACCTTTACGTCTGAATCAAGGCGGTGTGATGCCGATTATTTTTGCCGCTGCTATTCTCAGTTTGCCACTGCTGATTGCCAATTTCACTAAAAATGCTGATTTGGCAAATATAGTTAACACTTATCTGAGTCCTAGTGGTTCTGGCTCTTGGGTTTATGCTCTGGTTTACATGATTTCTATTATTTTCTTTAGTTACTTCTATTCTTCGTTGATTCTCAACCCGGTAGATGTAGCGCAAAACTTGAAGAAAATGGGGTCTAGTATTCCCGGTATTCGCCCTGGTAAGGCAACCAGTGAGTATATTGAGCGTGTCAGTAATCGTCTGACTTTTTTAGGCTCACTCTTTTTGGGTTTGGTAGCAATTATCCCCACCGCTGTGGAAAGCACTTTAAACGTGCCAACTTTTAGAGGTTTGGGTGCTACCTCTTTGTTGATTTTAGTGGGCGTAGCGATTGATACGGCAAGACAAATTCAAACCTACGTTATCTCTCAACGCTATGAAGGAATGGTGAAACAATAGTGACGCGATTAATCTTCTTGGGACCACCGGGTGCTGGTAAAGGAACTCAAGCTCAGACCTTGGCTGAATTCTGGAATATTCCGCATATTTCTACGGGTGAAATATTACGGCAAGCCATGAAAGAGCAAACTCCTTTGGGTATTAAAGCTCAAAGTTATGTTGATGGCGGTGAATTAGTTCCTGACCAGCTAGTACAAGATTTGGTACAGGAACGCCTCAATCAACCAGATGCCAAATCTGGTTGGATACTCGATGGCTTTCCCCGCAAAGTGACACAAGCTGTTTATTTGGGGGAACTGCTGGACAAAATCAGTCAGGGTGGCGAAAGAGTAGTCAATTTGGATGTGCCAGATGACGTAGTTATCGCCCGGTTACTAGGACGAGGGCGAAAAGATGATAGCGAAGAGATTATTCGTCGTCGATTAGAAGTTTATCGCGCAGAAACTGCACCCTTGATTGATTATTATGGCAATCTCCATCAGCTCCTGATGGTCAACGGCAATCAATCCCAAGAAGAAGTCACTACCGAATTAAAAAAAGTCATAGCGGCTTAAGGGGACAGTCCGGGAAAGCAAAGGAGCAGAAAAATACGGGAGAATGAATATTTCTCTTTCTTTTAAATAAGCGCCTTTTCCCAGTCCCCATTCTCTTTTAGCTAAGATAGATTAATAAACTGTTGATATATTTCGCAAGTTGTGTATTAGTACCGATTGCATCTGTGGCAACGGAACAGGAAATTATCGAGTTGAGGAAAAAACTTGTCTAAACAAGATTTGATTGAAATGGAAGGCACGGTAACCGAGTCATTACCCAATGCAATGTTTCGCGTTGACTTGGATAACGGCTTTAACGTCTTGGCACATATTTCCGGCAAAATTCGCCGTAATTACATCAAAATTTTACCTGGTGATCGCGTCAAAGTGGAGTTAACTCCCTACGACCTGACCAAAGGGAGAATTACCTATAGACTACGGAAGAAGTAAACATAATGTAGAGAATCTTACCATAAATCAGCTTTTTTGGGATTTACCTATTTACTTAACTGAAATATTTTCTCTAGAAATGCTATAATTTACTATTTGGAGTCAATTAGAAAAGGCATGAAAGTCAGAGCCTCAGTCAAAAAAATCTGTGAAAAGTGTAACGTGATCAAACGCCGTGGTCGCGTCATGGTGATTTGTGAAAACCCCAAACACAAGCAACGTCAGGGATAAGCCTCTGATCATCAGAGTCTGGTGCAGTCCAAAATCACCATCAGAACCAAAGAACGTGATGAATCACGTTTAGGCAACTGCGATTAAGAACAAAAGAGGGAGATATTAATTGTGGCACGGATTTCCGGAGTAGACCTTCCCCGCGATAAGCGCGTTGAGATTGGTCTGACTTACATTTACGGAATTGGGTTATCAAGGTCGCAGGAAATCCTAGCGGCTACAGGCGTGAACCCAGACACCCGCATTAAAGACTTAAGTGATGCTGATGTAACAGCTTTGAGAGCCGAAATAGAAAGCAACTATCAAGTTGAAGGTGACTTACGGCGCTTAGAGGCGATGAACATCAAGCGCCTAGTTGATATTGGCTGTTATCGAGGCCGTCGTCATCGCATGGGCTTACCTGTGAGAGGACAAAGAACCCGCACCAACGCCAGAACCAGACGCGGTAGAAGACAGACAGTGGCCGGGAAGAAGAAAGCCCCTGGCAAATAACTTTTCTTGGCTTGCTCATCCAGGCAAGTTTTACCTTAAATTCACTAAACAAATATGGCAAGACAACCAACTAAAAAATCCGGGAGCAAGAAGCAGAAACGGAACGTACCGAACGGCATTGCCTACATTCAGTCTACTTTCAACAATAGCATTGTCACCATTACTGATCAAAATGGAGATGTCATCTCCTGGGCAAGTGCTGGTTCTAGTGGATTTAAGGGGGCAAAAAAGGGAACTCCCTTCGCCGCACAAACGGCAGCTGAAAGTGCAGGCCGCAGAGCCATTGATCAAGGGATGCGTCAAATTGAAGTCATGGTTAGCGGACCTGGAGCAGGTAGAGAAACCGCTATCCGGGCGCTGCAAGGAGCAGGACTAGAAATTACGCTGATTCGGGATATTACCCCGATTCCTCACAATGGTTGCCGTCCACCCAAGCGCCGTCGAGTTTAAACGTTAACCTTAAGCACGCTCAGGTGAGAAGTTAATGCTCAGGAAAATCACCTACAAGTCCATCTGGGGCTGATAGAGTATTAACTTTGTTATACAGAGTCAATGCTGAGCAACTTCAGATCCATTTGGTGAATAGGAAGCATATCAGCTCTTCCCAGCGGGAGGGCTGCTCAACTTTCGACAATCCAAAATATTATCAGTGGCTGCTGCTTAAATTGGAAGATCAAACCTTAACCACCTTAGATGTTGGCAGTTTGATCAACCACAGCAACCGATCAGAGCATAAAGTGAATTCGAGAGGCAAAATTAGTTGCCTGCTAGCAGCACCTTAAAAGGGAGGCTACTCCGTGGCGCAGTTTCAAATTGAATGTGTAGAGTCTAATACAGAGGAAAGTCGGAGCCATTACAGTAAATTTGTTCTCGAACCTCTAGAACGTGGTCAAGGAACAACAGTAGGTAACGCGCTGCGGCGGGTTTTACTTTCCAATCTGGAGGGAACAGCAGTTACAGCAGTGCGGATAGCTGGCGTTAGTCATGAGTTTGCTACCGTTCCCGGTGTGCGGGAAGATGTGCTGGAAATTCTCATGCGAATGAAGGAAGTCATCCTCAAAAGCTATTCCTCTCAACCTCAGATTGGTCGGTTACTCGTTACGGGTCCGGCAACAATCACAGCGGCACATTTTGATTTGCCAAGTGAAGTAGAAGTGATCGATCCGACGCAGTATGTAGCTACCTTAGCTGAAGGTGGCAAACTGGAAATGGAATTTCGGATCGAGAGAGGCAAGGGTTATCGCACTGTAGAACGTGGTAGGGAAGAAGCAACTTCTTTAGACTTTCTGCAAATTGACTCGGTGTTTATGCCAGTCAGAAAAGTCAACTACAGCGTTGAAGAAGCCCGTGGAGATGGAACACTGAAAGATAGATTACTGTTAGAAGTTTGGACTAATGGTGGTCTTTCACCTCAAGAAGCACTATCTTCAGCTGCGGGAATTTTGGTAGATTTATTCAACCCCTTGAAAGATATCTCTCTAGAACCAACAGATACAGGTTCAGATATTCCAGACGATCCAACGGCTCAGATTCCTATCGAAGAATTGCAGCTTTCTGTCCGGGCTTATAACTGCCTCAAACGAGCGCAGGTTAACTCCGTAGCAGACCTGTTGGATTATACCCAAGAAGACCTCCTAGAAATCAAAAACTTTGGTCAAAAGTCAGCGGAAGAGGTAGTGGAAGCTTTACAGCGCCGATTGGGTATTACTTTACCGCAGGAGAGAGGCTCTAAACCAGCTTAAATCAAACTCTTAGTAAGTCATAGTGCATTATTATGCGTCACCGTTGTCGAGTCAAAAAACTCAGTAAACCAGCTGACCAGCGTCGCGCTCTGTTGCGATCGCTAACCACCGATCTAATCCGTCATGGTCGAATTACTACAACTTTAATCCGCGCTAAAGTTTTGCGGAGTGAAGTAGAGAAGATGATTACCTTAGCTAAAAATGGCTCCTTAGCATCACGTCGGGAAGCCCTGGGCTATATCTACGATACAACACTAGTTCATGCTTTGTTTGAGCAAGCACCCACTCGGTATGGAAACCGCCAAGGTGGTTATACTCGCATTCTGCATACCGTTCCCCGTCGCGGTGATAATGCGGAAATGGCGATTATTGAATTAGTTTAAAGTCATAGTGAATAGGGAATAGGGAATAGGGAATAGGAGAAAATTAAATTAAAAATTAAAAAACTCTTGTCTCTTGCCTCTTGCCTCTTGCCACTGACAAAACCAGTATGTTAGAAAGCCGCCAGCCGACACCAACTTATCGAGTAGCCTTGGTCATTCAGTATCTAGGTACTGACTTTCATGGCTGGCAACGGCAAAAGGCGCAGCGAACTGTCCAAGAAGAGATAGAAACAGCTATAGCTACTGTTCTGGGGTATCATGTAACACTTCATGGCGCAGGGCGAACCGATGCCGGAGTTCACGCAGCTGCTCAAGTAGCCCATTTTGATGCCACAAGTTTAATTCCCGCGCACAAGTGGGCAACAGTTCTAAACAGTTACCTACCCCCGGATATATTAATCAGGGCTTCAGCGGGTGTAAATGAGAATTGGCACTCTCGCTTTAGTGCAGTGTTTCGACGGTATCGTTACACAATCTATACTGAAGCTCTACCAAACTTGTTCGTTAACCCCTTCAGTTGGCATTATTATTATGCTCCCTTGGATGAATCTTTAATCCAAGCTGCCCTTAAACCTCTGCTGGGAAAACATCATTTAGCTGCTTTTCATCGTGCAGGATCAGCGCGATCACATTCCTGGGTAGAAGTACAAGCCGTCGCCTGTCATCGCAGTGGTCCATTTATCCATATTGAAATTCAGGCAAATGGATTTTTGTATGGCATGGTGCGGCTATTGGTAGGGATGCTGGTACAAGTAGGTTCTGGACAGCGAACGCTCGATAATTTCACCGACATCTGGAAAGAACAACGCCGGGAACAAGTGAAATATGCCGCACCACCCCAAGGCTTATGCTTGTTACGAGTAGGGTATCCTGATTTTCCTTTTTCCCCGGAAATTTGGTACGACACCCAACCATATTTAGTGTTTGGTCATGATGAAGAGGTGACAGGGAAAAGGTAACAGGGAACAGTGACGAATAACCACCGACACTGACAACTGAAGACTAACAACTGATCACCTACGACTGACCAAGAACAAAAAACAAAGGACAAATAACAATGAGTAGTAAAACTTACCTTCCTCCTCAAGCATCCCTTGAGCGCGAGTGGTACGTAGTAGATGCCACAGATAAACGCCTTGGCCGACTAGCCAGCGAAATTGCTATGGTTTTAAGAGGCAAAAGAAAAGTCGAATACACACCTCACTTAGACACAGGTGATTTCGTTGTTGTCATCAACGCCGAAAAAGTGGCAGTTACAGGTAAAAAGCGTACCCAAAAACTTTACCGTCGCCATTCCGGTCGTCCCGGTGGAATGAAGACAGAAACCTTTGCCAAACTGCAACAACGCCTACCCGAACGGATTTTAGAACAAGCTGTTAAAGGTATGTTGCCTAAAAATAGCTTGGGTAGACAATTATTCACCAAATTGAAAGTCTACGTAGGTCCTATCCATCCCCATGCAGCGCAGCAACCAAAAGAACTCATTATTAATACAATTCCTGGAGAAAACTAATGCAAATAGCAGAAGCTAATAGCGGTCGCGCCGTTTATTGGGGTACTGGCCGCCGCAAATCCGCAGTAGCACAAGTACGCCTAGTTCCAGGCGAAGGTAAGTTTGTAGTCAACGGTAAAGATGGAGAATTATATTTCCAATTCAATGCCAACTACTTAGGTTCTATCAAAGCGCCTTTAGAGACTTTGGGACTAGAAAGCGAATACGACATTTTGGTGAAAGCTGTAGGCGGCGGCTTGACAGGACAAGCAGATTCCATTCGTTTGGGTGTTGCTCGTGCTTTATGTCAGCTAGACCCTGATAATCGCTCACCTTTAAAAACCGAAGGCTACCTAACTCGTGACCCACGAGCTAAAGAACGCAAAAAATACGGTTTACACAAAGCTCGGAAAGCTCCTCAATACTCCAAACGTTAATCAATTTTGGATTTTGGATTTTGGATTTTAACCGCAGATGGACGCAGATAAACGCAGATGGTTTACGACTAAATCAGTGGTTGTAATTGCGGATTTACGCTGGATCTAAAATCTAAAATTCTCTAAATGCCCAAAGACTGAAAGTTATAATTCTGATAGAAAAACACCACAAAAGGAACAATGGCTAAATCTGATATTCATCCCCAGTGGTATCCAGAGGCAAAAGTCTACTGCAACGGTCAAGTTGTGATGACTATTGGTTCTACCAAACCCGAATTACACGTAGATGTTTGGTCTGGAAACCACCCATTTTACACAGGCACACAGAAAATTATTGACGCTGAGGGTCGAGTTGAACGCTTCCTCCGCAAATACGGTATGTCCAGCGAGCAGGGCGACAAAAACAAAAAGTAGCTGGTTGGCTGTAGCTTTTAACGACGACCCTGCATTGATGTAGGGTCGATTGTCATTTAATGCAGTAGCCACACTTGTTATTTTTTAGGAGCAATCGCACGCGTCATGGCTGAAACATACCTGCTGGAGAAACTTAAATCTGTTGAACAAACCTTTCATGAATTAACTCGTCGCCTGGGCGATCCTGATACGACTAAAAACCCTGATGAGTATCAAAAAATAGCCAAGTCTCGTTCTTCTTTGGAAGAAGTAGTTAATACCTACGAAACTTGGAAAACTGCCCAGGAAGAATTAACAGGGGCGCGTCAGGTACTTAAAGAGGCAAATAGTGATCCAGAGTTGCAAGAAATGGCAGCTTTGGAGGTGAATGAATTAGTAGAAAAGATAGAATACTTAGAAAGTCGCTTGAAGGTATTGCTGCTCCCCCGTGATCCCAATGATGATAAAAACATCATGTTGGAAATTCGCGCTGGGACTGGTGGCGATGAAGCGAGTATTTGGGCTGGTGATTTGCTGCGGATGTATTCCCGCTATGCTGATACTCAAGGCTGGAGAGTGAAGCTAGTCAGCGAGTCTCTGGGTGAAATGGGCGGCTTCAAAGAAGTGATTCTAGAAATTCAAGGCGACAGCGTTTACAGTAAGCTGAAGTTTGAAGCTGGTGTACATCGTGTACAGCGCGTCCCCGCTACGGAAGCTGGGGGAAGAGTTCATACCTCTACTGCTACCATCGCTATTATGCCGGAAGTGGATGATGTGGAAATTCATATTGACCCGAAAGATATTGAAATGAGTACCGCCCGTTCTGGTGGTGCTGGTGGTCAAAACGTCAACAAGGTGGAAACAGCCGCTGACTTATTCCACAAACCAACTGGAATCAGAATTTTCTGTACAGAAGAACGTAGCCAGTTACAAAACAAAGAACGGGCAATGCAAATTTTGCGGGCTAAACTCTATGAAATGAAGTTAAGGGAACAACAAGAAGCTGTCACTTCCATGCGGCGATCGCAAGTCGGTACAGGTTCCCGTTCGGAAAAAATTCGCACCTACAATTATAAAGATAGTCGGGTGACTGACCACCGGTTAGGTCAAAATTTTACCCTTAACCCTGTCTTGGAAGGCGATTTAGAAACGGTTGTTCAATCTTGCATATCCCAAGACCAACAGGAACGTTTAGCAGAATTAGCGGCTTCTAATAACTAATTCTCAATTTTTAATATCTTCAGAAACCGCTTATTTTGTTGTTTATTTTTACAGGAATAGGCGGTTTTTTTCATAGTTTTGTTTCGCGCAATCGCCGACAGGTAGTAATTGTACAAAAAGTATTGTTAATTAAATAAAAATAATACTTATGATATAATTACTATTTTGGATAAAAAATTTATATTTTTCTATGTTTCAATATTATGAATTTTGAGCAAATACAGGTGGGATTATTCGGACTACTTCATTCTAATCGAGATTTTTCTCAAAGAGAAAGCTGGGGTAAAAATCAATTTAATAATTCTTTTCCCGCATCACTAGCTTGTTATATGTACCACAAAGGAATGAAGCTAAATTATTTGATACTGGATGAAAACTTGAAAATTCAACATCAAGAAATAGATGTTACTCAAATATTTGGTATTGCTCCTCTTTCTGCTAATTTATTTTTCTCCTTTGAAAGTGATTATGTACCCTATAGAAAAATTGTTGTAGGTAAACTGCCACGAGTTGATTTAGTCACTCATGATATTAATAGAGATAATGCCTGTTTACGAAATATAGAAATTAAGTTAACAGCATTACCTGACAACTCAACTTATCGTTTACCAGATAATCAATATGGTTGTGAAATTGTTACCAGACCAGATACTATCATCTATCTTGCTCTAAGTATTGCTAATGAGTTTGAAAATTCGAGAGATAAACTATTAAATTATCTTCAACCTGTGTGTAGTCAAATTGAAGATTGGTCAAGTATACGTCAGATATTACCTTTTATACCTCAAGTTGTAGATTGTTTAGATATTTTACTAAGTGAAAATCTTAAAATTCAATCTCCATTAGTCATGCAACCAGTGTGGAAAACAGTAGGTAAAACTTCTAAGCTTTATCAAAATTGCTTAGATATTTTTGTTTGGAGTAACTTCGGCTTTACAAGACTTTTCGTTGATATTACTAAAAGATTGGCTAAATCTGAAGAAACTATACAAAGACCTATGCGTTCTGTAGTGTGGTTGGTAAAAATGTTATATGAATTTGCTCTTGTTGGTAAAATAAATCATAAATTAGTTATTGATACATTAACCTATAACACCAAAAATGATAAAGCTTTTGCTTTAAGTGGATCAAATACTCGTCTATATATGGCTTGTGATAATTTGATTGAACCCCGAATTACAAAAAAAGAAATCAAAAATATAATTTTAGGAGGAGGAGAAAACTTTTTAAGTCCTGAGCGAAGATTTGATGCCATAATCTTGAGTAATCCTGAGATTTTTGATGATTTTATACAATAAATGTAATCAATATACAGATTCAATAATTTAATTTATGTTAAAAGTTATAGATTTATTTTCTGGGTGTGGTGGTTTATCACTAGGTTTTCAAAACTGTGCATTTGAGATTGTTGCTGCATTTGAAAACTGGAAACCAGCAATAAATGTTTATGCACAAAACTTTCATCATCCAATTATTGAATATGATTTAAGTCAGGTAAATAATAATTATTCAATATTTAAACAATTCTTACCAGATGTAATTATTGGTGGACCACCATGCCAAGATTTTTCTAGTGCTGGTAAGCGTAATGAAGATTTAGGTAGAGGAAATTTAAGTATTACATTTGCGGAAATAGTAGCTAATATTGGTAGTCAATGGTTTGTCATAGAAAATGTCGATTTATTCAGAAAATCAAATAAATATCAAGAATTTTGTAACATTCTCAAATCTGCTGGCTATGGTTTAACAGAAAAAGTTTTAGATGCTAGTTTATGCGGTGTACCACAAAAGAGAAAGAGATTTTTTTGTATAGGAGAACTGGGTGGTAATGATGATAATTTACAACCTTATTTAGAAGTAAATTTAGCGAGAAAACCTATCACTATTAGAGATTATTTAGGAAATAGCTTAGGGATTGAATATTATTATAGACATCCTAGAAGTTATCAAAGAAGAGCTATTTTTAGTATTGATGAACCTAGTCCAACTATCAGAGGTGTGAATAGACCAGTACCTAAAAATTATAAACAACATCCGGGGGATGTTGTACCAGTAACGCCAGATTTACGTCCCTTAACTACTCGTGAAAGAAGTTATATTCAAACATTCCCTGAAGATTTTGTTTTTTCAGGTTCAAAAACAGACTTAGAACAGATGATTGGTAATGCTGTACCTGTTAAATTAGCAGAATATGTTGCGAATTGCCTATTGATGTACATTCAAGAACAGAAGACATACAAAATACCTGATGTTTCTTTAGTTTAAAATCTCTCAAAGTTGCAGTATTCTTTGCGCCTCTGCGTCTTTGCGTGAGAAAAAAATCTAGCTTTTATAACCACTGTCCACCGCGAAAACGCCACCGAGGAAAAATAATTCTCATTAAACTTTGCGAACTAATAAAAACCGCCAACCAAACTACAGAATAATGTAAAAAAAATGCCCCTATTGATAATTCATCTTTTGGCATAGGTATAGGTAAAAAACCAAAAATCTTCACTCCACAAAATACAAAAACCATTTCCCAAATACCTGCGAAAAGTTGATAAGCCGCTGGCCAGTCCCTATCCCAGCGTAACTTTTGCAGATAGTTATAAACAACATCCCAACCTAAACCAAAAATAGCAACATAAGCAAGTATCCAGAAATAAACGCTATTAGCACCAGAACCTATTAACCCCATAGCAAAAGGTATGGATACTAAAAAACCTACAGTTGCTAATAGTAATAATCGAGTTTGCCAGCGACCAAATAAAGTTGGAGTCATAAAAATTCAAGAATTCAGGAGTCAGGAGTCAGAATTTTTATAAAATCATGAATTTGTTGATTTGAAATAGATACCCGACTTATTTAAGAAGTCAGGGTTCTATATATATTAAGTGTTTTCTAATTTAAGCTGATAATCTAGTTGACAATGATATTTAGCTAGTTCAGACCAGTTGAGGACAGCTTCTAATAAGTCTTGATAGCCGAGTGTATTGGGGTGAAGTCCATCTGCGGTGATGCGTTCACTTCTCCAACTTTCACTATGTGACATCCATTGGTCAAAAATATCTAAATAGGGAATTTGTCTTTGGTTACAAGCTTGACGGGTTGCTTCTTTGTAGCGGTATTGGTCGGCATGATTGTAATATAAACAATCGAGAAACGGCATTTTGGTTTCATCTACAGGAATCATACCCACAAAAACCACAGGACAAAGTAGTTGTGCCTGGTCTAATAATGTAGCAATTTCTAATTCAAATTGGGTGAAATCTGTATAATTTTTGCCGTTGGGACGACCTAAGCGGGGTGTGTCGTTAACTCCGACAGATAAAATGATGAGGTCGGGTACACGGTTTCTGAGTTCTCCCCGGTGACGAAATTCTACTTCTAACCGTTGAGAAACTTGCTGAGTGCGATCGCCTCTCACGCCCAAATTATAAAGCACATGACCCACACTATCCGGTAACATCCACCAACGTCGTAGTTGTTCTACCCAACCACCCTTTTCTGGATCGCCGTAACCATATACTAAACTATCTCCCAAGGCAACAATTTTTAAAGGCTGGCATAATTTTGGCGCTACAGACAGCATTGAGGAGGAAGGCTTAATAGTTTGCATCTTAAACAGCAGTGTAATTTATATCCTTACAAGATTCTATACATTGTTACCCTATTCTATGGTATCTTTTTTATCTTTTTTGCGAAAAATCCTGACTTTCTCCCAGTCAAGGCAAAATTGAACAATGTAAATTGACAGGAGGATGGTATTTTTGAAATATGAACTTTGGATGATTTTGATACACAAACCTTATGAAAATTTTTTTATGTAACTGTAAACAAAAAAATATTCTCAACAGGCACTATTTTTAAGTGTCTACGTCAATAATTATCATTGTACTCAATCAGCGTCATCACTTTCTTCATAAAAATGCAATGTGCCGCATTGACTTAAAAACTAACAACTCATAGTTACTAATGCACTTAGACAATATGACTCGTAGATTCCATGACAATATGATGCGGCTGTATAAATGCTTAATCAATAAATCTTACCAAAGAATGAAATTCATTTTTTTTTCTTCAGGTTGGCATCAACAATTATTTAAAAATCTGTTTTTGATGTTGTTTTTAGTTTCTTTTTCCACAGTTTTATTAGCAAAAAGTTTTACACCCGTCAACGCACAAATACCACGGCAAGAAATTCGCGGTGTGTGGATTACTAATAATGATCTTAACATCTTCAAAGATCGTACCAAAGTTCAGGAAGCTGTTACCCAACTGCGAAAACTAAACTTCAATACTATTTATCCTGTAGTTTGGAATTCTGGGTATGTCATGTATCCCAGTAATGTAGCTAAACGTTTAGACATTCAACCTTTTGTATTTCGTGGTTCAGATGGCCATGATATTCTTGCTGACGTGATTAATCAAGCCCATCGTCAAAATTTACTTGCAGTTCCTTGGTTTGAATTTGGTTTTATGGCTCCTCCAACTTCGGAACTAGCATTAAATAAACCGGAATGGTTAACACAAAAACGCAACGGTAGTCAAACTTCTATTAGTGCTGCTGGTGAAGTCGTATGGTTAAATCCTTTCCATCCAGAAGTACAAAAATTTATTACTGACCTGCTTGTCGAACTAGCCAACAACTATGATATTGATGGCATCCAGTTTGATGATCATACAAGTTTACCCCATGAATTTGGTTACGATAAATATACAATTGGCTTATATCGCCAAGAAACGAAAAAAAATCCCCCAGCAGATTCTCAAGATCCACAATGGGTAAAATGGAGGGCAGATAAAATCACAGATTTCATGGTTAGACTTAATCAAAGAATTAAGCAAATAAAACCAAAAGCAATTTTTTCAGTTTCACCTAATTACTACGATTTTGCTTACAAACTGCAACTGCAAGACTGGCTAAATTGGGTCAAACTAAACATAGTGGATGAGTTAGTTGTACAAGTTTATCGCTCAAATCTAGAAAGTTTTAACGCTAAAATTTCCCGTCCAGAAATGCAAGAAGTACAACAAATTATTCCCACTGGAGTAGGAATAATGGCAGGATTAAGAACTAGCCCAGTACCAATACGACAGATTAAAACTCAAGTAAGAGCAGCACAACAGCGAGGATTAGGGGTAGTTTTCTTTTATTATGAAACTCTTTGGAACAATTCTTCAGAGGCATTAAAAGACCGATTGGCAGGATTTAAAACTCTTTTCCCCTATCCTGCTTTCCGATTAGCAGTAGAGTAAATTGGGGACTGGGAACTGGGTAGTAATTGATAATTGATCATTCATTGATAATTACGAAGTATGAATTACGAATTACGGTGACTGATTGAAAACCCATTTTATCCATTGATTTAAAGAGCTAAAAGTGTTCAAGCGTCCAACTCCCGACGCACGAGCATTATATAGCCCATCAACAGCAACTACAGATGCATATTGCAAACCCAAAAAACTATCAACTGCTGCATAGGGACCGCCTAAAGTTATTGCCCCCGCTACATACATTTGACCTTTGGTGTTACGCATTTCAACTAATTCAAAATTGTTTGCTACTACTAATCTTTCTAGATGATTTAAAGGTAAATTATAATGTGTTACTAAATCGTCTAACAAAGGATTAGCCTTGACTTTGGCATCAAGTCCGGTAGCATCAATAATAAAATCAGCAGTTAGTTTCATTTCCCCAAAACCTTTTTCTTGAATGTGGGTAATAGTGTGGTTTTGGGCATCCTTTTCTACAGCGACAACTTGACCAAAAGTAATTTGATACCAACCTTCTTTAATACCATTTTCAGTGATGCGTTGCCAGTCTGTACGATCTGCGGTAGTAGTTCCACCCCAATCTGCTAAAAAACGCTGACGTTCTTCCGGGGTGGCTTTTTCTAACATTTCTCGTAGTTCACCACCCCAACAAGCTTTAGGCCAGTTAAAAGGTTGAAACTCGTAGTGATTTTTAACAATACGCTGTGCCTTTTGAAATTTGTTACCTTGGGGTTTAGGCGATCGCATTAAATGTAAAACTGTAATATTACGATTTTGTTTTCTCGCTTCATAAATGCGTTGTAAAATCCGTGAAGCTACAATACCCCGTCCTCTAATTAAAACAGCACCACCTTGTTTTTCTAACTGTTCATATACATGATTATGGTCTTCATAAGCATTGACAACCGATTTAAAATCTTGATATTTTTCCCGATAAGCTTGTAAATCTGGCAGAAACTGAATAGCAGGATATCCCGTAGCTAAATGTAAATAACGACAAACTAAAAAAGCATAATTTCCCGGACTACGAGAATAAGCAACACAATATCTACCATCTTCAGTTTTTCTAATTGATCTAACTCTTCCATAACGATAAATTTGATTCCAACCAATACGCTTAGTTTCCCTATTTATAGAATCAAAAACATTTCCAGCACGGGGAGTATAGGTTTCTGCAAAAGTTGGTTCATTAAAAACTTGCCATAAATATTTAAATGCTGAATTTATCTTACCTTTAGTTAAATCATGCCAAGATTCTCTCAAAGCATAACTAGGCCAACCCCAAATATTATCAGGACAAGAATCAGAATTAGAACGCAATCTTTCATGTAAAGGAATTTGAGAATTTAAACACAAACGCTTATATCTTGCATAAGGTTCTGCTTCTAGTCCCACAGCAATAATTTTCTCAGATTTAACACCACTAATTCTTAATAAATCAACCCATATAAAACTACCTAAACCACCCCCAACTGCTAAATAATCACATTCATCAACAGGTAAACCAGTAGCATGAATAGCCTGTAAATCAATTTTGTGATTCTGAAATTCTGGAGGGGGAAAATTACTTCCTAAAGGTGTAATAGGACGGACTGGAGATATATTAGGATCTGGAACATTAGGATGAGGATTAAATTGAATTGTCGAAGGATTATTAGGAGTTACAGTAGTAGCATTAAGACCAAATGTTACCGTTATTAGATAAGGACCAATTTGCAAAGTATCCCCATTAGCTAACTGACAGCGCGTTTGACTTTGACCATTAACTAAAATCCCATTAACACTGTTTTGGTCAATAACTACAAAATTATTTTGTTCCCAATCTTGTTCCCAGTCAATTAAAGCATGATAGCGAGAAACTTCATTACTATTTAGCAGTATCCGCGAAACTCGTTGACCCCTAATCTCTGTCGGTAACTTCGCAAATTCTCTACCAAAAGCAATAGGAACATTTAGCTTAGGTTCTCTTCGTTCTCCGGTAGCGGTTTCTTCCCAACTTAATTGAATTTGTAAATTAGTCATTAGTCATTAGTCATTGGTCATTAGTCATTGGTCATTGGTCATTGGTCATTGGTCATTGTTCATTGTTCATTCTTCATTGTTCATTAATTCTTCTCTCCATCTTCCTAATCCCTAATCCCTAATCCCTATTCGCTGTGAACTGTCACCTGTTACCTGTCACCTAATGACTTGGTGCTACAAGTACACTGACAGCAGCAGCTAGAGATGTACCACACCAAGGACAACCTATTTGCAGGTTTTCCGGTGGAGAAATTTTATGACATTTGGAACACTCTAAACCATAAACCGGATTTGGTTGTGTTGGCTGTAACTTGATATGGTGGTGATGTACTGGTTGTACCTGTGGTTGAACTATGATTGTCGCAGGAATGCTATCAATAGAAATGGCAGTAACTTGGAGTAGTTGCTGTCCTAAATAAATAATGCTCCCTTCACTTAAAGGTATTTCCCCTTTAAGCAGTGGTTTACCATCTACTTGCGGGGGGTTTGGTTCGCGTAAATTTCTAAGATAAAAACATTGCTTTTGAGGATCAAAAAATATTTCAATGTGTAACCCAGATACTGTTGGGTGGGTTAAAACAATATCACACCGTACTGGATCACGACCAATGCGGCAAGTACCAATATTTTTGCTGAGTTGTTGTGCATAAATTTGTTTAGCTCTATTTATACCAGCTTCATGCCACTGTAAAGTTAGTGCGTTCATTGTGTTTAGATAACTTTAATATTTAATTAATTCAACTTTATGCTGTGGCATTCCTAACATGATTAATAGGTATTTAGCAAGTCTGGAAAATTAAACTTTCAAGGTAATTATCTGCAAAATCTACCCTTTATCTGTCAGATGCTAGTTTATCAGCAATGCGTGTAGTTTCTGGCAAACGATATTTTGGTGTGCAGCGTAATACATAGTCAATTGCGGTTGGTAAGCTAATGCGATGACCACTGGAAATATATAAAGGTTTGACTCCGCTACGACTCCGTAAAACAGCGCCAACTGTTTCATTTTTATGTATTAATGGTTGCCAGCTACCTCTTGCGTCTGGTAATTCTCCATGTTTGCCAATAAGTAGAGATTTTGCTACACCTATTGTTGGTATATCTACTAGAACACCTAAATGGCAAGCTATCCCTAATCTGCGAGGATGAGCAATTCCTTGACCATCACACAAAATTATATCAGGTATAGTTTTAATTTTTTCTAAGGCATCAAGAATAGCGGGTATTTCCCGAAAAGAGAGAAATCCAGGTATATAAGGAAACGAAGTAGGACGGTATGCTAGGCTGGTTTCTACAACTTGCAAATCAGGAAAACTCAGCACTGCTACCGCTGCACGGCTCATTTTACCATCTTCCAGAAAACCCATATCCACACCGGCAACATATTGAATGGGTGTGTTGAGTTGATCTGTGATTATAACTTGATTTCTCAGGTTTTCTTGAATATTTGTAGCTTCTTCAACCGTCGATGGCCAAGCATGAATTTGTTGAATTTGCATATTTCAATTGTGATGAAAGTCTTATGATTCAGAAATTCTTACTTTATAATTTTGTATCTTATCTATAGATAGCCTAACTTTTCAAGTAAATGTAAATTTTTGCTAAAAGACCTATATCAATATTGAAAAATGGGATGGTAGTTTCCCGATTTTGATGGGTGGTAATGGTGCTGTTCCTTTGATTAATATTAATCCTAATGATTTGGCAACTGGACAAAAGAGAAATTAGTTTTTCAATAAGCCAACATATACCCGATTTCTTTTTTTGGGAATTTGGGGTTTATAACTCACTAATTCATTTTTAATCAGCGAAATAATTATTTAAATGTCAAAAGTAATGTAAGACTATGTATAATTCCTGTAATTTTGCAAATCGTTTTCAGAAATTTGATCTGCTGGTACAAGTTTATAATGCTTTTCTTGGACAATTTTAACTTGACCCTCTTCTATTGCTAGTTCAAACATAGCAATTATATTTTTTTCCATAAATTGTGCTGATACAGCACGGCAAATTAATTCAGGAAATTTTTCATTACAATAAGCAATATCATTTTTTGTCTGAACAACACCAAGCTGATCATTACCTGCCTTCGCTTGTACAGGTATTATAAACTGCTGACCATTAGTGTTTATGGCTACATAAATTTCATCTACTTCTATCTGACCAATTCCTGTCACTGTAGTTCTTAAATGATTTTGTAAAGAATATGCTGTAATACCCAAAAATATATCAATTAAGCGATTGTAACGTATTTTAGTTAAAAGTGCCTGCTCATCACCTGATGTATATTTATTAATAATTTCAGGTGTTGCATCAGGAATTTTGATTTGAATTAAGTTAATATTAGGATTAATTCGATTCATAGTTACAAGACGAAAACAGTAAATACTTCTACCTTGAGACTCAATAATCCATTCCAATCCTGTAGGTGCTGTATCAGTTATGCTTTGGGGAAGCGGTTGTCTATAGCGGAAAAAATAAATCAAGTCTCCAAGATTTTTAGGAGGAACAACACCCAATTCTTTTGCAATCTCTATAATTTCCTGACGATTAAATACAAAATTGTCTACTCCGGGCTGATAATAACGGTTAAAAATACCAGTAGCAATTAAATTATATCTTCCTTGTTGACTCATTAGTGCTTACCTGTTGAACTTTATTATTTTGTTATTTAATACTTGATTTTCTAGTTCTAGGTTCTATAACATGAGGGTTCACTCCAAAATATTTAGCCGCGTCTGACATATCAAGTGTTAGTAAACTAAGTTCATCCAAAATTTTAACACCTGTGGGTTGTTCAAGTTCCACATTTAAAACCTTAATAATTTCTGCTGCTACAGCTTGTGCTAACAGTGGAGGAACAGAATTACCAATTTGTCTAAAACCATGCCATTTTGTGGGATGAAATCTAAACCAGTCAGGATAAGAATGTAAACGCGCTGCTTCCCGTACAGTAATACATCTCGGTACAAAAGGATGTATAGGACGAGGAGAAGTAAAAGCA
>RDYJ01000171.1 GCA_004293145.1 Nostocales cyanobacterium | reverse complement strand
AAAAAAAAAAAACCACCTACCTCTGGTGCAGCGAGTATCCAACCTAACTGGGAAATAGTGCTAAATGCTAACAGACGCTTGGTATCTTTTTCAAAGATGGCATAGGAGACACCCATAAAAGCTGTTCCTATTCCAAAAATTCTGACTATAAAATCAATTTCTTCAGAAATGGCAGCACAACGCAACAGAGGTAAAACACTGGCTTTGACAACAATACCTGAAAGTAACGCGGAAACTGGTGTTTCTGATTCTGAATGTGTTAAAGGTAGCCATAAACCAGATACAAAAATTCCCGCTTTTATTAATAGTCCGAGAAAAATTAATGCTATTGCTTCTGGTGGTGAATCCTTTAAACCTGCAAAACTAAAAGAGTGATGGGTTTGATAAACTAACACTGCACCAACCAGGTAAAACAACATGGCAGTGTTGCTAATAAATAGATAGCGTAAACCTACCCAAATTGAGCGATCGCTGCGAGGATAAGCAATTAATAAAAAAGCTGCAATGCCGCTAACTTCTAAAGCTACATATAAACTGACAAAATCAGCACAGACAAAAGCAGCATTTAAACTACCGTGAACAATAATAGTTTGGGCATAGAAAAAAGCGTTTTTATCACTACCCCAACAGTAGAAAACAACAGCAGCCGTAACTAGAGCATTGGTTAAAATAAAGTAGCCACTTAACTGGTCAGCTTCCAAAGTCACACCGAAACTATCCAGTAGATTCAGTTTTATTGGTGATGGTTCTAGAAATAGTTGCACAGCATAAGCTGCTGAAGCAATTGTTCCCCAAAGTGCTAGATGTCGGTTAAGTTTGGGGACTAAAAAAATGATGAACCCTAGAAAAAATGGAATCGCAATCCAAGCAATGGTAATAGTATTCATGGTGTGTTATTCTTCTCAATCTCGCTGCTTTCCAAAGTCGGATTATCCCGTGCCAATTTCATGACACCAACTAGCATCAAAGCCTGAATCGAAAAACCGATGACTATCGCTGTTAAAATTACTGCTTGGGGAACAGGATCAGCGTAAGTAGGTTTTTTAACCTCATCAAGAATGGGAGTAAATAAACCCTCTCGTGATGCAATTAGTACATAAAAGGCGATTACCCCTGTACTCATCACATCCATCGAAACAATCTTCATCACCAGGTTTTTTTTCAGAATGATACCGAAAAATCCGCACATTATTGTTGCCAGTACGCACGCTTCTAACACGGGAATTACTTATTAAATAAGGGATAGGGGATGTATCCCCGGCTTCTTTAAGAAACTGGGGATCTGGATATTAGGTTTTTTTTCAGTTGTTTAAAGTGCTATACTATTATTAGCACGAAATTTTAGTGCTAATCACACATAAGCACTAAATTCTTTAAATGATAATCATAATTACACTTAATGATTTATGTTTTCCCTAACAGCACCAACCACAACCAAAGACGAGAAAACCGTGAATTTCGATTTATCTACTTCTTTACAATTAATTGGACGTTCCCTAGAATTTCAGCGTATTGTAGATATACTTGCCCAGGATGGTGATTTACTGATTACTGGAGTACCGGGAAGTGGAAGACGGACTTTAGTCAGGGTTGCAGCGCAGGAAGTTAGTGCGGTGGTTTTGGAAGTAGACTGTATCCGTGCTACAGATGGAGAAAGATTTGTACAATTACTAGCAGAAGCGATTAGCCAAAATTGGGCAGCAAAAAAAATTGAACCTTGGGTTAAACAAACTGCAAGTGAATTTTTTATTTTTAATGCTGAAAGGAAACTTAAATTATTACGTTCTCTGAATCAACAACAGCTATGGCAAGCATTTACAATCTTGCTGAAATTATTGCAAATAATGGCTGACAATTTAGATCAGCGAATTGTTTTGATTTTGCAAAGTTTCCCCCATATTCGTTCTTGGGATCGCAACAATTTATGGGAATCAACTTTGAGAAAAGAAGTTAAAGCCAATCCTTTTGTTAGTTATGTGTTGTTAGCGACAATTGGCGAAACAAGCCACCATCCAGATGAAAGTAACTATCCAATAGAAACAATCCAATTAGCTCCTTTAGCTAAAGATGTTTTAGGATTGTGGGCAAGAGAGATTTTGCACACAGAAAACCTCAAATTTGATCCTCATTCTCAAGCATTGCAAATATTTTTAGATGCAGTTCAGGGAAACATTGGTGATGCAATGGCATTAATTCGTCGGTTGTCAACTTTGCAGTATTCCCAAGGTTTAATTACTGCACAAGAAGTACAGCAAGTAATTGAAGGAATGCTTAAAGATTTATCTATAACTTATGAATCTTTATTAATGTTGCTTCCAGCAAGTCAGATACATCTTTTAGAATGTTTAGCAGTTGATCCTACAGATAAACCACAGAGCAAAGAATATATCCAAAAACATGGACTTTCTAGAGGTGGAAGTTTGCAAGGTGCTTTAACTGGTTTACAACATAAAGGTTTAATTTACAGTGCTGAACAGGGTTATCGGTTAGCTTTACCTTTACTGGCTTTGTGGTTAAGACAACGTTTAAGTTGATTTCTAAATCAGGATGTATGACTAAATTTAGTATTTCCCAAAATAAAGTGCCATCACACTTGATGTAATTGATTTTTAGAGAAAAAAATTTTAAACTGATAATTGTCAAATCACACCAAATATTACTACTATGAATCATCCTGCAAAACCCCGGAAGTTACCAACCCAAGCCATAGGTGCGAGAATCTTCCACACGCTGAATATAATTAGCCTCTTTCTCATGCTTACCAGTGGACTACAAATTTACAATGCTAACCCTGTTTTTGGTGGTCGTGCAGGTTTACATATTCCTCCCATTTTCACTTTAGGCGCTTGGTTAGCAGGGGGTAGACACTGGCATTTTGCAGCCATCTGGTTATTTTCTCTCAATCTTTTAGGATATGGAATTTACATTTTAATTACCCGTCGTTGGCGACATAGATTTGTGGGCAGTAACGACATTAAAGCTTTACAAAAAACTCAAAATCCTCAACGTCTAATTTATGCTTGGCATCGGATTATTTACACATCTATTATTCCTATATTACTGTTAGCAATATTGACAGGAATAGGAATGTACAAACCTGCTCAATTCCCTTGGATAGTTGATATGTTTGGTGATTGGCAAGCGTTAAGATTTGTGCATTTTGCCTCTGTACCATTGGTGATAATATTTGTAATTATTCATTGGCGTTTAGGACAGAAAGCCGGAGGGGATAAATTGACTGAATCTATGTTTTGGTAGTTTTTTTAAATTAATAATTGACCGCAGATAAACGCAGATAAACACAGATATCTTTTTCATCATGTTCAAAATCAAACAGATACCCAATTTTTGTGATAAATTCTCAACCTGGGGAGTTATTAAATCATGAATCATGCTCATAAAAAAGACCTAATTCATATTGTCAAACCGCAATTATCACGCCGTAAATTCTTACAAATATCAGGAATTTCCAGCATCGGTGCTTTACTCAGTAGTTGTGGTACACCAGCATTAGAAGATTTAGTAGGTAAACTTTCAGAACCCTTAAATCAAAAAGTTGAAGAATTAATATTTCAACCCCAAAAACTTGTCCCAGAATTTGCTGTTAGTGAAATTAAACCAGAAGCCTTAATAATTAATAGTTTCCGTGGTACACCAATTATTGATGTGGATAAATTTCGTTTAATTATTGATGGTGAAGTAAATAATTCCCTGAGTTTAAGCATGGCAGAAATTCAAGCTTTACCTTTAACTTCTATGATAATTCGTCATGTTTGTGTTGAAGGTTGGGCAGCAATTGTCCAATGGGGAGGTATTCGGTTACGTGATTTAATTACCTTAGCACAACCAACAACAAATGTTAAATATGCTTTTTTTGAATCAGCAGATGGTTATTATGAAAGTTGGGATTTAGCATCAGCAACCCATCCCCAAACTTTGTTAGCTTATCAAAAAAATGGGGAAAAATTGCCGATTGAAAATGGTGCGCCTTTGCGTCTAGCTTCTCCTATTAAACTGGGTTATAAACAGAGTAAATGGGTAACGCGAATTACTTTAACTAGCAATCTATCAATTTTTAAGGGTTATTGGGAAGATCAGGGTTATGAATGGTTTGCGGGGTTATAAATATGTAAGAATTCAGGAGTCAGAAATTGTAGGTTGGGTTAAGCGACAGCGCGACCCAACAACCCCCAAAATGTTGGGTTTCCTTCCGTCAACCCAACCTACATATTTGAAACATTGATTAGGAAATATAAAATGAACTTTTTTGATAAATTAAATACGAATATCTCCCAAAATCAAAGTTTACTATTTGTCGGACTTGACCCAAATTCTGAGATGATTCCAGCCCATTATCAATCATCTGATATGATCACAGGTTTGGAAAATTGGTTGCAATTTATGATTGCAGAAACGGCTGATTTTGTTTGTGCTTATAAACCAACTTTGGGATTTTATGAAGCTTTAGGTGTTCCTGGTTTAGAACTATTAATCAAAATTTTAGCATCTGTTCCCGCCCATATTCCGATTATTTTAGATGCTAAACATAGTGATTTAAATACTAGCAGTATTTTTGCCCATTCTATATTTAGAGAATGGCGGGTAGATGCTGTTACTTTAAGTCCCTATACTGGTCAGGATCATGTTGCCCCATTTTTAGTGTATCCTGATAAGGCTGTGTTTATTTTGTGTTGTACTTCTAACCCTAGTGCAGCTATTCTACAGCAATATCCTAATAATAATTCACCGCTTTATTTGCAGGTAGTAGAGGAATCAAAAAACTGGGGAACTCCAGAACAATTAGGCTTAGAAGTAGGAACGACAAATGCTGAAGTTTTAAAATCTATTCGTTCACTTGCTCCCGAAAGAATAATTATGGCGCGGAGTATTTGGGCTGAAGAAAGTAATCTTAAAAAGATTTTAGCAGCGGGTTTAAATTGCCACGGTGATGGTTTGTTGATTCCTGTTCCTCAAGATATGTTGAGTAGTGCCAATTTATCTCAGCAAATTCAATCTTTACGCGCCGAAATTAATCAATTTAGAAGTGAATTTATCCATGATGTTTCTAGCTGTGATGTTTGGCTTCCTGATATTGAAGTTAAAGATAAACATCCTCATCAAGATTTGATTGTACAACTTTTTGATATTGGTTGTATTATGTTTGGTGAATTTGTTCAAGCTTCTGGTGCGACTTTTCCTTATTACATTGATTTGCGGAAAATTATTTCTAATCCTCAAGTTTTTAATCAGGTTCTCAGTGCTTATGAGGAAATTTTAAAAGGTCTGACTTTTGATAGGGTGGCTGGTATTCCCTATGGTTCTTTACCTACTGCAACTGGTTTATCTTTACGTTTACATTGTCCGATGATTTTTCCCCGTAAAGAAGTTAAAGCACATGGTACGCGCAGGGTAATTGAAGGTAATTTTCATCCTGGTGAAATCGTGGCGGTGGTTGATGATATTCTCATCAGTGGTAAAAGTGTCATGGAAGGTGCAGAAAAGATCAAATCAGTGGGATTAAAAGTTAATGATATTGTGGTTTTTATTGACCATGAACAAGGTGTAAAAGATAGGTTAAAACAAAATGGTTATTGTGGTCATTCTGTTTTAACTATTTCGGAAATTGTCAATACTCTGCACGAAGTAGGAAGGATAAATGATCAGCAATTTTTAGCTTTTCAGGAAAGTTAGTTTTTCGGTAAATTACAACACCCAAATCCCGACTTCTGATATGAATTTATAGTATATTGACAGTGTTTAAAAAGAAGTCGGGGATCTTATTCTCTACTCCCTACCTATATCCTTATATATGTGAACAGAAAAACTAATCGGGTTTTTGAGAGATTTTTAGAAAAATCGTAGTGATTGATACATACAATCACAAAAACGATGGTTAACATTAGAAAAATCTTGTACTGGAAGAAAGCATTTTGAGAACAACCTATTTTGTTCTATGTTTATCTTCTTATATTGCGGAAAACCGCATCTAGGAGTCTATCTTCTTCAGAAATTTACCTGAGTTTAATAATATCAAATTCCTCTGGTCTAATCTTTTAGGCTCATAAGTTCTCCCACAAGATTGAGGCAGGTATTGACAAAATCCTGTCATTATGCAACATAAGCTAAACGCAAAGGAGTTTACCATGCATCGACAAATGTGCTGGTTATCTAAGTCTAGCGGCGATGGCGAGAAAATTCTGTATTTGCAGATTTCTCCTGGTCAACCTTGGCGGCCTTATACGGCGTTTCCTCAATTTTCAGTTCCAGATTATCAAATACCAGGTGGTTCTAAGGGTTGGGCAACTTATCAAAAACTCTTGAAAGCAGGCTGGAGTTTAGTTCCTAGCGCACGAGCAAATGAATTTAGCAGTAACTTAGCAGAGTCAACGGTGCAGAATTAATAACCTTTGGCTGAACCTTCACCACGGGAATCTGCGGCTCCTTCTAAGCTATTATTTTCTGTAACACCAATCGCATTAATGTTACCCCAAGGTGTAGTTTCTTTGATTTTCTGTCCCCGACGGCGTAAGTCTTCCAAGGTTAACGCATCTAAACCCCATGCTTCCACTCGCAACTCATCGGGTAGCCACTGGTGATGTATGCGTGGGACAGAAACGGCTGCACCAACATCCATTTTGTATTCCAAAATATTCAGTATTATTTGCAATACTTGGGTGATGATGGTGCTACCACCGGGCGCACCAACTGCTAAACGCAAGCGGTTGTTTTCGGTGACGATAGTGGGTGTCATGCTGGAAAGTGGTGTTTTCCGGGGCGTAATGCTGTTGGCTTCATTACCAACTAATCCAAAAAAGTTAGGTACTCCTGGAGCCGCTGCAAAATCATCCATTTCGTTGTTTAAAACTATTCCTGTTCCTGGTGTGACAATTCCAGCACCAAAACCTGTGTTGATGGTGAAGGTTAAACTCACGGCATTTCTGTCTGCGTCAACTACATTTAAATGACTGGTTTCTGTTGATTCATGGGTTTTTAATGTTTTGATTTCAGGTTTTAGTTCAGTTGATGGTATCGCCTGATTCATGTTAATTTGTTGGCGACGTTTTTGGGCGTAAGCGGGGCTAATAAGTTGGGAAACGGGGACTTTCACAAAATCAGGATCACCTAAATATTTGGCGCGGTCACTGTACGCAATCTTCATTGCTTCTACCATTATATGTATCGCGTCGGGGTGATTCCGCCCTAATGATTTTAAATCTGTTTCACCGATAATATTTAACATTTGTAATAAATGAACGCCTCCTGATGATGGAGGTGACATAGAACAAACTTTAGCTTTACGGAAGTTGCCACAAACGGGAGTGCGCCAAATTGCTTTGTATGATTTTAAATCTTCGAGAGTAATTAAACCGCCATTTTTCGCCATGTCATTAGCAATGGTTTGGGCAATTTTCCCAGTGTAAAAACTTTGGTGATTTTGGGAAATGGCTTCTAAAGTTTTAGCTAAATCACTTTGGATTAATTTTTCTCCAGGTTGATAATATTTACCGTTGCGAGTGAATATCTTACTAGCTGCGGGGTTGTTGAGAATTCTCGGTTTACGGTCTTGAAAACGGGAGAGAGAAAGCCAAGAGATTCTATTACTGATAATAAAACCATTTTTTGCAAGTGCAATTGATGGTTCAACAACTTCTTGCCAAGGTAACTTTCCATAACGGCTATGCACTTCATACATACCCGCTACAGTCCCCGGTGTTGCTACTGCTAAATAACCATTTGTACTCGCACCAGGAATCACTTTACCATTGGCATCTAAATACATATTTCTTGTTGCCTTGATTGGTGCGCGTTCTCGGAAATCTAACGCTTTTATTTCCCCTGTTTTTTCAGAATGTAATAGTAAGAAACCACCGCCACCAATACCTGCGGAAAAAGGTTCAACTACGGAAATTGCCAAGGTTGTAGCTACTGCTGCATCTACCGCATTTCCACCTTTTTTTAACATCGCCAGTCCGGCTTCACTAGCTAGGGGATGGGCGGAAACTACCATCCCTTTTTTGCTGCGTAGGGGTATGGTGATGGTGGCTGATACTGCTTGACTGGTGAAGATAACAGCCAGGGAGAGGAAGGAAATGATGAGGCGTTGAGTTTTGGTGATTATGGGCATTTTTACGCCTTGTCGTTTTAGCATTGTTGTGTAATTTCCCACAAAATGTCGTGTTTGAAAAGACTTACTCAATTTTACCCACTTCTCCGTGCCTCTGCGCCTCTACTCAAGACTTAATGTGATATCGAGTTCCCACAGATTTAGAGATATTAATAAAAATTTTAGTAGGGATTTTAAATAAAAATTCATCAAAATTTTGGCTTTCCTTACGTCAACCCTACCTATAAATTCTTTGCGTCTTTGCGTCTTTGCGTGAGAATCTAATCCAAAATAAACCCCCTGCAAAAAGCAGAGGGAATAATCAAACCTTAGGCTTTCGGGTTAAAAGTTGAAGCAACATGAAGTTCTTTCAACTGCTTCGCGTCCACATTTGAAGGTGCATCGGTTAACAAACAACGCGCTTGTTGTGTCTTGGGAAAAGCAATTACATCACGAATTGATTCTTCTCCAGCTAACAACATTACCAAACGATCTACACCGTAAGCAATACCACCATGAGGAGGTGTACCATATTCAAAAGCTTCTAACAAAAAGCCAAATTTACTTTGTGCTTCTTCTGGTGATAAACCAATAGCTTCAAACACCTGTGATTGAATTTCTCGCTTATAAATTCGCAGACTTCCACCACCAACTTCAAACCCATTTAACACCAAATCATAAGCTTGAGCGCGGGCGGTTTTTAAATCATTGATATCATCAGGATGGGGTGCTGTAAATGGATGATGTAATGCTTCTAATCTTTTCTCATCAGCATTCCACTCAAACATTGGAAATTCTGTAATCCAGAGTAAATTAATTTTATCTGCTGGAATTAAATTAAATTCCCTAGCTACAAATTGGCGAATTCTGTCTAAAGTTTTATTTACAGTCCCAGTATCAGCCGCTGCAAATAATAATAAATGACCTTCTTTTGCACCTGTGCGAGTGAGAATTTCCTGCTTTTGTTCCGGTGTCAAATTATCTTTAATTGCGCCAATGGTGTCAATTTCGCCATTTTCCCGCACGCGAATATAAGCTAAACCTTTTGCACCAGCTTCTGCTGCTTCTCTGAAAATATCACCATTTGGTTTAATACGAACATTAGAAATGGCATCGTTACCGTTAGGAATTGGCAGAATTTTAACTATTCCACCGTTAGCGATCGCATCTTTAAAAACTTTGAAACCCGAATCTTTTAAAACATCAGAAACATCAACTAATTCCAAACCGTAGCGGGTATCTGGTTTATCACTGCCATATTTATTCATCGCATCTTTATAAGTCAGACGCGGAAAAGGACGAGGTAAATCAATTCCTTTAACGGTTTTGAAAATGTGACAAACTAATTTTTCATTGAGTTCCAGAATTTCATTTTCAGACATGAAACTCATTTCCATGTCTAATTGTGTAAACTCCGGTTGTCTGTCTGCGCGTAAGTCTTCATCCCGGAAACATCGGGCAAGTTGATAGTATCTATCCATTCCCGATACCATCAATATCTGCTTAAATAGTTGGGGTGACTGCGGTAACGCAAACCATTCACCTTCATTCACGCGACTGGGAAGAATATAATCTCTCGCACCTTCAGGAGTGGAACGGGTAAGCACTGGGGTTTCAATTTCGATGAAACCTTCTAAATCTTCCAAATAACGACGCATAGCTTTAACGACTTGGTGACGCATTTGCATATTTTGCGCCATCCGTTCCCGTCGCAAGTCTAAATAACGATATTTTAACCGCAAGTCCTCCCGCACGGTTTCTGTGTCTGCGGTGGAAACTTGGAAAGGTAACTGTTTGCGGACAGCGTTGAGGAGTTCAATTTGATCCGCGTATATTTCTACTTCACCGGTAGGAATGCGGGGATTCAGGGATTCTGCGGGGCGTTGAGTGACTCTACCTGTGATTTTAACAACGTATTCATTCCGTATGGCGTTAGCCTGTTCGTAGGAGTCTGGGGTGCGTTGCGGATCGCTGACAATTTGTACTATGCCTGAGCGATCGCGTAAATCTAAGAATATCACACCCCCATGATCGCGGCGACGGTCCACCCAACCGTAAAAGGTAACAGTTTCTCCAATATGCTCTTTTCGGAGTTCGCCGCAATAGTGAGTTCTCATAGTAATTTAGTTCTTTTTTTCGGGCTAGATGGGTGAATAAATAGTCAAAGCTTTCCCATTATCCAGCATCAACACTAATTGTAATCATTTTGGGTGAAGAAAAATCATCTTTTTAGGAGTCAGGAGTCAGGAGTCAGTAGAGACGTTCCGCCGGAACGTCTGTACAGGAGTCAGGAGGTTATTTATTCTCCTCTGCTCCTCTGCTTCTCTGCTCCCCTGCTTCTCGCACTCCTACTGGTTCACCAGTATGTAGGTTGGGTTGAGGAACGAAACCCAACATTTACACCCAACATTTACAAGGGTTGGGTTTCACTTTGTTCAACCCAACCTACGAAAATCTACGAAAATCTAAACCTGTCACCTCAAACCGTTACCGCTTCTCGCACTTCAACAGGTTCACCGGTCAAGCTAAAAGCGCGAACTTCGGTAATTTTGACCTTGACTATTTGCCCTTTGAGTTCGTTAATATCGCCTGTGAAGAAGGTGAGACGGTTTCCCCGTGTGCGTCCCATTACCTGAGTTTTATCCTTGGTGTTTTGCTCTTCAACTAGGACTTCTTCGATTCTGCCAAAGTAACGCTGCGATCGCTCTGCTGCTTTAACGTTAACTAAACGATTTAATCTTTGCAAGCGATCGCTCTTGACTTCTTCACTTAATTGATTATCCCACAAAGCCGCAGGTGTTCCCGGTCGGGGCGAATATGCAGCAGTATTCAACAAATCAAAACCAATTTCATCCACCAATTTCATCGTATTTTCAAACTGTTCCTCTGTCTCCCCTGGAAAACCCACAATTGCATCTGCACTAATTGACGCATCCGGCATATAACGGCGAATCATATCAATAATCCGGCGATATTTTTCATGGGTATAACCCCGTGACATTGCTTTTAAAAGCTCATTATCCCCCGACTGAAAGGGAATATGGAAGTGTTCGCACACCTTGGGCAACTCCGCACAGGCTTTAATTAATCTTTCTGTAAAATAACGGGGATGGCTGGTAGCAAAGCGTAACCTTTCAATACCTGGAACATCATGAACATAATAGAGTAAATCTGTCAAGGTGTGCAGGTGACGACCTTCAGCAGTAGCGCCTGGTAAATCTCTACCATAGGCATCAATATTTTGACCCAACAGAGTCACTTCTTTATAACCGTTTCTGCCTAATTCTTCGATTTCGGCGCGAATAGCTGCTGGTGTGCGAGACTGTTCCACACCACGCACGTTGGGAACTACACAATAAGTACAACGTTCATTACAGCCATAAATCACATTTACCCAAGCTGTCACCTGACTATCTCGACGAGGTTGGGTGATATCTTCGATAATATGCACCTCTTCAGTCGCCACCACCTGATTACCATCAAAAACCGATTCCAGTAAATCTTTGAGGCGGTTAGCGTGTTGCGGACCCATCACCAAATCTAATTCTGGCACACGACGCAACAAAGCCTCACCTTCTTGTTGAGCGACACAACCAGCAACAACTAAAGTTAAATCAGGTTGTTCGTGCTTGCGTTTTGCCTGTCTACCCAGGTAAGAATAGACTTTATGCTCGGCATTATCCCGAATCGTGCAAGTATTATAAAGAATCACATTTGCATCATTAGGATCTTCTGACCATTCAAAGCCCATCTCTTCTAGTATACCAGCCATACGCTCTGAGTCGGCTTTATTCATTTGGCAACCGAAGGTAGTAATGTGGTAGCGGCGGTTCGTGGTCATGGGGAATTACGCTGAATCAGTATCATCTATTTTAAGTCTTTTGACTATTCTATCGAAATCTCAGACAATTGAACTAAACTGTAGTTTCTGCGTACGCAGAATATTGTTCATTAGCACTAATGTCATTGATAGCCACACCTAAAACATTTTGGTCAGCTTTTTCCAACATTTCTTTAGACAGAGAAATACTGGTAGAATCAACCACTCTAGGTCTGACTACAAACAGAATTCCATTGACCAATTTACCTAAAATAGTTGCATCCGCAGCTACAGTTAAAGGCGCAGTATCTATAATCACAAAATCATATCTTTGGGCGACCTGTGCCACAAATATAGCCATTTGACTAGAATCCAACAGGGCGGCTGAGTTATTATTTGCTTCACCAGCAGTTATTACATTCAAATTAGGTGTAATTTCAACCACAGCCTGATCAACATCCAAATCACTTCTCAGAATGCTACTCAAACCTGCTTGATTTGAAATATCCCAGATTTTGTGTTGACTGGGATGACGTAAATCAGCATCAACTAGCAATACATCCCGTCCTAATTGAGAGATGGAAAAGGCTAAATTGGCAGCAATTGTTGATTTACCTTCTTTTGGTACAGCACTAGATACCACAATCACCTTTATTGATTGTTCTGCATTAAAGAATCTCAGGTTAGTTTGCAGCATCCGAAAAGCCTCACTGATTTGTGAATCAGGCTGTTTTCTAACAATTACTTCTGGAGTAAAACTACCATTGGGAAAAGGCGGAATATAACCTAAGAAAGTATATCCCAGTAAGTCTTTAGCAGATTGTGGATTTTTGATAGCTTTGTCTAACTTTTCCAAAACCAAAGCGGTAACTACCCCGAAAAAAATTCCCCCAATTAAGCCTGGAACTAGCTTTATATATTGACGACTTTTAAGTGTTGCGGCTGGAATCAAAGCAGGTGTAACAATCATCGCATTACTCACTTGCAAATTTTCCGCTACCTGGATTTCCTCATATCTGGCCAACAAGTTTTTATAACTAGATTCAGTTGCAGCTATTTCCCGTTCTAGCTGACGTTGCTGCAATTCTAGCTGTGGTAAAGTATTTGCCCTTTGTCTATAAGATGCAATTACTTGAGATAAAGATTTCAGCCTGACTTGTAAAATCAATCTTTCCGATTCAGCAGTAGCATATTGTTCAAGTAGTTTTTGTTGTAAATTCAGAGTTTTTAATTGTCCAATGCTATCAGGATCTGGGGGATTATTCAAACGTCTTGCTTTACCGATCAAACTTTGTTCTAGCCGCTGCTTCAGTTCTTTTTTGAGAACAGCTTCTTGTTGTTTTAGATCAAGCATTGTTGGATGGGTATCTGTCAAACGCAACCCCGCAACAGCTATCTTTTTCTGAATATCTTGTAACTGTGTCTGCACTGCTGTTATCGATGGTGATTCATCCGCACTAGCCCTAATTAAAGAATCTTGTAAAGAGACTCCAAACAAATTTTGGATTGATTGCATCCGGGCTGTTTGTGCAGACAAATCTGATTTGGTTGCTGCTAATTGTTTTTCTAACCCCGTGAGCATATTTGCACTTGATGTAGCTTCGGCTTTTAAATCTACAACTCTGTTTTGTTGTTTAAAAAATTGCAGTCTGCGTTCGGCTATTTGTAATGCGGCTCTACTCAATGACAACTGTTCGGCTACAAATTTTTTGGCAGATTTGGTTTGCTCAAGATTCGCATTGATATCATTTTCTATATATATTTTCATTAAAGTGTTAACGATTAAAGCCGCTGTCTTGGGGTCTTTATCTGTATAATATAGTTCAATAATATCAGTATTTTCAATATTTTTTACCTTCAGGGATTTGATAAATACTACAGGCTTAATATCGAGAGCCAGGGTATTGATCGTTTTTTCGGCTAAGGGTAAAGAACGCAAAACTGCTACCTCTGTTCCCAAAGGTCTACCGCTAACTGAACTTTCTAACTGTCCTAATTGATTACCTACGCCTGTGAGGGAAGATGTAGCATTCTTTTTCAGTACCAACTGACCTGCGGCCTGATAAACTGAGGTTTCTGTGAATATTTTCACTATACTCAAGGCCAAAAAAGTTAAAAAAACTATAGAAGTGGGCAACCAACGCCGCTGAATTATTGACCCATGCTGCAAATATTTTGTCATATTTTTTCCTTGGAAGGTTGATTTTGGTTTTTGTGATGTCAGATTTTTAATTCTGTATTATCTCGGTTAACAGAGGAGAATTATATACAAATTAAGAGGTGTATTGAATTTCAGGATTGGAAATTGCTTGACTTAGAAAGATGATGTTTATTTTACACCACAAACACAGCCTAGTCAAAAATACTAATGACTCAGGTTTGTGTTGAATTTATCTCCTAATCTTGATATCTAGTATAAATAAATTTGATAATATTTCTCAATATCTAACTAACAATGAATTCATTAAATTTTACATTGCTATCTCAGCACAAATTCTTGGTTATCTCTGTGGTTATGAAACTACGTATAATTATTAGTGATCATATTCTTTAGTATTTCATCCCCAGTATGGATAATCAAACACATCTGCAAATCATTCTATCTGATTCAATTATTGCTAATGTCCTACCAGCAATAGCTCAACTCAATTTACCGCATTGGTGGTTGGCTGGGGGAGCGGTGCGAAATACAGTTTGGCGTGCTGTTTTTGGGGAAGAATGCGAGTTATTCATCAAAGATTTTGATGTTGCTTTCTTTGATGATGGAGGAAACCGTAACCAGGAACTAATAGCAAAATCAACGTTGACAGCAAAATTTCCCCAATGTGACTTTGATGTCAAAAATCAAGCTAGTTTTGGACTTTGGCGTGCGGGTACAAGAACTTATTCTAGTACAGAAGATGGCATTAAAGATTGGTTACATACTGCAACAGCTGTAGGTGTGTCTATGGATAGACAAGGACAATGGCAATTTTTTACACCTTACGGTTTAGATGATTTATTTAGTGGCATTATTCGACCCACACCAACACATATTAATGATATAAATGCTGAAAATAAAGCATCTGGTTTTATGGAAAGGTGTCCCTATTTGCAGCTATTATCTCTTTAAACGCATGATGTAATTTTTGGGTTGAGCGTTAATAATGCAAATTTCAAGGTCATAAATATAATGTACATAGTGAATATTCGTCAATCTCTCTGAGAGTATATTTTTTTCATATCTCTTCAGATAGATGAGACTCAGAAGAAATAAGTTATATCTTCAATCATGAGGCATTGATAGGATTTCCTTCAGTGGAAACTACATAGTTGTTAAGGCTTTTCCTTGCACAATTGCAGCCCACCTATTATCCAATTTCTCTGCTACATCCCCCTCTCTTCACAAGAGGCATTAATGACTTCAAATTACCCCTTTATAGGTTCTAATGATTGTAGAAACTATGCAGGGGTATTTTTCATTTATCATGACTCACTCTCTCATTAATTGTTGAAAGCTTTGTTCTTGGTTAATATCATCAAAATCAATATTTTACTTTCAGAAACAATTTTTGTAGGGCAAATACTGAAAATAGAAAATGAAAAAGGGTTGCAAGAGGCTGAAAGTTTTTACAAGAAAGCAGTGGAAACAAGGGCTTTACAAGGCAATAAAGATGGAGAAGTGTGGGCTTTAAAAAAATTGGGCAATTTGCAGGAAGATTTTAAAAATTGGGAGAAAGCAGAAAACGCCCTGCGACAGGCGGTG
>RDYJ01000011.1 GCA_004293145.1 Nostocales cyanobacterium | reverse complement strand
CCCAGTTTGGATTGCCACATTAGCCACAGGAAGATTATTGAATGTTAATGAAAGTTTTTGCCAGTTTTGGGTATCTCCCCAAAACTGGCAAAAACTTTCATTAACATTCAATAATCTTCCTGTGGCTAATGTGGCAATCCAAACTGGGTCAGGAGTAGTATTAAAAATAATCGAAAATTTAGTTTCTGATTCACGTAGGGCAATTTCAGCATATTTTCGTTTAGTAATATCTAGTATTACTCCCGTAGCATAGTAGGAACTAGTTGTTTCATCCCACCGA
Organism: Nostocales cyanobacterium; assembly: GCA_004293145.1. Classification (GTDB taxonomy): domain Bacteria; phylum Cyanobacteriota; class Cyanobacteriia; order Cyanobacteriales; family Nostocaceae; genus RDYJ01. The sequence goes on along the minus strand of RDYJ01000011.1, from coordinate 46,778 downwards.
ATATTGATAGTATTCGCAATCCAGCGCAGACTGCCATTTTTATGGCGAATGCGGTATTCAATTGTCGTAAAAAAGTTTTCTGTGAAAAGATTACTGAGAATAGGGCGCACTACGGTTTCCTGATCTTCTGGCAAAATCAATGAAGAAAACAACGATGGGTTGGCAGCGATCTCTTCACCTGTATAACCAGAAATCGCCTCAATGCCCAAAGAGAAATATTCATATTCCCAATTATCCAGGCTGTAGAGACGGACACCGGAGATGAAAGCCGGAGCATAATCTAAAATTGATCTGAGTCTAAGTTCGGAAGCTTTCAAAGCTAATTCTATTTGCTGGCGCTGGCTGATATCTTTGAATACTGAAAGGATAAATATCTGACAGTCTAGCTCAATCAATTCTGAAGATAGTAAGCCAATTTTGATTTCTCCTGATTTGGTTCGCAACTCCATTTCATAATTGCGAATTCTCTGCTGAGTTTGCAGCAAATTGTAAATTTCTTTTGCCTGCAAGGAATGAACCATCAAATTCAATTCATCCACTGTATGACCAATTACTTCTTCATGGGTATAGCCAGTCAGGGCAAAAAATTGATCATTCACTACCAGATGAATTCCGTCTGTAATACTGACAATGCTGATGAGATCGGGACTAGTGCGAAATATTTTGGCAAATTTCTCTTCCGACTCCTGAAAGGTTTTTTTGACTTGAGCAGACATCAGATTAAAGGATGTTGCTAACACCTTCAGTTCTGCAATTGCGATATCTTCAGATAATGAATCTTGCCACTCTCCCTTAGCCATTGCTTGACTAGCTCGACTCAATCGCAAAATCGGTTTAGCTATCCAGTATGCAGTGAAGCTACCCATGCCAATGGCAATTACCAACGCCAAGGCACAGATTATCAAGGTTCTGTGAGCATTAGCATGAATTTTTCTCATAAATTCCGATTCGGGAATTACCGTCACTACAAGCCAATCTAAGCCGTAATCGTCTCGGTAGGGCGTAACTCTGACAAAGGGTTTTTGCTCTAAAGCAGGGCGGAAACTTTGAGGCTGGGAAATCGCTTGCAAACTGCCAAACTCTTGCATTAAATGCTGTGTTACGTCGCGGATCACAGGTTCTCGACTATTTAAGGCTTTGAGTGGTGTAGCTTTGCCATTGATGATGGGGGCTGGAGATTCATCCCCGGAACTAGCAACAATTAGCCCTGATCGCTCGATGATGAAAATGTGACCTGATCTCCGGCTATTCAGTCTTTTCAGAAATCGACTGATTTGTGAGAGTTCAAGATCAATACCGAGTACACCCAGCAAATTTTTCTGCGTGTTATACACTGGAGTGCTGGCGGAAATGCTGATGCGATCAGGCAAGTCTGCCCAAGTATAAATTGAACTCCAAATCGGCCTACCAGCTTTGACTGCATCTAAGTACCAAGCCGCATTAGAATATTGCGGGTTTTTCAGTGTAGCTGCTAACTTGAGCCGATTACCTTGGTCATCTACTGAGTAGCTACGGCTTTTGCTTTGGTCAGATACGGGAATTTCTCCAATTTCCAACTTATTACCCAGACCATAACCAGCACCAATAAATCCTCCCTCTTTACTGCCAAAGTTAACATAAGTGAAATTGAACGATTGCACCTGACGATAAAAATATTTGCCTAAAGCGTTAAAATCATTCAAGTCTAGGATTCCTGACTCAAAGGCATCAACATTCGTGCGGTTGATTTCCTGGGCTTTACCCAAATAACTATCTAAATGCTGTTCAATGCGATCACCTACCTCTGTCATTAATTGATCTGCCAGCTTCTCTACAGATTCCTGGCTGCTAAGGTAGGAAAAATAGCCCACCAGAGTCACCATTCCCACGGTTTGTAAAACAAAGGGGACAATCAACAGGGTTTTTAGTTGCACTTTGGCGAATGTCCTGGTGATCAAATTGGCAGAGGTATCAGTCATATTCCAAGTAAGGAGATACCTGATTTTAATTTAAACCGAATAGAAATAACCCAATTCAACAAAAAAGGCTACTGAGTTCAGCAACCTTTCAATTATGAAAAACTGTTTTTTTAATCAACGGATCTTTTTGATACTAATCCAGGGATTTTTGAAACTTTGCTCATTTCCCACCCTCCCAGAAGTCACACTCCCAGGTTTAATAAAAATTCATGTTGTGACTGGTAGGTTTTCATGGTGGCTGTGATATTTTGTAAAGGTTTTGTGGGATCTTCAATTTTTGTATTAATTTCAGACACCATCACATTGGTGTTTGTCGTTTCTATTCCTGCTTTTGAGTCTGTATCACCCTCATCACTACTGGGTTCACTGAGTGCTAGGCGATCGCACGGCATGGTATCCGATAAAATTGCACTGGCCATCATCCCCGTATGAATTTCCATTTGTCCTTCTCTTGGAGCTTCAAAAACTAGCCTTTGTCCAGGAAATACCACCCTTTCAAAGTACCAGTTAGGAATATTGGAAATACGCGCCACCTGGATCTTACTCGTGGCATTGACGTAGCAGCAGAGAATTTTCCCCGATTGCTCCGGTGGTAGAGAATCTAATATTTGAGCCATAACTGCTGAGGAGCTTTTACGCCACAATTTTACATTACACAAGCAAAACTAACATTGCATGATCTCCAGTTGCTGTAACTCCGACTACCAACTGGAATTTTCTGCATCATTTCTATCTGAAGTTATGTTTTATTTATAAAAATTTCCTGACTATATTTGATTTTTGGCAAAGCCAGACATTATAAACGATAAACGATTTTTTTTCAGCTTTTTTGCTAATCTCAACACCTAAACTCCTACATTCTCCTGCTCAGGGGAACAGCATGACTATGATCCCTTTGCCTTTGTTCTGGTGAAGGAGTGAGTTTTTCTATTTCATCTGTCTGTGGACTAAGAGGGGAAAATCATCGGTGAATGAATAAAAATGAATAAAGTCGATGTTATGGTAAAGATATATGAAATTTTTTTCATAAACTTTATCTATTGACAACCATCAATAATTTTGATGCCCAGCAATTTTACCTTTTCTCACTCTTAACTAAACCTGAATTTGCGAATATCAAGAATTGGCTCAAATGTCAAGCCAAATATTGGTAAATTAAGATTAACCAAACAAACCCACAGGTTCAAACTGGGGTTTTCTCTGGTTTCCCCCTCAACATTGGCAAGATGGCAGTTAAAACAACTATGATGGAAAATCGAATTCTCTACGTTCGCCTTCCCTGTAACCCCATCTTTCCCATTGGGGTTGTTTACCTTTGTGATCACGTCCACAAGCTATTCCCCAACATTGAACAGCGAATTTTTGATTTAGGCACGGTACCGCCTTTAGATTATGCCACTGCTCTAAACCGCTGTATTGATGAATTTAAACCCACTCTCCTAGTCTTTTCTTGGCGAGATATTCAAATATATGCGCCAGTGGGGGGACGGGGCGGAAACCCACTACAGAACGCCTTTGAGTTTTACTATGCCAAAAACCCACTGATAAAATTACGTGGCGCACTGGGTGGGTTAAGAATCTTCATCGCTTACTATGTCGAGCTATGGCGTAATTTGGGGTTAATTAAACGCGGTTTAAAACGCGCCCAAAAATATCACTCCCAAGCCCGTGCAGTTGTCGGTGGTGGTGCTGTCAGCGTATTTTATGAACAGCTGGGTAAAAGTTTACCAGCAGGAACAATTATTTCTGTAGGTGAAGGAGAAACCCTGCTGACAAAATTCTTGGGGAGCCAAGACTTTCGAGATGAACGCTGCTATGTAGTGGGAGAAGACCAACCCCGCAAACGCCTGATCCATGAACAACCGACACCCTTAGAAAAAACAGCTTGCAACTACGACTATATAGAAACCATCTGGCCGGAATTTAACTATTACCTGCAAGATCAAGATTTCTATATTGGTGTACAAACCAAGCGTGGTTGTCCCCATAACTGCTGTTATTGTGTTTACACAGTAGTTGAAGGTAAACAGGTACGTATTAACCCGGCTGATGAAGTCGTCGCGGAGATTCGCCAATTATATAATCGCGGTGTTCGCAACTTCTGGTTCACCGATGCTCAATTTATTCCCGCCCGCAAATATATCGACGATGCCATAGAACTATTACAAAAGATTGTCGATTCTGGCATGACTGATATAAACTGGGCAGCATACATCAGAGCAGACAACCTGACACTAGAGTTGTGTGAGTTGATGGCCAAAACCGGGATGAATTATTTTGAAATCGGTATTACTAGCGGTTCTCAAGAACTGGTGCGGAAAATGCGGATGGGTTACAACCTGCGAACCGTCTTGCAAAACTGCCGTGACTTGAAAGCAGCTGGTTTTAATGATATGGTTTCCGTCAATTATTCCTTTAATGTGATTGATGAGCGTCCCGAAACCATCCGCCAAACCATTGCTTATCACCGAGAATTAGAAAGAATTTTTGGTGCTGATCAAGTTGAACCTGCAATTTTCTTTATTGGCCTACAACCCCATACCCACTTAGAAGAATATGCCTTTAAAGAAGGTATCCTCAAACCAGGGTATGATCCAATGAGTTTGATGCCTTGGACAGCAAAAAAACTCTTGTGGAACCCAGAGCCATTAGGTTCATTTTTCGGAGAAGTTTGTCTACAAGCTTGGCGACGTAACCCTAATGACTTTGGCCGAGAAGTGATGAATATCTTAGAAGAAAGACTAGGTTGTGCTGAGTTAGAAACAGCACTATCAGCGCCACTAGAAAAGACCGAGAAACAGCTGACGGGTGTATCATAAAGAATTGGGAGCAGGGGAAAAATTAGTTTCCCATCTCCCTGACTCCCCATCTCCCTACCTCCCCACTCCCCATGTTGCAAGGTTCAATTCTCCAAAAACTGGAAGCCGCTTATCGTCATACTACTAGACCAATTCGCTTTGGAGTGTATTATAAAAACACTTTAGTCGCGCTTTGTCACGCCTTGGAAGACCATATTTTAAATAATGAGGATCAGCCCATAGTTATTACCTGTTTCCAACGGGGTAAATGGTATTTGCAAGAAGCTGACAGATATGCAGATATTGCCATGAGTAGCCGGGAAATTGCGATTATGGCCACTAGCGACGCTGGTTTTGCTGAACATCCCACCAGTCAACTGCCCAATGTCGATACAGTGGCTTTACAAACAGCTGATCCGGTGGCACAGGAATGGCACTTGATTATTGTTTCTCCTAAATACACATCAATGGTAATTTGTCAAGAATTATCAGATGAAGATTATGGAATTGGTAGAATACCAAGTTCAGACTTAGAGCGTAAATTCTATGGGATGTGGACATTTGAGCCGGATTTAGTGTTAAAAGCCGCAGAATTAGCGATCGCTCACATCGAACAATATAAACCAGAATTAGCCCAAAAACTGACAGATCATAAACAAGCAATTCAGACAAAAATTGCAGCACCAGAAGAACTTGCTTCCGTTGTCTCCCGTGTAATTGACTACTTAAAAACAGGGGATAATAGCTTATCCATAGTCACAGGTCAAAATACCCTCAGCCGCAACTTGGTGTCTAACGAAGTCCAGGCATTTTTGCGGATGGCGCAGCTGATGGATATAGCAGATATCCATAATCCTATGGCCGCAGCAGAAGTAGCAGCGATCTCCGAAACAATGGGACAACTCCTAGACTTACCCGCATGGCAGATTAAAAGATTACGTCTAGCAGGGTTATTACACCGTATTGATCCCATTCAGCATAGCGACGATATCCAATTAACTCACACAACCACCACGGCTCAAGAAGCAGCACCTAGCTGTCCTTTAGTTCCAGGGGCGCAGGTATTGCGGACAATGCCCCAACTACGAGCCGTAGCCCAAATTATCACCCATCAAACCGAGTGGTGGGATGGAACAGGAGAACCAGCGGGTTTAGCTGGGGAAGAAATTCCCTTAGAATCCAGAATTTTGGCATTAGCAGCAGACTTTCAATGGCGAGTGAGTCAGCAAAAATACTCAACCACAAGTGGTCAAGATATATTTGGTCAAGCGTTGGAACAGTGCCAACAGCAACAAACCACCCGCTTTGACCCTAAACTAATAGATACCCTAACTTTGTTAGTCATGGGTTTACAACAGGGACTTGACCTATCCATCATGACACCCAAGGTTAGTAGTAGTATGTGGTTAATTGATTCCCGATGGGATAACCACAGCAAAAGTGTTGATGAGATAACCAGTTATAGCAAATGAATATTGAAACCATTAGACTAGGAAAAATTAAACAACTCCCCGGTGTCAACCTAGAAGACGAGGATTTATCCCAACTGGATTTAAACCGCGTTAACTTAGCAGGTGCTGTCTTAATTGGTGCTAATTTTGCAGGTTCAAAGCTGGAAGGCGCACATTTAGAAGGTGCAAATTTAATGGGTGCTAACCTCCAAGAAACTGACTTGCGGGCTAACCTGATGGGAGCAAACCTGATGCAAACAGACTTAACCAGTGCGGATATGCGGGGTAGTAATTTGCGTGGGGCTAATTTAATGGGTGCTACCCTTAGTAATGCCTCTTTAGCAGGTGCTTTTTTGAGTGGTGCTAATTTAATGAGTGTCAATCTGCAAGGTGTTGACTTTCGTTGTGCTGACTTACGTGGTGCTAATCTCACCGGGGCAAATCTCAAAGGTGCAGATTTGAGTCGGGCAGATTTGCAAGGGGCATTATTAAGTCAAGCTAACCTTGAAGAAGCGGACTTACGGGGTGCAAACCTAGCAGGGGCGAATTTAACCGGGGCAAATTTACTTTGTGCAGAGTTAGAAGCTGTAAATTTAGATGGTGTAAATTTACAACAAGCTTGTGTAGTTGGTACTCTCCTAGAAGCCAATTATTAATTACACCTATGAATTACACCTATGAATTACATCCTTGTACTCTGAGATGAATGATACCTTAGCTCGTACTCAAGAATGGCTGACTGTCTTCGCCTATCTTGGGTTTACCGTCTTTATTATCTGGCGTATATTTGCAGCAAACCCTAAATAGAATTGTTTCATCTGGTAGTTGTTTTCGGAGAGTGGCAGAACAGGTTAAACAACTAAACATTCTCATAGTGATAATTTTGATTACTTCTGAAAAAAACTGCAAATCATTTCACCAGGACTATTCTCTGCAAATTGGGAAACAGTCCTATCTTTATTTACCTTAAACTTACCGCGACAGTTATAAATTTCCACAGGTGTTTTCACACCATCTACACTCACAGATGCGCGATATTCCCAATATTTTTTGGCGCTGCGTTTAATACTCAGAATGCAAATTTCATGTCCATCATAATGATGACAGACAAAAGCTAAAGCTGGAGATGGGAAAGAAAATGAAAATATTAGTAACAGTAAAATAACAAAATATTTAATCATAATTTATTATTAATTTTTAATGCTTTACCCCGCATCCACCAAGCCAGTCCACACATAGATAAAACTCCCATAATTCCCTGCAAGGGATTATTATTTACACCTGTTATCCAGTCAGGGACTACCCCCGAATATTTTGTTAATTCTCCCACATTAATAATGTAATAACCCCAAACTAAACCACTATGTAAACCAATGGGTAAACCTAAACGTCCTCTTGTCCCCCGCTTTCCCCATACTTGCGTTAAGCCTAATAATACTAGAGCCGGAAATTGTGGTAATGTGTGAATAATTGCTGCTAGAGGTTTAATAAAATGGGCAACAGCAAATAAAATGGCATCTATGCAAGCTGCTAAACCTAAATTGTAATCTCGTTCTAATTCATCCAATAACCAACCCCGAAATAATAATTCTTCCGCTAAACCTACGCCGAAACTGACTAGGAAACCTTCTAAAATTATTTTCAATAACAAAACTTTGGGTTGCTGCCATATCACCCAACCCAATAAACCCTGTAAACTAAATACAATTAAAATACTAATTAACCCAATAGCCAAGCCTTGTAAAAAAACTATACCATTGAGACGGGAAAATTCTAAACCATAATGAGTTAATATTTTTGGTTTTTGATAAACTCGCTTACCCCATAACTTGAGCAGAAAAATAAACTCTACATAAAGTATAACCATTGTCAAGATACTTTCTAAATTAGTATCAGACACTAGCAAATATATCGGTATAGCTAAGGGTAGCCATAGAATTGACAAAGCCAGGATAAAACAACCCAGTCTCAAAGGGACAGGGTACTGAGCGATTTTAGCTAGATCAATTTGCATCATGGATTAGTCAATCATCATCAGTGAACAATATACTACCAATGACTAATGACTAATGACCAAAAACCAATGACTATTCATCAGGTTCAATGCTGCTGCTCAAACCATGACTTTTTAAAGTTTCACAATAAAATTCAGCGTGTTCCAAAGCGCAGGTAATTACTAAAGCTAATCCGTTACTGTGTGCTTCCATCATGATGCTAACTGCTTGGGGCTGGGTGATGCTAGGTACAGTAGTCATTAGTACCTGAACCACATACTCCATAGAATTATAGTCATCATTATGCAGCAAAACGCGATACCGAGGCGCGAGCTTGCGGGTTGTGGAAGGCTTTTCAATAGTTTCGACTGACACTGCTCTTTGCTCTTTTATCGTTGACTTACTACAATAGAGTTCCTGTTAAGCAAATGCTTAACAGTTATTTACCTAATTCTATAACATTTCCGTTGCCATTCCAGGCAGAAAAAATTTTTGCTGTTTGGCTATTCCCTGGGAGTGAAGACTAAAAAATGTTTGGCTCAATCATCATACTACACCAGTGGTATTTCTAAAATTAAGAAAACTGCAACACAATCATTGCTTCTGATGCTATGGATATTAGCCCCAATTTTCAACCGGGACAAATTGTGTCCTTGGATTATGGCAACAGAAACCTTTATACTGAAGTCATTCAAGTTGTGACTGCTCGTGATTTATGCTGGGTGCGTCCCTTGTTACTGGCTAACTTCAGCCACGAACCAACCCTGATAACCGATCTGCGAGATGCGTCAGACTTGTTATGGCCTGTAAATTTGTTTCGGCCTGCTTTAGATACAGAAGTAATCAGTCTACTAAGTCAACTACTACCAAAGGAGATAAAAGCCGACACCGATGATCAACTTGCCCAACAGCAACTTCATCAGTTTATTCACCAATTTTGGCAAGCCTCCCAAGATGGTAAAGAATTGTCTTCTGGATGAGAATTCAATTTACAGCATAGTCCAGGTAGGAGGAAGTATAAGTTTGAGTTAACTTTGCCATTGAGTGATTAACAGCGATTAACCGTTAATTAACCCCAGCGGGGGACTAACTGCACTCGGCCAGCGTCCATCTCTGCCATTAATAATTCTAGAGCTTCATAGTCAACGTCAGATATGTAACCTAGCTGTGTCAGTTCTGAGTTGATCTCATTCTCTATTTCTGGCGTTAATTTTTTTATGTGCAACGCCTTTTCTACTAATTGACGAATTGCGTATTTTGCGCTCATAAAGAATAAACCAACTCTAATTGTTACCTATTATCTAAGATAAGTCCCTGTATAAAAAGTGATCCAGGTATCTGAAGTTTAGTGATCTAGATCATGACTAAGTTTTAGATACAGAATTCTGTTTCGACACAAATTTTTACCCTCAATGAAGGTAAGAATTAAGGTGAGGATCAGCGAGAATTCTGGCTTCAACCCTTGGATTTAGAGGTATACCAAGGTTTATTCATGACCACAGATGATTAATCTGCATTTTGGTTGTCTATGTAGATTGTTTTTTAACTTAACTAAAAAAAATGTATTTATATATACACTTTATCATGTGATTATGACAATCTTTAAACAAACAAAATCAAGTAATAAAGATTCAGTAAAGGAGTCAGGAGTCAAAATGAATAAACTGGTTTTGGCATCCGCATGATTGTAAATTTGTGTAAAGCAGTTTGAAGTTGCCATGATTAATGCGGTTGAAAGACCAGATCAATGCTAAGTTGAATGGGATAAGCTGTAATTTAAGTTAGCCAAAAGATAGTAAAGTGGCTGTTTTAGTTGAGAAATTAATAACATCGGATATTTTAAAACCGGCCCGCTACCTGGGTAACGAGCGTTTAGCAGTACATAAGCCTTGGGATACGGCAACGGTACGTTGGGTGTTAACTTACCCAGAAGTATATGAAGTCGGTGCATCTAATTTAGGGCATATCATTCTCTATAACATTTTGAATGCCCAGCCAAATCAGTTGTGCGATCGCGCTTATTTACCAGGTCCAGATTTAGGCGCAAAACTCCGCGCCACCCAAACACCTTTGTTTGCGGTAGAGTCGAAACGCGTTTTGGCAGAATTTGATATTTTAGGTTTTAGCCTCAGTTATGAATTAGGGGCAACCAACATCCTGGAAATGTTGGATTTAGCAGGAATTCCTCTAACATGGAAAGAGAGGCTCTTGAGCAGAGGAGCAGGGGAGCAGAGGAGCAGGGGAGCAGAGGAGCAGATTTTTTCCCATCCCCAGTCCCCATATCCCTTAATTTTCGCTGGTGGACAAACTGCCACATCTAACCCGGAACCCTACGCGGATTTTTTTGACTTTATTGTTTTGGGAGATGGTGAGGAACTATTGCCAGAAATTGGTTTAGTAGTAGAAGAAGGGAAAACAACAGGTTTAAGTCGGGAAGAACTGTTATTAGACTTGGCACAAATTCCCGGTGTCTATGTACCTCAGTTTTATGAAATGCAAGAGAGTGGTGCAGTGCATCCCCTACGACCAGATGTGCCAAAACGCATTCTCAGACGAGTTGCCACACCTATTCCCGCTTATTCTATTGGCTTAGTTCCCTACGTCGAAACAGTGCATGATCGCCTGACGATTGAAATTAGGCGCGGTTGTACTCGTGGCTGTCGCTTCTGTCAACCAGGAATGTTAACTCGTCCCGCACGAGATGTAGAACCAGACAAGGTGGTAGAAGCGATTGAAGCAGGAATGCGGGCAACGGGTTACAATGAGTTTTCCCTGTTATCTCTGAGTTGTTCAGATTATTTATCCTTACCCGCAGTGGGGATGGAAATCAAAAACCGCTTAAAGAATGAAAATATTACCCTGTCTTTACCTTCTCAGAGGGTAGATAGATTTGATGATAATATTGCCAATATTCTGGGAGGTACGCGCCAAGGAAGTTTGACTTTTGCTCCTGAAGCCGGCACCCAACGGATGCGAGACATTGTGAATAAGGGTTTAACCAATGAAGAATTATTGCGGGGAGTAAAAACAGCGTGGGAACGAGGCTGGGATAAAATCAAGCTGTATTTTATGATTGGCTTACCCGGGGAAATAGATGCGGATTTGTTGGGAATAGCGGAAACTGTCAGATGGTTACAGCGAGAATGTCGGGGTAGGGGTAGGAAACCGATCAGCTTTAATTTGACGATTTCTAATTTTACGCCCAAGCCCCATACACCTTTTCAATGGCATTCGGTTTCTACATCTGAGTTTAAGCGTAAGCAAGATGTACTAAGGCAAGAATTTCGACGTATTCGCAATGTGAAGGTGAATTTTACTGATATTCGCCTTTCAGCAATGGAAGACTTTATAGGCCGGGGCGATCGCTCTTTAGGTAAAGTCTTGAAACGTGCTTGGGAACTGGGTGCAGGGATGGACTCTTGGTATGACAGTGTAGAAACAGCTTTTAATGCTTGGGGAAAGGCAATATCGGAAGCTGGTCTAGAATGGAAATACCGGAAAGTGGAGACTGGAGACTGGGGACTGGGGATTGGGACACAGGAGGAAAAACTGTCACCTGTCACCTGTCACCCCTTCGGGGTTCGCCAGTCGCTTATGGGGGAAACCCCCAAGACCGCGCTGGCTCACCTGTCACCTCTGGATCTTCCCCTACCTTGGGATCATATTGATACCGGGATTGATAAAAAATGGCTGCAAGAGGACTTAAACCGGGCTCTAGAAGCCGCAATTGTTCCCGATTGCTCTTTTGAGGGTTGTTCTCATTGTGGTGTCTGTGGTACTGTTTTCGGTCACAATATCGTCATTGAACCACCGGCAATACCTGAATTTGCGGGCGATTTTGTCCCCAATACCACCAAAGCACAACGCTTTAGGGTTTGGTTTGGTAAACAAGGTGATATGGCTTTGGTTAGTCACTTGGATTTAATGCGTTTATTTGATAGAGTGATGCGAAGAGCAGGTTTACCAGTGGCCTTTACTGGTGGATTTCATCCCCATCCGCGTATTGCTCTCGCTAGTGCTTTATCTTTGGGAAGCACCAGCAGCGGTGAAATTGTCGATCTTGAGTTAACTCAACCAATGGATGTGACAACTTTTCACAATCAACTGGTAAGTCAACTACCCTCAGATATTCCCATATACCAAGTAGAAGAGATAGATTTGAAAGCACCCGCAGCTAACCAAGCGATGGAAACAGCAGAGTATTTACTCACTGTCTCCACACCGGGAAATGTAGAAGCAGAACAATGGCAAAGTTGGATAGGGGCGATTATAGCGAAAGAGGAGATTTTGTCAGAGCATACGACTAAATCAGGCAAGCAACAGATTATAAATCTGCGCGATCGCTTGTTTGAACTAGAGTTAGTACAGGCTGAAAACTCCCCTACGGAGTCTAACGCTATCTTGCGTTATTTGGGTAGCTGTCGTCATGACGGTGTGATCTTGCGTCCTGAGCAAATATTGTCTATACTAGAAATAGTGGGTTGTGCAGAATTTCACCTCCTGCATATCCACCGCAATCGGCTAGTTTTAGGAACATAATTCCTCACAGGTAACTTGCTAGTAGTTACCCGGAATAAGCCTATACTTATGAATTGATTTTTAGCAAGGTTGCGCTAGAATAAAGTGAAGAGAAATTTTCTGGCGCTGCGTTGAATGATCTGATTCACTACCCTGATAATCAGGGAGTGCAAGCAAAGATATGAGAGTGTAGTTTATAGGATTGTATCCCAGATAAACTATTATCAACTGAGGCAGATTAAAGAACTCTCTCTAGAGCTACCTTGTGAATCAGTCACTAACAATAGCTTTAAGCCTGATCTCTAACTCTATGCTTTTTACAACACCTGCACCGATACTGATACCCTAAATGGTAGAGGTATTGCACCATAAATCAACCATAGACGGTTGGTTTAATTAGTGGAAACTTAGGCAACCGTTCTCTTGGCCAAACCCTTGGTAAATTTCGGAAACTTCTCGAAAATACCTAACCAAGATGCAGACTCAGGACTAGAAACAGTCCTACGTTAGAAGAGTCATGATACCTACATAAGACCTCCAGTTTGTAGCTCTATCGCTAGAAGTCAGGACAAAGGGGAAACGTGATTTTAGCCTAACAAGCTCTTTTAACATTGTCTAAACAAACATTACAGTTGTGTGCATTAACCATGCAAAACTACGTATTTGTTCTGGATACTAACAAACAATTACAGTCTTGTTAACAGTTTCCAATTACAGCAGATTTCAGGTAAATGAGGTACAAAATTTAAGAAGAAAGCCTTATGCTAAGAGACTTTTAACCTTCCTGTTCCCTATTCCCTATTCCCTGCTGTATGTGAAGCTATGTCAGAGAAAGAAATTTTTATTACCAGTAGCGCCTTGTAGGGCTGCCAGTAGGGGCTAGAGGTATAAAACAAGCTCCTTCTAATCCCCATTGGTGCTGCCAATTTTTGAGGAACTTGAATGCCAAAACAAATTATTATCGCAGAGCAGCATCAAATTGCTGCCGTCTTTTCCGAAGATCAAATACAAGAACTCGTGGTTGCCACTGGTCATCATCAAATTGGTGATATATACTTAGGCGTAGTAGAAAATGTATTACCGGGTATAGACGCAGCTTTTGTCAATATCGGCGATCCAGAACGTAACGGTTTTATTCACGTCACTGACTTGGGACCACTGAAACTCAAACGTAGTTCCGCAGCCATTACTGAACTGCTGACACCACAGCAAAAAGTATTGGTGCAAGTGATGAAAGAGCCAACGGGAACAAAAGGACCCAGACTCACAGGTAACATTACCTTACCTGGACGTTATGTAGTGCTAATGCCCTATGGTAGAGGTGTAAATCTGTCCCGGCGGATTAAAAGTGAAAGTGAGCGCAACCGCCTCCGCGCCCTAGCAATTTTAATTAAACCAGCCGGTATGGGTGTGCTGGTAAGAACAGAAGCCGAAGGTAAGCCAGAGGAAGCGATTATTGAAGACTTAGAATTGCTACAAAGGCAATGGGAAGTCATTCAGCAAGAAGCACAATCTACTCGCGCTCCGGCTTTGCTGAACCGAGATGATGACTTTATCCAGCGGGTATTGCGGGATATGTACGGTGCAGATGTCAACCGAATTGTGGTTGATTCCAGTACCGGTTTACGACGAGTCAAGCAGTATCTACAAAACTGGAGTGGAGGTCAGACACCACAAGGTGTATTAATTGACCACCATCGCGATCGCTCTCCCATTTTAGAATACTTCCGTATTAACGCCGCCATTCGTGAAGCTCTCCGTCCCAGAGTAGACTTACCCTCTGGTGGTTACATTATTATCGAGCCAACGGAAGCATTAACCGTCATTGACGTGAACTCTGGTTCTTTCACTCGGTCGGCCACAGCTAGAGAAACGGTTTTGTGGACAAACTGCGAAGCGGCTACAGAAATTGCCCGTCAGTTAAGACTACGTAATATAGCTGGTGTGATTGTCGTTGATTTCATTGATATGGAATCAAGGCGCGACCAGTTACAAGTTTTAGAACACTTTAACAAAGCCCTCAAAGCTGATAAAGCTCGGCCGCAAATTGCCCAACTGACCGAGTTAGGTTTAGTAGAACTAACTCGCAAACGCCAAGGTCAAAACATTTATGAATTGTTTGGGGAAACTTGCCCCACCTGTGGCGGTTTAGGGCATACTGTGCGCTTACCAGGGGAAATAGAAAACCGGATGCCTATCCCCGCAGCAGATATACCAGACAGATTGACACCGATGCTGCCAAGGGAAACAAGAACACCATCTGCACGTATCCCAGAAATAAGAGAACCTAGAGAAAATAGAGAAACTTATGATGGTTTTGGGGAAGGATTTGAAAGTGATTCGGAGATCAATCCGATTAATCTGATCAACCATCCCAGTTATCAAGAATTAAGTGATAACAAACGTCGTACCCGCACCCGTCGCAGTCGCATTGGTATCAATGGTGCTAATGGTAAAGATGAAGTTCGGTTAGGCAACTCTTTGGGTTTTGGCAACGATTCAGATTTAGATTTGGATGGTGATAGTGAACTAACTCCCACACCAGAAATGCCCTCTCTTCTTGCCGATCCCCTCCGGGAACGAGATTCTTCACGAACGCCTACACTGGGTAAATCTGGTTGGACTGAAAGACCAGAACGCACTAAAGTAAAAATAGATCCAGTTAAGCCGATAGTAGAACCGCCGCAGATTGTTTCTGTGGAAATGACAGCCCAGGAACAAGATATGTTTGCTTTGATGGGAATTTCTCCCGGTGTGAAGTTAGAGTCAGAGGCTAAAAATCCCAAATCTGTAATTTTTAACATTGTTCAACCTGGACAAACACCAGATACCACAACTGAATCGATATCAGAAACAGTAATTTCCGAAGCTACTAAGTCTGAATTTGTCAGAGTAAAAGTATCTACACCAAAGGTAGATGTGGAGGAACCATCCTTCCCAAAATCAATCATTGAGCCTCCTATGGAAGATTCCAGATCCACGGGTTTTGACTCTTTTAGCGATGAAGAGGAAATAAATAGCACTTCCATTACTAATCGTCGCCGTCGCCGTCGTTCTTCAGCACTGGAGGACAGTTAACTGCTTTGATGGTAGAAATAAAGCCAACAGATGCATCTGTGTCTTCAACTGCACCCTTAAAAGAATCAAGCTGGTTGGAGTTTTCCACCTGCTCAGATATTCATGGGTTAGTTGCAGGTGTGGATGAAGTGGGACGGGGTGCTTTATTCGGTCCTGTGGTGGCAGCAGCAGTAATTTTGCCGACAGTGGCATTGCCAAAACTTATAGCTGGGAAAATTAATGACAGCAAAAAGTTGTCTGGTGCTCGCAGAACTCAGTTAGCACAGCAAATTGCGGATCTGGCTTTAGACTGGAAAATTGGTTATGCTTCAACTGCGGAAATTGATAAGCTAAATATTTTGCAAGCAACACTGTTAGCAATGAAGCGGGCTGTACTAAAGCTGAAGGTACAGCCGACGCTTTGTTTGATTGATGGCAATCAAATGGTAAAGGATTTACTGATACCACAACAAACTATAGTCAAGGGAGATGAGCGATCGCTGAATATTGCAGCTGCTAGTATCGTGGCCAAAGTTTGGCGTGATGACCTACTGTTACGTTTAGCATCCAAGTATCCTGAGTATGAATTAGAGCGTAATAAGGGTTATGGGAGCCAGCGACATTTGCTGGCTCTACAAAAATACGGACCATCGCCCCTACATCGTCTATCTTTTCGCCCTTGCCAATATGAGCCAGGAAGCAGGGAGCAAGGGAGCAGGGGAAGTGAATAAATAGTGAATAATCCAATTCCCCATGACCCATTACCAATCACCTAAAAATTTACTCAAAGTTCAGAATTGCTAGTTCAGTATTATCATTAGCAATGTCATTTGTTTGTGTTTGTGATCTGACCCAAGTGCGATAATCAGCTAGGAGGTGATGTAACAATCTTTGCTTGATCGTCAACAATACGCTTTTAAGCAACCCATTACCTGTGGTTTCCAAAATCGACTTTGGGGTAAGAGAAAATGGTTGAGGAATCTCTACCAGCACTTCTAGATCGGCTTTTCCTTGTAGCCGAGTCTCACTACTGATGTGGTAAGGTGACAAATATCCTTTTAAATTCAGAGTAAAACGTTGGTTAATATACTCAAAACCCAGGATTTCGCAACCGACAGAACGTAAATAAATCGTTCCTTGGGAATCTGCCCAAACCCTCATGTCTACAGTAGGTTGAATACTCAATGACATAAAAGCCAATGGACGCATTTTTAAGCGAAACACTTCCTCAGACAACTGCTGAATTCTACTGTTGTCAGCCAAAGTTCTCACCAGGCGTTGAGGCTGACGCAAGTAATGCTGAATGGGAATAGGCTGCTGGGGGACAGCAATTTCGACCGATTGAGAGGCAGTAAACTTGGTAGCCATGAGTAGATTAAAGCATTATGTTCTAATTGTAATATTTTTTAACAAACTAAATTAGTTTGCATAAAATCAACAACTTTATTCATAATCTCGCAAAATTGTCATTCCATGAGGAACATACAGCAGAAGTCAGGAGTAAAATCCATTTGATACTTGATGTTTGATTTAAATTTTGTACTTCCGGCAATCTGAGTACAAATATAATATTTCCAATCTAAAATTATATGAGTTTAGCGATCGCACATTTAGGACCATCTGGGACTTACTCCGAACAAGCAGCTTCTTTTTATCTCAACTGGCTAAAAAGCAATCATCAGATAGAAGCTACTTTATCTCCTTATCCTACGATTGCTCAATCTTTGCAAGCTGTAACTACACAACAGACTCAGATAGCTGTTGTCCCTGTGGAAAATTCTATTGAGGGCAGTGTCAGCATGACAATGGACAGCCTTTGGCAGTTAGATAGCTTGCGAATCCAACTAGCTTTAATTCTACCTATCAATCATGCGTTAATTTCTTGTACAAATAGCTTAGAAAAGATTGAAACTGTTTATTCTCATCCCCAAGCATTAGCACAATGTCAAGGATGGCTGGCGAAATTTCTGCCCAATGCTAATTTAATTCCTAGCAGTTCTACAACTGAGGCGCTAGAGCAACTTCCGCAAGCACCGACAACAGCCGCAATATCTTCTAGTAGAGCCGCCCAACTTTATAATTTACCAATTCTCGCTAGTGGGATTAACGACTATCCCGAAAACTGTACACGCTTTTGGGTAGTGACTCAAGGGAATCAGGGGCAAGAGTTGTTCATCCCCACTCACACATCTCTAGCTTTGAGCGTCTCTGCGAATGTACCAGGCGCTTTAGTCAAAGCTCTGGAAGTATTTGCCCATTTGGGAATTAATCTCAGTCGGATTGAATCTCGTCCTACCAAGCGGTCTTTGGGAGAATACTTATTTTTCCTCGATGTGGAGGCCGCAGTTAGTTCACCTCTCATGGCATCAGCTTTAGCGGAATTACACAGTTCTACGGAAGTGTTAAAAATTTTTGGTAGCTATACTGTCTTGACAGTTGGCAACTAATATTATTTTCGGTTAATCGCTGCAAATATGGCTTGGCTGCTAATTGATTTTTGCCAATGACTAATGACCAATTACCAATTACCAGCCAAACACCAGAGCGTTGATGATTAACTCATGTTGTTGAAAGTGTCTTTAAGTACAGAACGGGCGGCCAGATGATTGCGAGTAGAAGTTAAGATTTCCGCTTCTCTTTGCAAACGAGCAGATGTGTCTTGTAGTTCTAACAAAGCTTGTTGTTCGGGAGCTACACCGTAAAGATTACTAGCTACCCAGTAAGATAACTCTGTTGGTAAATCTGGTAAATCTTCTGGTAATTCGATATCTTTTTCAGTTAACTTGGCTGAAAGACGGACAACATCGCGCAGTAGCTGTTCTACCTCAGTAGCTAAAGGTCGCAAATCCTGAGATGGTGTCTGGTCTTCAATCCATTCTACTAAACCCACACGATAAGGCTTTTCACGAACATACTCTAAAACCCGAAATCTTTGCTGTCCCAAAGTTAACATTTCCATGCGGTCGTCAGGTAGTCGCTGGTAATGAATAACTTCTGCACAGCAACCAACGTTAGCAATAGTACCTTGAATGGGATCAACCATTAAAACTCCAAACCTGCGATCGCCCTCCAAAATCGTGTTCATCATGATTCGGTAGCGAAATTCAAATATATGTAGTGGTAATGGTCTAGTGGGAAACAGAACTACTTCGGGCAAAGGGAACAGAGGTAGTTCACGCACGGCAATTTTAGAAGAAGATGTCATTGTGATCTGAGTATAAATTTTATTCTTAAAATATATTGTTCCCTACTTTTCCCGTACTTTGTTTATATTTTATCATTATGTTTTATGGCTAAATAAAAAGCCCTGAGATAAATTTTCCCAAGGCTTAGTTCACATTGATACCAAATTTCAATGTTCAGTTATCATTTCTAACAACTGACCAATCACTAATTAAAGTTTGACTTCGATATCTACACCAGATGGTAAATCCAACTTCATCAGCGCATCAATAGTTTTAGAAGAAGGCTGGTAAATATCAATAATCCGACGATGGGTGCGGGTTTCAAAATGTTCGCGGGAATCTTTATCTACGTGAGGTGAGCGCAGCACGCAATATATCTTCCGTTTTGTGGGTAAAGGAATAGGTCCGATAGCTGTAGCGTTAGTCCGGTTAGCTGTGTCTACAATCTTCTCGCAAGATGTATCCAATAAACGTCGGTCAAAAGCTTGTAAGCGAATTCTAATCTTTTGCTGCTGTAGAGTTGCCATCTTCAGTTTTCCAGGTTCTGTGAATTTTAGATGTTTAGATGTTTAGATGTTTAGATTTTAGATTTTAGATTTTAGATTCAATCCAAAATCCTTTCCTCAAAAATCTAAAATTATTTGTGGGAAATAAAAGGAGCAGAGATGAATTTTAACCATCCCTGCTCCTTGATGATTTAGAGCAAAAAGGTGAGTGCTATTTCAGGATTTTGGATACAACACCTGCACCAATAGTCCGGCCACCTTCACGAATAGCGAAACGCATACCTTGTTCAATGGCGATCGCGTTAATTAGTTCCACCGTCATTTTGATCCGGTCTCCAGGCATAACCATTTCTACTTCTTTGCCCTCATCAGAGGTGTAGCTTTGGATTGTGCCTGTTACATCAGTTGTCCGTACATAAAACTGAGGACGGTATCCAGCGAAAAATGGTGTTTTCCGACCACCTTCTTTTTCGGTGAGAACATACACTTCACCTTCAAATAGAGTGTGAGGTGTAATAGAACCGGGTTTAGCAATTACCATGCCCCGTTCAATATCAGCCTTTTGAATACCCCGCAGCAGTACACCCGCGTTATCTCCAGCCATACCTTGGTCAAGACTCTTCTTGAACATCTCGATCCCAGTTACGGTAGTGGCGCGAGTATCTCTGATACCTACCAATTCGACGTTATCGCCGACTTTGACTACACCGCGTTCAATCCGACCGGTAGCCACAGTACCACGACCTGTGATGGAGAAAACGTCTTCTACAGCCATCAAGAAGGGCTTATCTATATCCCGCTCAGGAGTGGGGATATAGGAATCTACTGCATCCATCAATTCGTAGATTTTATCAACCCAAGGATTTTCACCCCGTTGAGTCTTAGGATTCTTGGTCATTGCTTCCAAAGCTTGTAGACCAGAACCTTTGATGATGGGGATATCATCGCCGGGGAAATCATAACTAGAGAGCAATTCTCTCAGTTCTAGTTCTACTAGTTCCAGAAGTTCTGGGTCATCCATTAAGTCTTCTTTGTTCAAGAAGACAACCAAGCTAGGAACACCTACCTGTTTTGCCAACAGGATGTGTTCACGGGTTTGGGGCATAGGACCATCCGTAGCAGCCACTACGAGAATACCGCCATCCATTTGCGCCGCACCGGTGATCATGTTTTTCACATAGTCAGCGTGTCCGGGGCAGTCTACGTGAGCATAGTGGCGTTCACCAGTTTCATACTCAACGTGGGCGGTATTAATGGTGATACCACGTGCCTTTTCTTCTGGTGCGTTATCGATTTGGTCGTAGCCTTTAGCTACAGCCTGACCATTAGCCGCCAAGGTCATGGTAATAGCTGCTGTTAAAGTAGTTTTACCGTGGTCAACGTGGCCAACAGTACCGATATTTAAATGGGGTTTATTTCTTTCAAACTTTGCGCGTGCCATGAATGCTCGTTTCCTTTTTTAATTATGCGTTCCCTTTGCTTTTTGCAACGATAGTTTCAGCCACGCTGCGAGGCACCTCTTCGTAGTGACTGAATTCCATCGTGAAGATACCCCGTCCTTGGGTCTTAGACCGGATATCCGTGGCGTAGCCAAACATAGTCGCTAATGGAACTTTGGACGTTACTTTAGCGAGTCCCTGTTCAGTGCTTTGTCCTTCAATCTGCCCCCGACGGGCAATGAGGTCGCCAATAACGTTCCCGATAAAGTCTTCAGGAACTTCTACCTCAACTTTCATCATAGGCTCTAACAGAACGGGAGAAGCTTTCGATACAGCCTCTTTCATCGCCATTGAACCAGCTATTTTGAAAGCCATTTCTGAAGAGTCTACATCGTGGTAGGAGCCGTCTATCAAGGTAGCTTTGACATCAATGAGTGGATATCCAGCGACAACGCCAGATTCACAACATTCTTTCATGCCCTGTTCAGCTGGGTTAACGTACTCTTTGGGTACAGTCCCACCGACAATCTTGGAGACGAATTCAAAACCTGTGCCTGGTTCTCCTGGCTCTAAATTGATGACAACGTGACCATATTGACCCTTACCACCGCTTTGGCGGATAAATTTACCTTCGACTCTGGTTACGGCTTTACGAATTGTTTCCCGGTAAGCCACCTGTGGCGCACCAACATTGGCTTCTACCTTGAATTCGCGTAACATCCGATCTACCAGAATTTCCAGGTGCAACTCTCCCATTCCGGCAATCACGGTTTGGTTTGTTTCTGGATCAACACGGACACGGAAGGTAGGATCTTCTTCTGACAAAGATTGTAGTGCCTTTGACAGCTTATCCATGTCGTTCTTGGTTTTGGGTTCAACCGCTACCGAGATTACAGGCTCAGGAATAAATAGGGATTCCAGAATGACTGGAGAACCTTCATCACATAAAGTGTCACCAGTCAAGGTGTCTTTCAATCCTAAAGCTGCACCTAAATCACCCGCCCGCAGTTCATCCACATCTTGTCGATCATCTGCTTTCATCAGCACCAGGCGGGAAATCCGTTCTTTTTTGTTTTTGCTGGCGTTGAGGACGTAGCTCCCCTTTTTCAATACACCAGAATAAACGCGAACGAAGGTAAGGCGACCGTAGGGGTCTGCCATAATCTTGAATGCCAGAGCAGCTAGAGGTTCGCTGTCATCAGCCCGGCGCTCAACAGTCTCGCCATTTGGCAATAAGCCTTGAATTGGTGGTACTTCAATTGGTGCTGGCAGGTAATCTACAACTGCATCCAGCATCAACTGCACGCCTTTATTTTTAAAGGCTGAACCACAAAGTACGGGTACGATTATTCCCTCAATTGTGCCTTTACGCAGGGCTGTGCGGATTTCGGCTTCTGTCAGTTCTTCGCCATCGAAGTACTTAGTCATCAGAGAGTCATCTGTTTCTGCGACCGCTTCTATCAGCTTGGTGCGGTATTCTGCTGCCTGTTCTAGCAATTCGGCGGGAATTTCTGTTTCTTGAATATCTGTACCTTGATCGTTGGCATAAATATATGCACACATCCGCACCAAGTCAATGATGCCTAGAAAGTCGTTTTCACTACCGATTGGTAACTGAATGGCGATGGCATTTGCCCGCAAGCGATCGCGCATCTGCTCATGAACTCTATAGAAGTTAGCACCCGTGCGATCCATCTTGTTAATAAAAGCGATCCGAGGCACTTTATAGCGGTCTGCTTGCCGCCATACTGTCTCAGATTGAGGTTGGACACCACCAACGGAACAAAAGACGGCGATTACACCATCTAACACGCGCATGGAACGTTCAACTTCAATTGTGAAGTCAACGTGACCAGGAGTATCGATAATGTTAATTTGATGATCTTTCCAGCTGGTGCTGATCGCAGCGGCAGTAATGGTAATTCCCCGCTCCCGCTCCTGCTCCATCCAGTCTGTTACGGCAGTTCCTTCGTGAACTTCACCAATTTTATGAATTATCCCAGAGTAAAATAATATTCTCTCTGTTGTTGTCGTTTTGCCCGCATCTATATGCGCCGCAATACCGATATTGCGTACTTTCTCTAGCGGGTTCGTGCGTGCCACAGTTACCTCCTATAATTGTTGCCTCATGATATCTTGTATATTACTCTTTGTTAAGATTCTATACTTTTACGGAAAACCGTCTTTGGCAGAAAGTTGACGATATACCGCTGTCAATTGGGCGATATATCGTTACTCCACTTAGTAACGGTAGTGAGCAAATGCTTTGTTTGCTTCAGCCATCCGGTGCGTTTCTTCCCGCTTGCGAATGGAACTTCCCGTTTCGTTAGCAGCATCCATTAACTCATTTGCTAGTCTACTAGCCATTGTCCGACCTGGTCTAGACCTTGAAAATTGTACTAACCAACGTAATGCTAGGGTAGTACCCCGATCAGAACGTACTTCCATTGGTACTTGGTAAGTTGCTCCACCTACTCGTCGAGCTTTAACTTCTACCAAAGGTGTTGCATTACGAACTGCTCTTTCAAATGTTTCCAAAGCACCAGCACCAGTGCGTTCTTCAATCGTTTTTAAGGCATCATAAACAATCCTGGCAGCTAGGGATTTTTTGCCATGACGCATTATGCGCCTCATCATCATACTGACAAGGCGACTATTGTACACTGAGTCAGGCGGAACAGGCCGCCTTTGACTAACACCACGACGAGACATACTTCATCCTTGAATTCGGAATTTGGCAACGAAATTATATGCTATCAGAACAGAGGAAGCGAAAAGCGGTTTCATTAGCCGCTTAAATTTCCTTGAGTTTTGGCTTTAGTTGCATTCAAGCTCAACTCATTCTTCTGTTAACCCTATACCAGATACAAAATGCGACAAAACTCTCATCTTTAATTTTGACATTAAAGTGTTGCTATCGCTTATAGTATTCTGCTTTTAAACTAGAACTAGCTCTTACACTGGCTCGCTTAGTGCAAGTTACAGTTTCTTTTCTTAAACAAGAATACGCCGCTAGATTCTGCGTTTTATGGAAACTGAAATTTAGACGATTAATCGTTAAGGAGGCGATTAACCGCCTAGTTTCTATTTCTTCGCTTCTTTTGGGCGTTTAGTTCCATATTTGGAACGTCCTTGTTTCCGGTCTTTGACTCCGGCTGTATCTAAGGTGCCACGAATAATGTGATATCTCACACCTGGTAAGTCCTTTACCCGGCCACCACGAATCATCACTACAGAGTGTTCTTGCAAGTTATGACCAATGCCTGGAATGTAAGCTGTGACTTCAAATCCAGATGTTAGTCTCACCCTTGCTACTTTGCGGAGGGCTGAGTTGGGTTTTTTAGGGGTAGTTGTATATACTCTGGTACATACTCCTCGGCGTTGAGGACATTGTTTCAGAGCAGGGGACTTGGTTTTTTGACGCGCTAGTTCGCGTTCACTACGTATTAGCTGCTGTATTGTTGGCATGAGTGACAGCGCGTTAAGCTGCTTATTTTCTATTTTAACAAATCCTGATTATAGCATTTTTACGGTTTTTACGTCAATTATTATTTTAGGAGTCTGGGGACTGGGGAATGGGGACTGGGGAAAATAACTTTCTACCTATTCCTTAGAAAATTAATAACTTGGGTTGATAGAGAAAGAATTACCACAACTACAGGTAGAGATTGCTATGGGGTTGTAGAAGCGAAAACCGCCGCCCATAAGATCCTCTGAATAGTCTAAAGTCAAACCGTTGATATATTTTATGCTTTCTTTGTCGATGACTAGCTGAATATTATTAACGTCAAAAACCTGATCTTCAACTTTGACGGCTTGTGCAAAGGAAATATCATAGAACCAACCCGAACAGCCACCTGGTTTCACCTGCAAGCGAAACAAGATATTTGGCTGTTGTTTAGATTTTAATCGCCCGATTTCATTCGTGGCTGCTGGACTCAAATGAATCATGGAATTTTGGTAGCAATCGGAAAATCCATATTTAATAATACAGGAGTCAGGAGTCAGGAGTCAGGAGTCAGGAGTCAGGAGTCAGGATATTTTTAATTTTTCTGTTACCTGTTCCCTGTCCCCAGTTCCCAGTCACCTGTCACTTATCACTGCGAGCATAATCATCTTGGAAGCGAATGATATCATCTTCTCCTAAGTATTCGCCATTTTGGACTTCAATCAAAATCAAGGGAATTACACCAGGATTTTCCAAGCGATGAACTGTACATTGAGGCACATAGGTTGATTGATTATTACTGAGCAAAATTTCGCTATCACCACAAACAACCTTAGCCGTACCGGAGACAACTATCCAGTGTTCACTGCGATGATGGTGCATTTGTAGACTGAGGCGGTGTCCAGGTTTTACTTCAATCCGTTTAATTTTGTAGCCTCTGCCTTCTTCCAAAACTGTAAAAGAACCCCAAGGACGTAGTTCACCAGCAGCTACTCCCTTAGTATTAATAGCTGCGCTGAGAGTAAGAGTATTGTTAGGGAGGGTTTCTGTAAATTGAGCCATAGTTACCTCATTTGCGGACATAAAAAAAGAGATTATTCTGAATATTTAGTGAAAATATGGTGATGGGTATTGCTAACAAAAAAATTAGCACTTTAGTTTCACCTTGCTAAGAATAGCAAAATAAAATGTAATGGTGTAAACCTTACCACTAAAAGTCTTGGGTCTACATTAACTCTTCATTAAATAAAATGCCAGCTTGTTCTCAACTTTAAGTAAGCATGGAAAAATCAATCTTTAGGAAAATCCAAAATGCAAAATTGGAAACAATATTTTTTAACAATGTTTTTGGATTTTGCATTATTTAGTTTTGAATCGACTTATTAACGTGGGTTAAGAAAAATACCAATACCGTTATGTACACGGGCGGCTGTATTGGGGGAACGGTCGAGTAATTGTCCTCCCAAGTATAAACTAGTAGAACTACCACCGTCCAAATTCAGGGCATTCACACAACCCATAACCTGCATTAATTGGGCGTGTTCAGCTAAATTGGGTCCTGGACCTCCAGCACGGTTATGTACAGCAGCAATCATTAAATTACCTGTGGTGGTGGTGCAAATGGCGCTGCGAACGGCTCTTTCGGTAATAAAGGCATTACTAAATTTCTCATCTTTGGCATCGAGGACAATTTGCCGATTTTGGACTAAAAGCGGACCTGCGCCGATAATGTGGGGATAACGGCTAAAATCAGCAGGAGTGGTGGAACTGGAAATACTAACTTTTGTGCCAATAGGTAATTTTGCGGCGTTGGTGGTAGCAGTACCCCGCAAGGTGAGGAGGTAGCCGTTTGCAGGAATGGGAACATGGGTTACACTTACTTTACCACCTGGTAAATGGTTGGTAATTTGGTCTTTTTGGACGATGAGGATGATTTCATTATCTGTGAGGGGTGTGTAAGTAGAACCCCAAGTTGGTGTATAACGGGCAATGCCATTTTGTACATAGCCGCTATTTAGGAATAAAATTGGTAAGGGTTGGTTATTGGTGCTGTTTAAGGTTTCGTTTAAGGTGAGACGGCCAAAATAAAATTCTCCATTATTATTCCATGCGATCGCACCCCGGTTGAGAATAGGTCCTGACATCCACTGATGATCCCGCCGGACTGCGCCTAAAGGTAATTTGTTATTACGGTTAAAATAACCACCGTTAATTCCTGCTACGGCTAAATAACGTTGTGCTGTTTGTATTAAGGGGGAAATACCTGTTTGACTTTCTGGATTTGCTAACATTGGTCTTAATGTTAACCCAACCATCTGCGGGTTAATTTCTAACCAAACGACGGGAAAGCTTTCTGTACCTGAATTTATCAATCTTTGTTGCCAGCGTAATCCCTGAGACCACGTGATATCCCGTGCTACCAAAGCATCAGGTCGAATATCAATAACTAAGCGGTTCGGGTTAGCAAGGGTTGTAATGCGGGGAGATGAACCAAAGGGAACACTCAGACGAATATTAGTTTGGTTGCTGACCATCTCCACTTTTTGAATCAGTGCGTCTGGGTTTGATGCTAAGGGTAATTGTTTTGACTGGTCTGGTGTTGTTGGTGGCTGTGGCGTATATAGTTGAATTAAACCATGATCAGCCGTACTATCTAGGGTGATGATCCACTCTCTATTTGGTGGTGCAGGGGGTTGGGAAACAGGAGCGTTGGGGTTTACGGGTCTTTTTATCGGTTGACCTTGTGTAATTTTCCAGGGCGTGGGACTATCTAAATCAATAACAAGGCGATCGCCCCAGGTTTGTTTTCCCTGACGAATATTATTGATTTTTGCTGGTGGTGTAGAAATTACTAATGTATTACCATTTGCTTGCATTTGCCAGCCACTGGTTTGAGCAAAATTAGAAATATCTAAATAACGATATCCTCTCAACAGTTTGGCTTTGAGGGTTGGTGATGGTATGGAAGAAAACCATTCTACTGGTTGTAATTCAGGATTGGTGGTATTTAATAAGTCTACTCCCATTAATTGCCTGAGCGCCCCATCACTCAAATGTGTTGTAATTTTACCAGATGTTCCCTGTTGTTGTATCCAAGCACCTGATAAGGTTTTACCATTGAGGGTAATTTGAGTACCTGATGATGGTATTAGTAATTGAGAAACCACTGTGGGGTGAGTTTGAGGATTTGTCAGAGACTGTTTAGCGTTAGTAGCATAAGTAGAAATTAAACACAATGCTATGGAAAGCATTGGTGACACAGAATAGCGGAATAACCGCCGCTTGTTAATTACGATCATCGGCATTTTTACCTTAATTGACTCTTGACTCTTGACAGTTATTCGTTTTCCCATCTCCCCAGTCCCCAGTAAAGAGTCCCTTCCTGACTTTTGAACTAAAGTTACCATCCCAGAGGATATTTGAAGCAATTATCAGAAAATCTTCAAAAATTATGATTTTAACTGGCAATAAAAGTGATATTATATAAGTTGGATATTTATATTCTGTAGAACCTGGCAAGCAACCTTCCCGCCAAAAATACTAAGGCTAATTGTTCTAAATAACACCTTTTTACAAACAGGTTATTATATAATAGTAGTCTTGGTGCTTCAGCCTAAATCAAAATATTTCATCCTCGCCGATAGCGCAGCGTGATCTAAGCTATTGGTTGATCATGTTGCAATCACTTGAGTGAGGTTTAGTTGGCAACCAGCAAAAATATAGACAATAGGTGTGGTTTAGGAATAGTCAAATGGGTATATAGTGTTATATTTTGTAATACGCTGTATTTGGGAACCGCAATAGGAAAATTGCAGTTTTTGAAACAGTGGAATGTTTAGTTGAGATTGAATTTCAGGTACGCCAAGGCAGGTTATCCTGATAGATACCTTTTATCTGGCTAAAAGGGGATTGAAAAATACTTAGCTTCATCATCTAAATAAACGTAATGTCAGGGAAAGCAGATTGTCCAGATCAAGGTAATTTTTCTAAGAGTGCAGTGCATCAACACTTAAAAAAATAACGCGGTGATTTTAACACGGGTGAGCCAAAATGTAAACCCGAAGTTAAAATTTTTTTTCCCTAATTTTTCCCTAAATTTTCGTGATTATGTATTTCGCGATCGCTAAATTGAAATTTTTTACTTAGCAGTAGCAACAGTGCAGAATTCGTAACTCAATAATTTCAGGATAACTTCAGGAATAGAATATGAATCATCAATCATTAAATCAGGGTCAAAACATCACAATGTCAAATGTAGAAATTACGGAAACTTATCCAGGACAAAGATGGTTAGTAGAAGAACGAGACGCTTGTGGTGTAGGGTTTATCGCCCATCGCCAAAATCGAGCCAACCATGAAATTTTGGCCAAGGCGTTAAATGCTCTGACTTGTTTAGAACACAGAGGAGGTTGCAGCGCAGACCAAGACTCTGGAGATGGTGCAGGGATTTTGACGGCAATTCCTTGGGAATTGTTGCAACAAGAAGGAATAAAGGTTTCCGATACTGGCAACATGGCCGTAGGAATGATATTCTTACCCCAAGACCAGGAATCAGCTAAAAAAGCCAAAGCCTTATGTGAACAAGTGGCCGCTGAGGAAAATTTGACTGTACTGGGCTGGCGAGTAGTCCCCGTGCGTCCAGAAGTTTTAGGAATACAAGCAAAAGAAAACCAGCCGCAAATAGAACAAATTTTTCTGAGTTCAGCTGATAAAAGCGGCGAAGAATTAGAACGGGAACTGTATCTTACCCGTCGTCGCATTGTCAAAGCTGCGAAAAATATTTCCGAAGAGTTTTATGTCTGCTCCCTATCCAGCCGCACAATTGTTTATAAGGGTATGGTGCGTTCTGCGGTGTTGGGAGAATTTTACCAGGATTTAAAAAACCCCGCTTTTAAATGTGCCTTTGCTGTTTACCATCGTCGCTTTAGTACCAATACGATGCCTAAATGGCCTTTAGCTCAACCGATGCGGCTATTGGGTCACAATGGGGAAATTAACACTTTGTTGGGTAACATTAATTGGATGATGGCGCGGGAAGCTACCTTAGATCATGCAATTTGGAATGGCCGCGCTGAAGAATTTAAACCACTGGTAAATACAGAAAGCAGTGATTCTGCAACATTGGATAATGTGCTAGAGTTGCTGGTGCGTTCAGGACGTAGCCCTTTGGAAGCTTTAATGATGATGGTTCCAGAGGCTTACAAAAATCAACCTTCTTTAAAAGACTATCCTGAAATTGTTGATTTCTACGAATATTACAGCGGTTTACAAGAAGCTTGGGATGGTCCGGCGCTGTTGGTATTTAGTGATGGTAAAAGAGTTGGTGCGACTTTAGACCGGAATGGTTTAAGACCGGCGCGTTATGTCATTACCAAAGATGACTATATTGTAGTTGGTTCTGAAGCGGGAGTAGTTGATTTCCCAGAAGCGAATATTCTGGAAAAAGGCAGATTAGGTCCAGGACAAATGATTGCTGTAGATTTAAGCAGCAATGAAATTTTGAAGAACTGGGAAATTAAACAGCGTATTGCTAATTTACATCCTTATGGGGATTGGTTGCAACAGTACCGCCAAGAACTGAAACAGTTAGTAAAATCTACAGATGTCAATGGTAACGGAAATGGTAACGGTCATCATCCCACTGGCAACGGACTACTAACCACTAACACAGTAGATAAACAAACTTTACTCCAACAACAGATTGCTTTTGGTTACACCAGTGAAGATGTAGAAATGATCATTCAGTCGATGGCTAACGCTGGTGCTGAACCGACTTTCTCTATGGGTGATGATATTCCTTTGGCGGTGTTGTCAGAAAAACCCCATCTACTTTACAACTATTTCAAACAGCGTTTCGCCCAGGTAACAAACCCACCCATTGATCCGTTACGGGAAAAATTGGTAATGTCTTTAACGGTGGAATTGGGAGAAAGGGGTAATTTATTAGAACCAAAAGCAGAACACGCGAGAAGATTAAAGCTAGATTCGCCGATTTTAACTGATTCTGAGTTAGAAGCAATCCAATTATCAGGTTTTGCAACTGCTGAGTTATCAACTCTGTTTTCTATTGCTGCTGGTCCTGATGGTTTGAAAGCGGCTGTGGAAGCTTTACAAAAACAAGCTGCGGAGTCGGTGCGGGCTGGTGCGAAGATTTTGATCTTGAGTGATAAGATCCCCCCAACCCCCCTTGAAAAGGGGGGCAATATCGCCCCAACTCCCCTTGAAAACACTGATAAGATCCCCCCAACCCCCCTTGAAAAGGGGGGCAAAGAAAGAGGCATAAGTGCTGAATATAGTTATATTCCGCCTTTGTTGGCTGTGGGTGCGGTTCACCATTATTTGATCCGCGAAGGTGTGCGGATGAAAACTTCTTTGGTTGTGCATACTGCACAATGTTGGAGTACACACCATTTTGCTTGTTTGTTGGGCTATGGTGCGGGTGCGGTTTGTCCTTATATGGCTTTGGATACGGTGCGTGACTGGTGGGCTGATGCAAAAACGCAACAGTTTAGAGAACGGGGGAAACTGAATAACATTACTCTGGATCAGGCGATCGCAAATTATCGTCAAGCTGTAGAATCAGGTTTGTTGAAAATTCTCTCAAAAATGGGAATTTCGCTGCTTTCTAGCTATCAAGCGGCGCAAATCTTTGAAGCTATCGGTATTGGTGGCGATTTGTTGAATTTAGCTTTCCGAGGCACTACTTCCCGCATCGGTGGTCTGAGTTGTGCTGAATTGGCTCAAGAAGTGCTTTCTTTCCACAGTAAGGCTTTCCCAGAGTTGTCAGCGAAGAAGTTGGAAAATCTGGGTTTTGTTCAATATCGTCCCGGTGGTGAATATCATAGCAATAGCCCGGAATTGGTGAAGGCGCTGCATAAGGCTGTTGATGGTAAGCAGTATGACCATTATGAAGTTTATAAACAGCATCTGCAAGGTAGACCTGCAACCGCTTTAAGAGATTTATTGGATTTTACCAGCGATCGCCCATCTATACCTATTGAAGAGGTAGAATCAGTCAGCGAGATTGCAAAACGCTTTTGTACTGGGGGAATGTCTTTAGGTGCGCTTTCTAGGGAAGCACATGAAACTTTAGCGATCGCCATGAATCGCATTGGTGGTAAATCTAATTCTGGGGAAGGTGGAGAAGATCCAGTTCGTTACAATGTGTTAAATGATGTTGACGAAAATGGACATTCACCCACTCTGCCCCATTTGAACGGTTTGAGAAATGGTGACACAGCTTCCAGCGCCATCAAACAAGTCGCTTCCGGTCGTTTTGGTGTCACACCGGGATATTTAGCCAGTGCTAAACAAATCGAAATCAAAATTGCTCAAGGTGCAAAACCCGGTGAAGGTGGACAGTTACCAGGTCCCAAGGTTAGCCCTTATATTGCCATGTTGCGCCGTTCTAAACCCGGTGTAACTTTGATTTCTCCCCCTCCCCACCATGATATTTACTCGATTGAAGATTTGGCGCAGTTAATTTTTGACCTGCATCAAATTAACCCCAAAGCACAGGTGTCTGTGAAATTGGTGGCGGAAATCGGAATTGGCACAATTGCGGCTGGTGTAGCCAAAGCTAACGCTGATATTATCCAAATTTCCGGCCATGATGGCGGTACTGGTGCATCTCCATTGAGTTCTATTAAACACGCTGGTAGTCCGTGGGAACTCGGATTGAGTGAAGTGCATCGGGTGTTGATGGATAATGGTTTGCGCGATCGCGTAATTTTAAGAGTTGATGGTGGTTTAAAGAGTGGCTGGGATGTCCTCATTGCCGCCTTAATGGGCGCTGAGGAGTTCGGTTTCGGTTCTATCGCCATGATTGCGGAAGGTTGTATTATGGCGCGGGTGTGTCATTTAAATACCTGTCCCAAGGGTGTGGCCACACAAAAAGAAGAGTTACGTCTGAGGTTCACTGGTATACCAGACCATGTAGTTAATTTCTTCTATTTTGTCGCGGAAGAAGTCCGTAGTTTGTTAGCTAAACTGGGATATCGTTCTTTAAGCGAGTTGACTGGTAGAGCGGATCTGTTCACTGTGCGTTCTGATGTCAAGCTAACAAAAACGCAATCTATCAATTTAGATTGTTTAACTAAGTTGCCAGATGCTAAATCAAACCGTAGCTGGTTGGTACATGAAGAAGTTCACAGTAATGGACCAGTTTTAGATGATCAGATTTTAGCTGATGGAGATATTCAAGCAACCATCAAAAATCAATCTACTGTTACCAAAACTTTCAAGGTTGTGAATACCGACAGAACGGTGGGAGCAAGATTAGCAGGTGCTATTGCTTCTCAATACGGTGATAGCGGCTTTGAAGGGCAAATAAACCTGAATTTCCAAGGTAGCGTAGGTCAAAGCTTTGGCGCGTTTAACTTACCCGGTTTAACTCTGACTTTGACAGGAGAAGCTAATGACTATGTAGGTAAGGGGATGCACGGTGGGGAGATTATTATTAAACCCCCGTCAGCAGCTACATACAACCCTGCACAAAATGTCATTGTTGGCAATACCTGTCTTTATGGTGCAACTGGTGGGGTGTTATTTGCCAATGGGTTAGCCGGAGAACGCTTTGCTGTGCGTAATTCTAAAGGTACAGCGGTTATTGAAGGCGCTGGTGATCACTGCTGCGAGTATATGACTGGTGGTGTGGTTGTAGTTCTGGGTAAAGTCGGACGCAACGTCGGCGCTGGTATGACTGGGGGACTGGGTTACTTCTTAGATGAAGATGGTGCTTTTCCTGAGTTGGTGAATAAGGCTATTGTCCAAATTCAGCGTATAGCAACGGAAGCTGGTGAGAAACAATTGTATGATTTGATTAAAGCTCATAGCGATCGCACAGGTTCACCAAAAGCGCAGTTAATTTTACAGAACTGGTCAGAATATCTACCTAAATTCTGGCAAGTTGTTCCACCTTCAGAAGCTGATAGTCCAGAAGCTAATGCGGAAGCTGAAAAAGCTGGTAAGCAGTTAAGTTCTGTTTAGTTAGGTGACAGTTAAGAGGTGACAGGTGACAGGTGACAGGTGACAGTTCAGAGGTAATAGGGAAAAAATTAATTCTTTTTCCTGACTCCTGACTCCTGACTCCTGACTCCTGACTCCTGACTCCTGACTCCTGACTCCTGACTCCTGACTCCTAACTCCTAACTACTTCTTCTTAGCAACTAACTGTTTTTGTTTGTCTTGCATTTCTAGCATTTCTGGGATGGTGACAAACTTATAGCCTTGCTTGCGGAATCTACCGATGATTTCTGGTAAAGCTTTGACGGTGTGAGTGCGATCGCCTCCGCCGTCGTGCATTAAGACAATACCCCCTGGTTTTGCGGCATTGAATATGTTGTTAATTAATTTTGGTACAGTAGGACGAGAGTAGTCTATGGAGTCAGAAGACCACATAATAATGGCATAGTTATTATTTTTGGCGTAAGCAGCTACCCCATTGGACATAATCCCCCCTGGTGGGCGAAATAAACCTGTTTTCACTCCTGTAGTCTTAAAAATAATATCTGAAGTATTGGCAACTTCATAGGCTGCAACTTGTGGGTTCATTTGATGATACCAGTGATGCCAGGTATGATTAGCAATAGAATGGCCTTCAGCAACTATGCGCCTAGTTAAATCAGGATAATTTTTGACATTTTGTCCAACAACAAAAAATGTGCCTTTAATATTATTTTTTTTGAGGATATCCAGCACTTGTGCCGTACTTTTTGGCCAAGGACCATCATCAAAGGTGAGTGCAATCACTTTCTGATCTGGAGGAAGTGTAGCCGCCTTAATTGTTACCCCTTGAAAGCTTGATGGCACGTCAGCAGCAATACCTTTTGCTTGTGCTTCCCGCTGCCAAGTAGTAAGCATTGTGGTTTTGAATTGCTCAATCCGCTCCTGAGTTCCCACGTTAGCAGCAAACTCATTGGTAGTAATGCTACGGTTATTTTGAGCTTCAGAGGCATTTGGTTTGAGAAGCATCATGAAACCAATGCCTACAGTACCAGTTAAGCAAATCAAGGTAATTAATAGTCCCTGGGTCCCAAAAAATGACTTATTGTTTTCCACTGCATAGCTCCTTCAAAGGTTGAATCGTCGCTCAGGTGTCTGACGGTAGGTTATAACACATTTTGTCCAGATACTAGATACTAATTTATTTACTGGTAATCATCAAAAGTGTCAGAGAAAGTTACAGAAATCCCGAAATTTAAGAAGTTAAATTATACTGATTCGCCTTAAACCTTAGCTTTTACCATTCAGTTACCTCCTTAAGTATGGAATTTATGATTTTTGTACCTTTGTCAACATGGTTGGATAATGAATCAATGATTATTCCATATAACCAGTCTTTAGGAATAGAGTATCTCCGACAAAATAACGGCACAAAATAACAGTAATATTACTGTAAACGTATATTTTACGGCTTAAGTTACTTCCTGTTTTTTCAAGAAAAAATTAAATTTTCTACTGACTATTGTTGTTTTGAGATATACAAAAAATAGACAGCCAAACAAAAACTGATAATAGTTTCCCATTATCGAAGCTGATTTATTTGTGAGGATAGATACTCTTCAAGAATGGAGGAAAAATATTTTTTTGCAAGTATCCACAAGTCAGGAATCATAAGTCATAATATTGTCATTATGTCAAAATAAGCATTCTATGTGAGGTTGCGCCAAAAAAAATTTGGTAGAGACTGTCCGGCGGAACGTCTCTTAACCGGAAACATAAAGCCCATCTTTATCCAGAAATGGTATGAGGAGTAAAATGTATGCTATTGCACCAATACCATAACAGGTTAACCCTAATCATAACTCAGGTATGGTGATCATGTTGAGAATCAGACTAATAATGTTCCCACCATCTACTTTACCTAATTTTACCGCTCCCATTTTTAATAAAAATTGTCCAGCTACGCTGATGAGGACTGATATTAATAGTAAACTAAATTCTGGTGATGACACTGATATTATCTGAGTATTTTGATGCTGATTTTTTAGATAAAACACAAAAGAATCACTGCTTAGAAAAGTTGTAAGAATTGAGCATAGCATTCAGAGACCCGACTTCTGGCAAGAAATCAGAATTTATTGGCACGATTAAATAAACAAGTTGGGAATCTGAAAATATCAAGTTTTTTTTAAACCTCCAGTTTCCTTGAGTGTATAAAGAGGACGACCTTTAACTTCTTCATAAATTCGACCAATATATTCACCTAAAATGCCAATACAAATTAACTGCACAGAACCTAAGAAAAACATGGCAATTGTAATTAATGTGTAGCCGATTAAGCTAGATACTGGTGTAAATATCCGCCAATAAAGCACAAGTAATATCATAATTAAGGCAATAGCAGCAGATATGATACCTAAATAGGTTGCAAGTCTTAAAGGAACTGTGGAAAAAGAAATAATACCATCAATTGCTAAGGATAAAGATTTACCAAAGGTATATTTTACATCTCCAGCATAACGGGGACTTCTTTCAAAAAGCACGGATGTTTGTCGAAAACCTACCCAAGCGCGTAAACCACGAATATAACGGTTACGTTCTGGCATAGCATTGAGGATATCTACTACCTGTCTATCCATTAAACAAAAGTCTCCTGTATCCACAGGGATGTCAACTTTAGCCAACCGCTTGAGAATGCGATAAAAAAGATAGGCAGTTAAGCGTTTTAGCCAGCTTTCTTGTTGTCGTGATATCCTTTGGGCATAAACTACTTGATAACCTTCCTGCCATTTTTCAATCATCGTTAAAATTAATTCTGGTGGGTCTTGTAAGTCAGCATCCATGACAATGATGCTTTTACCTTGGACAAAGTTTAAACCTGCGGTGACGGCTATTTGATGCCCAAAATTTCTCGCTAGACTCAGGTAACGGACTCGACTATCATGATTGTGGAGTTCGCGGATCATACTCAAAGAGCGATCGCGGCTACCATCATCAATTAAAATTAGTTCAACATCACCATCTAACTGTGCCATGACATTAGTTAAACGGCTATACATTTCTCTAATATTTTCTTCTTCGTTGTAAATGGGGATGACTAGGGAGTAGATGGGCTGATTCACAGTTATTGATAATTTGGTATAAACTTGTTAATCTACTTAAGTTGAATTGACAACGAATATATAAACTCAATACTTTGTTATTGAAATAGAACTTGTTTTCAACAGATAGATAATTAAACTCAGTCAAATTTACTGTCGCTATAAAAATGAATTACTTGCATAATCCGAAGTTAAAAAAAGATTATCTCATACTCTTACTTATTTGGGTAGTGGCATTATTTATAGATATAACTTGGTTTTCATTAGATGATTCTATTCCTGCTCACGATCAAAGCGCACATTTAACAGGAGCATTAAGTCATTATCGCCTCTTTGATAGTTTTAATTTGTTTTCAGGTGAATGGTGGTTATCTTTGTGGCAATTATCCCCTAGTTATCGCGCTCCTTTTGTCTATATTTGCACTGTACCTTTTTTGTTTATCTTTGGCAAGGGATATGAACAAGCTAGTTTAGTGAATTTATTATATTCAGCCATAATTATATTGTCTGTATATCATCTAGGAAAATATTTATTTAAAAACCGCAAAATTGCTATAACTGCCAGCATATTTTGTACATTATTTCCGATTTTGGGAATAGTGAGAACGGATTATTTATTAGATTATGGTTTAACAGCAGTTGTCATATTTACATTTACTATTTTAACTATTTGGAAAGATAAATATACAGGTTTGATTTCCTGGTTATTAACTATCAACTTGGGAATAGGATTAGGGTTAATCATGTTATCTAAACCCACAGGGTTTATGTTTATTTTAATTCCTGGTATTTGGATATTGATTAACTTTATTAAGAACCAGAAATTTATTAAACTAATTCAATCAGGTTTAGCTTTAATTGTTGCTTGGTTAATTTGTGGTTCTTGGTATAGTGTCAATTGGTTAACCATTATCACTTCTGCTTTACACGCTAACAGTGTGGGAAAACGTGAGGGTGATCCTGCTGCGACAACTATTGCTGGATGGTTATATTATCCCCACCTTGCACCAGAAGCTATAGGTTTACCAATATTGTGTGTGAGTTTGGGGATTTTATGGGTTTATCTAATTAAACATAAGTTTTCTGAGGATGCAATTAAAACTAGCTGGCAAAACCCTGGTTTAAATTGGTTATTAATTGCTCTCGTCAGCAGTTATATACTTTGCACTCTGGGTACAAACAAAGATATTAGATTTATTCTGCCTGTATTGCCAATTATTAGTTTAATTTTAGCGTATTTTTTCAATTTAATAGAAAATATCAAATTTGATCAATTGAGGTTAGCAACTTTAGGATTAAGTATCATAGTTTTACTCAATAACTTATTTCCCTTACCCTTAATTCAAGCATGGGGAGGAAAACATTTACCTAATGATGATGCTAAAAAATATCCCCTTTCGCAATTGATCGATGAAATTAACCAAACAACCCCTTATTTACGCTCAACTTTAGGGATAATTCCGGTTTCAACAACGCAAATAAACGAGTTTACTTTAGATTATTTTGGTAAATTGGCAGATTTTCGTGTACATGGCAGGAAATTAACCACGAAATTAGCTGATGTCAATCAAGATTTGCAGTATTTCTCCTGGTATATTACCAGAGAAAATGAACCAGAACAACCAGGAGAAAAAGGAGAAACTAAACGCAAATTAAAATCCTTAGTCGAATCTGATCCTGATTTGAAATTACAAAGTGAGTGGGAATTACCAAATAATGATAAATTAAGATTATATCACCGCCAAAATCCTGATGTAGTTATCGAAAAATTAAATGATTCTGATACGTCAGTTTCTTTAGAAAAGATTGAGATTTCCAATCAATTAATCAAAGCCAAAAATAATCCTGTTACTTATCAAATTACAGGTAAATGGGATGATTTACAAAATGGTTTATTGCTATTAAAATGGCAAAATCAACAAGGAGAATGGTACCATGATCATGGTATTGCTTTAGGAAATTTATACTGTGGTTTGAAATGTCATCCCCAAGGAACTTTTAGAGTCACTGAGAATTTATCTACATTTATTCCCAAAACCCTACCTTTAGGTAAATATCAACTATCTGCACTTTATTTAGATAGAAGAAATGGCCAAACTACACCTTTAAATAATGCTAATGTAATCGTCAATGTGACAGATCAAGGAAACATCGAAAAATCACCACCTTTAGATTTAGTTTCTCGTATCTCCCAATTAGCACCGGAATTACAAAATGGTAAATTAGAAAATATATTTGAACAGATAGATAATTTAAATCAATATGATCCCACTCAAGATTATTTAAAACAAATTGAACTTGCAGCTAATTATTACCTCAAAACCGCACCGAATAACCTCAATTGGCGTTATAGTCTAGTTTTATCACAACTGTTACAGCGCAAAGCCCCAGAATTAATCCAGAATTTAACAGAATTAACTAAATATGATAGTCAAAATCCTTATTTATGGACTTACTTAGGTTTTATACATTTGTATAGCTTTCAACCCAGAAAAGCTGAAAAACCATTAGCCATAGCTGAAAAAATAAAACCAGATATACCAGAATTAAAGACTTTAAAAACTGTCACCAATATTATGAAATTCTTGCCATTAATTGACTTTTAAATATGAGGAATAAATACTGGTTATTAGGTTTGTTATTTACATCTTTGTTCCTATGGCTGATATTTTTAGGAAACTTACCTTTAAGAGACTGGGATGAAGGAACTATCGCCCAAGTTGCCCGTGAAATTTACCGTAACCCAATTGATAAAATGGTTTGGCTTTATCCCACTTTAGGAGGTGAACCATATCATAATAAACCACCTTTGATACACTGGTTAATTGCTATTGCTTATTCTTTAGGAGGTGTAAATGAATGGACAACACGCTTACCAAGTGCAGTATTAACTGCGTTGGGTGTACCTTTACTTTACTCCGTAGGAAATTTAGTTTTTAACCAAAGTTTACCTGCATTATTTACTGCTTTGGTTTACATGACCATGTTACCTGTGGTGCGTCATGGCAGACTAGCAATGTTAGATGGTGCAGTTATTACATTTTTTTTGTTGTTATTATTTTGTATTTTAAAATCACGTCAGCAGCGAATTTATGCTTTAGGAATTGGTTTTTGTTTAGGATTAATTACTCTTACCAAGGGGATGATAGTTTTGTTGTTGGGGGGAATTGCTGGTTTATTTATATTAGCAAATAGACAGTTTTATTTATTTAAAAGTTTCTATTTATGGCTAGGTATTTTATTAGGAAATGCTTTACCAATTGCTTGGTATTTTGCCCAATGGCAACATTATGGTGAGAATTTCTTACAAACAAATTTTCAATCCCAAACTTTTGCGCGACTGGTAGAATCTGTAGAAGGTCATAGTGGACCTGTTTGGTACTATTTCATGGAAATACTTAAATATGGTTTTCCCTGGTTATTGTTTTTGCCCGGAGGGTTATATTTAAGTTGGAAAAACCGTGATACTGTTTGGGGTTGTTTGATTATTATCGGCACAGTAATTTACTTTGGTACTATCTCATTTATGAGTACAAAACTTCCCTGGTATGTAATGCCTATATATCCATTTTTAGCTTTAGCAATTGGTGTTAATTTAAGTGAAATTTGGCAGGAAGGGAAGTTTAATATCAAATTTTTGGGAGGATTTTTTGTTTTTTTAACCGTTGCTGGTTTGGGAGGTTGTGTTTATTTTAGTTTTGCTAACCCACAACCTACATTAATTATCATGAGTATGGTTTTAGCAATTAGTATGGGTATTGCTGCATGGTTAGTTATCCAACGAAATCGTAACTTTATACCTGTTTTATTTACTGGAATGTATTTAGTTTTATTGTTGTTAATGAGTTCAAATTCTTGGATATGGGAATTAAATGAAGCGTTTCCAGTTAAACCAGTTGCTGCATTAATTCGTCAACATATTCCAGCAGGAACAACAATTTATACTTCTTTTAGTTATGGCCGCCCTAGTTTAGATTTTTATAGTGATTGTCAAGTGGTTGCTGTTTCTGTTGAAGGTTTGCAGGAAATGTTGGCGAATAAATATTATTTGTTGTTAGATAAAGAGACTTTGGAGAAAATGAATTTAATTCAAAGTAAAGTTATAGGTGAAGTTAATGGTTTTACATTGATTTCACCATTAATTAATTTTAATAATTAATGTTAGTTGGTAATGATTTTAAGATGTTAATTAAAATTTTTGTGCTTTAATCTCTTAATTTTTTATTTGTGAATAAATAAACATCGTTATCTTTATATTCCAATTTAAATTCTGATTTGTTTGTAAGTTGATTGACTAAGTTGGTGGCAAATTCTTTATTACTTGCCCAACCAGGATGACGAACATTTAACAAAACATAATCAAAAATATTTAAATCTTGGTTTGGAGAACCTACATCTGTAAATTTAATTAAATCACGGTGACTCAAATGTGGCGCAATTTGTGAGGTTGTATAAACACTACCTTGGCTTTTTACTAAAGCCATCGCTTGTCTTGTAGCTTGCCAATTATCTAGAAACTCTAAATACAGACTTGCAAAATGGGTAAATTTTGCTAAACATAAAAATGTTATCAAAGACCAGACAATAATTGCACGTCTAGTTTGTAACCAACCTTTGCCTAAAGCTAGGCTGTAAATTACAGCTAAGATTAGGAATGGTAAAGCAGGTAATGAATATTGATGAACTAAATCTTTCTGGGGTTGATAGTCAGCTATTAAGTTGAGTGCCACACAAGGGATAGCAGGTGTCAATTCTTTGAAGCTGGCAAAGGAAAGACTCCAAATGAAAGGTAGTAATAAAAAAATTAAATATATCAAATTATCTAATGAGAAGATTTTTCCTATTGTTAGTTCTGGCTGAATAATTAAATTTTTAGCAATACCAAAAACTGAGTTACCTAAATAACTATAGCGTCCTACTGCTGCTGCTTCTGCACCACTGAAAGCTGGGATAATTAACTTAGTTGCGATAATAAACCAAAACACACCAAGAACAACAGCTAAGAAACCATAGGAACGGCGCTTTTCACACAAGATTAACCATACTCCCATCGCTGCAACCGTGAGAGATAATACAGCTTTACATCCTAAAACCAGGATAATAGATATAGAAAACCAGACTATTTTTTTTTGTCTTGCTGCTAAAACAGAGGCTAAAAGTAATGGTACAGCTATCACTTCAGGGTGAAAATCAAATAAGTTGGCATTAAAGACGACGGGATACAATAAATAAGCAATTGCAACTCCCATAGCTTGACTTTCTTTTAATCCTGCTTGAATAGCTAGATACCATGTAGGTAAAGCCCCTAAAGCTAAAGCTAATGACTGCACTATAAATAACCAATAGACACTTGGGTAAATTTTGTATGGTAAAGCTAAAATATAATGAATCCAAGCAGCATGATCACCAAGAATGTGAAATCCTTGTATCGTAGTAATGGGTTCTTTACCTTGACTAATTAAATAAATTGCTTGGTCAAAAATTCCTAAATCAAAGGCATTTGATTTGAATAATTCATGTCTTACGCTACTACAGATAAATAACACCAAGGTACTTATACAAAGTATCCAACCAAGACTACGGGAGCAAATTAATTTGTTTTCCATCTCAATTTACATTTTAATGTTTACTATTTTTGATATTTTTTTACTAACATTGTTTACAAAATTATTTAATTATACTCTGATTGGGATACATCACTAATGCAATAGTCTATAAATATAAGAAAGTTAAGATTTCACCACTTTAAGTAATAATTTAAACTTATGTGCTAAATTAATATACATAGCTTTCTAATCAAAAATATGCAACTCACAGAAAAGCAATATTGCACCCCAGAGGAATATCTAGAATTAGAAGCAACCGCTGACTACAAAAGCGAGTACATTGAAGGACAAATTATTCCCCTAGCTGGTGGATCTATCAATCATAACCGCATTACAGGTAATTTTTCCGCTGCGCTGAATTTTTCCTTTAGAGATAAAAATTACGAAGTTTTTGTGGGTGATGTGCGTCTGTGGATACCCCAAAGACTAATATACACTTACCCAGATGTGATGATTATTGCAGATGAACCAGAATTTTTCAATAATCGCACGGATATAATTACAAATCCCCAGGTAATTATTGAAGTTTTATCTAAGTCTATTAAAGGTTACGACAGAGAAGATAAATTTGAAGCTTACAGAACAATTCCCAGTTTCCAAGAATATTTATTAATTGACCAAAACCGCATTCATGTAGAACAATTTTCTAAAACTAGCAAGAAAAGATGGAATTTATGTGAATATGATGAAGAAGATGAAAACATATCTCTTGTCACTGTACCTTTTGAAATTTCTTTACAAGATTTATATAATAAAGTAAAATTTGAAGTTGTAGAATCTGAACCAAAAAACAATAGTTAAATCACGTCAGATTATTATTAATATAATCCAATTAGAATAACAAATGAATCGCCGATTTACACTAGACTACCTATTATTAAGTATCCTAATTATATTCGCATTAATACTGCGTGTGGGCATGGCTGCAAAATTCCCCAATATATTTTGGGCAGATGAAATTTTCCAATCCTTAGAACCTGCACATAGACTAGCTTTCGGTAATGGTATCGTCACCTGGGAATTTAGAGACGGTATTCGTTCCTGGGTATTACCAGGAATTTTAGCAGGTATTATGCGTCTCACGTCATGGATGGGAGAAGGTTCTACTGGATATCTCATAGGAGTTAATATATTTTTGTCTTTACTTTCCCTAAGTAATATCGTAGTTGCTTATGTATGGGGGAAAAAAATAGGAGGAACAATTACAGCTTTTATTTGTGCTTTTATTTGTACTATCTGGTTTGAATTTATCTATTTTTCTCCCAAAGCTTTTACCGAAGTTGTAGCAACTCATTTCCTCTTACCTGGAGTTTATTTAGGAGTTGAAAAAAATTTATTTTCATCAAGAAATCGTCTGTGTTTATCGGGATGTTTGTTGGGCATATCTCTAGCATTAAGAATCCATTTAATCCCAGCTATAGCATTTGCAGTAGTCTACATTTGTAGAAAAGATTGGCGTAATAAATGGTTGCCAATGATCTTAGGTATCATCGCTCCCATACTCATCTTTGGAACTGTAGATGGTTTTACTTGGTCTTATCCTTTTCAATCTTTTTGGTTAAATGTTTGGGTAAATCTTGTGGAAGGGAGAAGTAAACTTTATGGAGTTTCTCCTTGGTATGAATACTTTATTTTCTTACTTAAAAGTTGGTCGTGGTTATCCCTACCAATCATTATTTTCACTCTGATAGGTTTTCGTCGTCTTCCTATTTTGGGATGGTTAGCATTAATTATTATCTTGTCTCACAGTTTCTTAGCTCATAAAGAATATCGGTTTATTTATCCTGCATTACCAATGTTGTTGATATTAGCGGGAATAGGCACCGGTGAATTAGTGTCACAATTTTCCCGCAGATTAGCTTCAGTCCAAACCAGCATAATAGCCATATTTCTTTCTATTTTAATCTGGACTTCTGCGTCTATTTCTCTCCTGACTAGATTTAATATTTATGCCCCTTTAAACTTCTCTACTTTTGGTACAAATTTGCAAATGACGCACCTCTATGCTACCGCTAATCATCTTTTGGCTTTACAAAGTTTAAGTAAGGAAAAAAAGGTATGTGGTCTTGGACTTTGGGGTGTTAATTGGGCGTTATCAGGAGGGTATACTTATTTTCACCGCGATGTTCCCATATATCAAGTTGACAAAGAATTGGAATTTGAACTTTTAAATCCAGGCTTTAATTATGTTGTTGGTAATTTTCCCATACCATCGGCATACCAAAATTATTCTTTGCAGAAATGTTGGCAAGGAACTTGTATTTATAAACGTCCGGGGGCTTGTAGCGAACTTAAAAATCGTGAGATAAATTCGTTTCTGAAACAGTCAGGAAATTAGTTAAAACACAGGTAACACACAGGGATTTTTAGACAGATAAAGATTAAAAATTAGCCAACTCTTGCCTCCT
Organism: Nostocales cyanobacterium; assembly: GCA_004293145.1. Lineage (GTDB taxonomy): Bacteria > Cyanobacteriota > Cyanobacteriia > Cyanobacteriales > Nostocaceae > RDYJ01. Next base: position 2,366 of record RDYJ01000011.1, on the reverse strand, counting down.
ATCACCTCTTCCCTGTCACTTAACTAGCAACTGGTGTTCAGAGTGAGTCCTGAACAATTTATAGTTAAGAGTATCCGTAAATTGTTAAATCATTGTGAAAGCTATTACTCTTCTCGGTTCTACCGGCTCTATTGGTACTCAGACTTTAGATATCGTCTCTGAACACCCTGATAAGTTTCGCATAGTTGGTCTGGCTGCTGGACGCAATGTGGAGTTGTTCGCGGCGCAAATTCGCCAGTTTCGCCCCCAAATTGCCGCAATTTCTGCCGCTGATAAATTACCAGAACTTCAGGAGGCAATTAAAGACCTCAACCCCCAACCTATTTTACTGGCTGGGGAAGCGGGAGTGATAGAAGTTGCTCGTTATGGTGATGCCGAAACGGTTGTTACTGGTATCGTTGGTTGCGCGGGTTTGCTTCCCACTATCGCTGCTATTGAAGCGGGTAAAGACATTGCTTTAGCAAACAAAGAAACTATCATTGCCGGCGCTCCTGTGGTGTTACCTTTGGTGGAAAAACACGGAGTGAAACTATTACCCGCAGATTCCGAACATTCGGCGATTTTTCAATGTTTGCAAGGTGTTCCTAAAGGTGGTTTAAAAAAGATATTATTGACTGCTTCCGGTGGTGCTTTTCGAGATTGGCCTGTGGAAAAGTTACCAGAAGTAAAAGTAGCTGATGCTATTAAACATCCTAACTGGTCAATGGGGCGAAAAATCACCGTAGATTCTGCAACTTTGATGAATAAGGGTTTAGAAGTCATTGAAGCTCATTATTTGTTTGGGGTGGATTATGATGATATCGAAATTGTCATTCATCCTCAAAGTATTATTCACTCTTTAATTGAGTTACAAGATACTTCGGTTTTAGCTCAACTTGGTTGGCCAGATATGCGTTTACCTCTGCTTTATGCTTTATCTTGGCCAGAGCGAATTTACACCAATTGGGAAAGATTGAATTTAGTAAAATCTGGAAATTTAACTTTCCGTGAACCGGATCATCAAAAGTATCCTTGCATGGGTTTGGCCTATGCAGCGGGTAGAGCAGGTGGTTCTATGCCAGCGGTTTTAAATGCGGCAAATGAGCAAGCTGTGGCACTATTTTTAGATGAGAAGATTCACTATTTAGATATTGCTCGGTGTATTGAATGGGTGTGCGATCGCCATCAAACTGATAACAAACAAAATCCTTCTTTAGATGACATTTTATCAGCAGATCAATGGGCTAGACAAGAGGTTTTCACTGCAACTGAAAATTTAGCAATTCAACCGCAAGTTATTTCTGTGGGTTAAATGACTAAAATCCCCGACTTCTGAACATTAGCTGCATTTTTTTTGACAGCAACAAATAAAAAGTCGGGGATCTCAGACTTGAATATTTGACTTTTAAAACCTCATTATATACATTATAATAAAATCAGCACTTAAACAAGACTGAAAATATTGCCATCGCATTTAACCAAATACCAGTTTTTATTTGTAAGTGCGATTTACGTTTTTCCAGTAAAAACACTGATAAAATTAATATTTTTGAATACTGAACAGACTATGACTAAAATGCAACTGCATTTCAACGGTACTTTTCCCCTCAAGAAAACAGAAATAAAAAAAATCTTAGAAGCAGCGTCAGCAGAAAAAGGTTTAAAAGACACCTTAGAAAACCTGATGGCAAAAACAGGTTTAGGTAATGCCAAAGTTGGTAAAATCAAAAGTTGGGCAATTAGATCCGGTTTAGTAGAAGATAACTATTTAAGTCCAGAAGGAAAATTAGTATTAAAACATGATCCTCATTTACAATCTATTGTAACTGATTGGTTCATGCACTTTTATTTAAGTTTTGGCAATTACGGTGTGAATAAAACTCCTGAAAATCCTGCGGAATGGGGAGGATGGACATATTTTATTTATACATTTTTACCAGAAAATCCCACTTTTACAAAAGATAATTTATTTCAAAACAGTATTCCTATATTTGAAGAACCTGCTAAAGCAGTTCCTGAAAGATTCAAATATATTTTAAGAACTTACACCGAACAACAAGCATTAGCTAATTGTCAATTTCTCCAAGAAATAAAAACAGACACCTATCAAACAGGAAAAGCGCAACTTCCTAACCCTTATTTAATTGGGTATTTCTTAGCTAAACTTTGGGAGCGAGATTTTAGTAAAGAAACTTCTGTTTTAACAGATGATATCATCAATCAAAAAATGGGAATTGTCCCAGTTTTAGGTATTCAACCAGAAGCATTACAACAACATCTAAATAGTATAGAATCTTTGGGAATTATAGAACAAAGACGCACTGTTGCACCCTATCAAATTATTCGTCGTTGGGATAATCCCTTAAAATTGTTAGAAAAAGCATATT